>CAYYHB010000253.1:0-5424 GCA_964471395.1 uncultured Burkholderiales bacterium | reverse complement strand
ACCACCGGCATGGTGATGAGCAACTGGGTGTTCGCCTTCAGCGACATCAAGAACCAGATGGTGCTGGTCACCCTGTGCGTCTACCTGGCCTACCTCCACCTTCGCCTGGTGGGCGGTTGGCAGGGCCGCCGGGTAAACCTGCTCTTGTTGGTGGCCTCGGCGTTCGTGCTGCTGAGTTTTCTGGCCCCCGGTCGCTTCCACCGTTTCTAACCCGCGGGACAGGGTAAAAGCCTTACTTCTACTGAGCTTCCTGGCGCGCTGGGTCCGCTGGCTTACTCCTCCGTCGCGCCTGAGCCATGCCGACCAGCGCTCCCGTGACCAGACACGCTGGTGACCGAAATGGTCGTCCACCAGGAACGCCCCGAGAATGCCGATTCCATGGCCCCCCCCCTCACTGCAAATACCGGAACCGCAACGAGAAGAAGCCATCCGCTCTCGCGGATGGCTTCTTACGGGCCTTTCAAGAACAGCTCAGTTGCGCGAGCGCTTGAGCTCTTCGGTCAGGGCCGGCACCACTTCGAACAGGTCACCCACCAGCCCGTAGTCAGCCACCTTGAAGATGGCCGCCTCGGGATTGTTGTTGATGGCCACGATGCAACCGGCGTTCTGCATGCCCACCAGGTGCTGGATGGCGCCGGAAATGCCTACCGCGATATAGAGGTCGGGCGTGACCACGCGGCCGGTCTGGCCGACCTGGTAGCTGTGCTCTTTCCAACCCGCATCCACCACCATGCGCGAGGCGCCCACGGCGCCGCCGAGCACCTCGGCCAGCGAGTGCACCAGGTGGAAGTTCTCCGGGCCCTTCAGGCCGCGTCCGCCGGAGACCACGATGCTGGCTTCCGAAAGGTCCACGCTGCCGCCTTCTCCTTTGCCCTCGATGCTGACCACCTCGGCGCCAACCCTTTCGGGTTTGCTGAAGTCGAGGCTCGAGACCGTGCCCGCCCGGCCGGTCTCGGTCAGGGTGAGCACATTGGGTCGCACGGTGGCCATGCGGGTGCCGCTCTCCTTGAACTTCACCGTTACGCGCACCTTGCCGGCATACATCGGGCGCACGGCGCGGAACTGGCCGTCGTCACCTTTGGCCAGGGCCACGCACTCGGAGGCCAGGCCCAGTCCCAGGCGAGCGGCCACGCGCGCGGCCAACTCACTTCCATGCGTGGTGGCCGGAACCAGCACCAGGTCAGGCTTCTTGCCGTCCACGGCGGAAGCCACCAGGTGGGTCCAGATCTCCAGATTGTACTTGTCCAGCCCGGCGTTGTCGCAGATCAGCACCTCGTCGGCGCCGAACTTGCCGGCCTGGGCCGCCCAGCCGCTCACACCGGAGCCAACCAGGAGGCAGGTCACCTTGTCGTCGCCCGCCAGCCGGCGAGCTTCGCTCAAACATTCGCATGTGGCGCGGGAAAGCTCTCCTTTGCCTTCCCCGACCACCCAGATTCCGTTACCCATTCTGTCCTCCTACAAAACCTTGGCTTCCTCTTTGAGCAGGCGCACCAGCTCCTTGACCTTCTCGTCCACGCTTCCGCCATCGACCAGCCGGCCGGGCGGACGCTGGGGAGGATACTCCATCTTCTCGACCTCGAGCTTGACCGCCTCGCCGGTATCCACGCCCAGGTCGGCCACGGTCTTCGTCTCCATGGGCTTCTTCTTGGCCTGCATGATGTTCATCAATGAGGCATAACGCGGCTCGCGCAGGCCTTTCTGGGCGCAGATCACGGCCGGAAGGGTCACCTTGATCGTCTCGCGCTGGCCGCCCTCGACGTCGCGGGTGCACCTGAGCGTCTTGCCCTCGTCCTCGACTTCCAGCCCGGAAACCAGGCCCACGTAGGGCAGTCCCAGCTTCTCGGCCAGCATGGCGCCCACCAGACCGCGGTCTGAGTCGGTACCCTTGTTGGAGGTGAAGATCACGTCGTAGGTCATCGGCTTGATAGCCGCGGCGAGAGCGGTGGCGATGGCCAGGGCGTCGTCGTGCGAGGGGTCTTCGTCGTGGATGTGCACCGCTTTGGCGGCGCCGATGGCCAGGCAGTTGCGCAGCGTCTCCTTGACCCGCTCGGGACCAAAGGAGATGGCGGTTACCTCGCCGCCGTTCTTTTCCACCAGTTGCACGGCCGCTTCGTGGCTGTACTCGTCATAGGGGCCGAGCACGTACTTGAGGCCGTCGGTGGAGATGGCGCGGCCGTCGGCCGCTATCTTGATGGCAGACTCGGTATCCGGGGTCTGCCTGACACAGGCAATGATGTTCATTTGAATCCAACCTCCTGAACTTCGTCGCGTGGATTCTCCAGGCGACGTGCGGCCAGAACCGGACCGCTCCCAGACTGTGGTGGCACGGGCCACCGGCCCGCGCAGGGCGTTACTAGTGTGTTGAGCGTTACGTGCTGAAGGTTTTGCCTATCCTTGGCATGCGCCTCCCTACAGCTCTGTCGGCGCCAGTCACTGCAAAACCTTCAGCACTTCACTTTAGTCGCGCAGCAGCTCGCGCGCGATGACCAGCTTCTGGATCTCCGAAGTGCCTTCGTAGATCTGGGTCACCTTGGCGTCACGCAGCAAGCGCTCCACCGGGTATTCCTTGGAGTAACCGTACCCCCCGTGGACCTGGACGGCGTTCAAGGCCGCCCGCATGGCCACCTCGGAGCAATACAGCTTGGCCATAGAGGCCTCCTTGGTAAACTTCTCCCCCGAGTCGCGCTTCAGAGCCGCGCGATAAAGCATCAGACGTGCGGCGTCGATCTCGACCGCCATCTGGACCAGCATCTCCTGCACCAGCTGGAACTCGGAGATGGCCTTCTTGAACTGGTGGCGCTCCTTGGAGTAGCGCAGCGCGTTGTCCAGGGCAGCCTGGGCGATGCCCACGGCCTGGGCGGCGATACCCACGCGGCCGGTGTCGAGGGCCTGCATGGCGATCTTGAACCCCTCGCCCTCGACTCCGAGCAGGTTCTCCTTGGGCACCTTGCAGTTCTCGAAGGTCAGTCCGCAGGTGCCCGAGGCCCGCACTCCCATGGTCTCCTCGTGCTTGCCGATGGTGAAGCCTTCCCAGCCCTTCTCCACGATGAAGCAACAGATCCCTTTGTGCTTGAGCTCGGGGTCCTTGGTGGCGTAGACGACGAAGATCTCGGCCCCGGTGGAATTGGTGATCCAGTTCTTCTGGCCATTGAGCACCCAGTGGTCGCCCTGAAGCTCGCAGCGGGTCTGCATGCCGGCCGAGTCCGAGCCCGAGCCGGGCTCGGTCAGAGCGTAGGCGGCGATTTTCTCGCCTTTGGCCATCAAAGGCAGGTACTTTTTCTTCTGCTCTTCGGTGCCGAAGGCCATCAGGGGGTACTCGCCCAGAGAGTTCTGCACGGCCGTGATGACGCCGGTGGCGGCGCAGGCCCGCGAGATCTCCTCGATCACGATGGAGTAAGCCAGCGAGTCCATTCCTGCTCCGCCGAACTCTTCCGGCACGGTCACGCCCATCAGGCCCAGCTCGGCCATCTTCTTGACGTTCTCCCAGGGGAACTCGCAGGTGCGATCATAGTGGGCAGCCCGGGGGGCCAGGTGCTCGGACGCGAAGTCGCGCACCATCTGCTGCACCATTTTGTGGTCTTCCGACAATTCGAAACAGAAGCCCGCAGGCTTCTGGGTGAGGGTCTGGCTCATCTTTCTCTCCTTGATTCTGGTCAGGCCTCGAGCGTGCGAAGTAGCTCGCGGGCGATGACGACTTTCTGGATTTCATTGGTTCCTTCGCCGATGGTGCAAAGTTTGGCGTCTCGGAAGGCGCTCGACACGCGGCTGTTCATCAAAAGCCCGCGCTCGGCCAGCATCTCGACCGCCTTGCTACTGACCCGCATGCCTACTTCGCTGGCCAGGTACTTGGCCACCGCTCCCTCCAGCGTCCAACGGGGGCGCAGCGAGCGGGTGATGGCCGCCTCGTAGACCAGCGAGCGGGCGGCGGCCACGTCAACGGCCATCTCGGCCAGCGGAGCCAGGCGCAGCTCATGCTCAAAGATATCGGCCGTCAGGCGCTCTTTGACCAGCACAGCAGCCACCTCGTCCAGCGCGCACTGGGCCAGGCCCAGCGCCATGGCGCCGATGGTAATGCGCCCCCCGTCCAGGGTTTGCATGAAATATTTGAAGCCTTGTCCGCGCTCGCCCAGCAGGTTCTCCCTGGGGACCCTGCAGTTGTCGAAGATCAAGGTTCCGGTGGCGGAGGCGCGCAGACCCAGCTTGTCCTCCTTCTTGCCAAAGGAGAAGCCCGGGAAGTCTTTCTCGACGATGAAAGCCGAGATGCCGCTTTTGCCCAGGTCGGGGTCGGTCACAGCGCTGACCACGTAGCTGAAAGCTTCCGTGGCGTTGGTGCACCAGCACTTGGTGCCGTTGAGCACCCAGTGGTCTCCGTCGAGCACGGCGTTGGTCAGGGTGGCCCCCGAGTCCGAGCCGGCCTGAGGCTCGGTCAGCCCGTAACCGCCCAGCCGCTCGCCCCTGGCCAGGGGAACCAGGTACTTCTGCTTTTGCTCTTCGTTGCCCCACATCGCGATGGGGTTCGAGCCCAGGCCGATGTGGGCGGCCAGGATGATGCCCAGCGAGCCCCAGCAGCGCGAGGTCTCCTCAATCAAGATGGCCAGGCTCAGAGGGTCGAGACCGGCCCCACCGTACTGGGCCGCGAAGGGCACCCCCAGATAGCCTTCGCGGGCCATTTTTTGCAGCAGCTCGCGGGGGAAACGGGCCTCGGCTTCGTACTGCTCGGCGATCGGGTCGGCGTGCTCGGCCAGAAAGGCGCGTAGCTTCTGGCGGAAGGCCCGGTGGCCCTCTGCCATCAAGTGGTTGTCGCAGGGAATGCTCGGAGACATCGTGATGGCGGCCATGCTCACTTTCCTCCCGCCGAGGCGGCTACTTTCAGCTCCGCGTCGGTGCAAGCCAGCACTTCGTCCACGCTCACACCAGGGGCGGTCTCGAGCAACACCATCCCTTCGGGAGTGACTTTGATGACGGCCATGTCGGTCACCACGGTATCCACCACTCTCTGCCCCGTCAAGGGGAGCCGGCACTTCTTCAAGATCTTGGGCGCGCCATCCGGGCCCACGTGTTGCATCGCGATGATGACTCGTTTGGAGCCGGCTACCAGGTCCATGGCTCCTCCCATTCCCTTGACCATCTTGCCGGGGATCATCCAGTTGGCCAGATTGCCTTCCTGGTCGACCTCCATCCCGCCGATGACGGTCAGGTCGATGTGCCCCCCGCGCACCATCGCGAAGGACTCGGCTGAGCTGAAATAGGAGGTGCCGGGAATCTCGGTCACGGTCTCTTTGCCGGCGTTGATCAGGTCGGCGTCCTCCTCACCCTCGAAAGGATAAGGTCCGATGCCCAGCATTCCATTCTCCGAATGGAGGATCACGTGCATCCCCTCGGGGATGTAGTTGGCCACCAGGGTGGGAATGCCGATGCCGAGGT
>CAYYHB010000252.1:0-5622 GCA_964471395.1 uncultured Burkholderiales bacterium | reverse complement strand
CTCGTCCGCCCGAGCCGCCACCGCCCGCTCGGGAACGCGCTCAGGTGACGGCAGGCCTACGGGCTGGAAATCCACCGCAATGACGGAGAAGGCCCCGCCTCCGCCCCCCCCCCCTCCCCCGCCGCTCGAGCCAGAGTTCTTATCCGAAGACGAAGCGCCCATCCCTAGCGCCGTCAACTGGAAGGTCGGGGATGTCATCGACGGCAAGTTCGAGGTAAAGGAGCTGGTCGGAGGGGGGGGCATGGGGACCGTCTTCCGTGTGCGCCACTGGGAGTGGAACGTGGACCTGGCCGTCAAGGCTCCGCTGCCCAATCTGGTCGCTGATTGGGCCGACAAAGAGCGGCTGATCCTGGAGGCCCACACCTGGGTCGACCTGGGTGTGCATCCCAACATCGTCCAGTGCTGGTTCGTGCGCGAGTACGACGGGGTACCGTTGTTGTTCCTAGACTACTTGCCCGGCGGCAGCCTGCGCGACGTGATGGTCAGCGGCCAGGTGCGTCCCGGGCAGTGGGCCAAGATTCTCGATCTTGCGATCCAGGCCTGCGACGGGCTCGCTCACGCCCACGACCATGGGCTGATCCATCGCGACGTCAAGCCGGCCAACATGCTGATCGGCGAGGACGGTCAGCTTTGCGTCACCGACTTCGGGCTCGTCAAAGTCAAGAAGGACGAGCCCGGGACCGGGGACATCGCCTTCGACGTAGCCCGCTTGCAGGGGATGCAGGGTGAGGGCGACCTCAGCCTCACGGCCACGGGCACCGTCATGGGAACTCCCCACTACGCCGCCCCCGAACAATGGCTCGGCCAGAACGTGGGCGTTCAGGCCGATGTCTATGCCATGGGTATCCTGCTCTTTGAAATGTGCTGCGGGTTCAGGCCCTTCGACCTGACAGACTCGACCATGTCGATCACCCACCTGGTGACCTGCCACGTTTACCAGCCGCCGCCCGACCCGGCCAGCATCAACCCGAGCATCCCCGAGTCGCTGGCGAACTGCATCGTGCATTGCCTGCTGAAAGACCCGGCTGATCGTCCCCAGAGCATGCGAGAGCTGCGCGAGACGCTGGCAAACATCTATCAAGAGGTTGAAGGCCGACCGCACCCCCGCCCGGTGCCCCGGGCCGGAGTGCAGCGGGCCGCGGCCCTGAACAACAAGGCCGTCTCCCTCTGGAACCTGAACAAGACCCAGGAGGCCTTCGACGCCTGGCGCGAGGCAGCCAAGCTCGATGCCCTGCATCCCGAGTCGGTCTATAATCGTTCCATCCTGCAGTGGCGTCTGGGCCAGATCGACCACGAGGAGGTGCTTCGCCGGCTCACCCAGGTAAGCAGCCAGTACAAACGAGCCTGCGCCTATCTGGGCTACTACCACATCGAGCGACATTGCCCGGCCGAAGCCGAGACCATCATGCAGAACGGCATCTCTCTCCCCGAGCTGGCCGCCGAAGGGGCCGTCTGGCGCACCATGGGGGACGCTCGCATGTGCCTCGAGCAGTATCCCACAGCCGAGCGCGCCTACCGTCAGGCCCTGCAGCGCATCCCTGAAGACCGCGAGACCCAGGCCCGCCTGGAGATGGCGCAGCAGAAGCTGCGCACCCGCAACAACAAGATCGTATTTCCCCTGTCTCAGCCGCGGCGCATCCTGCGTCGCGATGGGCGAGTCTCGGCCATGGCGGCCGACCACGAATCGCTGGTGATCGCTGGGGAGAATCGCCTCGAGAAGATGGATCTGGAGACCTCGTATACGGTCTGGCAGTGGCAGGGCGAGGGCCAGCGGGGCGAGATCAATCGGCTGGCCCTTACCGATGACTTCGTGCTCTCGCTGGATACTCCCGATGGCAGAGTCTGGTCCCGCTCCACCGGTGAGTGTCTGCACACTCTGAACGACGGCGAGCGATTCTACGCCGTGCTGCCGGGAGGCAAGCAAGCCATCGCCGGATTGATCGACCTGAAAATCGTGAACCTGCCGGGCTGTCAACGGGTCAAGGCACTCAAGGCCCATACCAAGCAGGTAACCTCGGTAGCCATCACCCCCGATGGAAGACTGGCCCTCTCAGGCAGCTGCGATCGAACGGCCAAGCTCTGGAACCTCCACACCGGCGAGCTCATCCGCAGCCTGGAAGGCCACAAGGACATGGTGGATGCGGTTGCCATCAGCCCGGACGGCACGGTGGGTCTATCGGGCGGTCGCGACCGGGCAGTGCGCCTGTGGCTGCTGGCCGGAGGCGATTGGATCGGCACTCTGGGAGAGCACGCGGGCGACGTTCAGTCCATCAAGATGACCCACGACGGGCGCTACGCTGTCATCAGCTGCGCCACCTCCGACGACAATCAGCTGTGCGTGTGGGACCTGCAGCAGGCTTCGCGCCTGTTCACCCGTCACGGGGTGGTGGCCGTGGCTCCGGACTGCAATTGCATGCTGGCCGGAACCCGGTCGACCCGCCCGCCCAAGGTGAACCTCTGGGAGATCCCCTCGGGTCGCTCGGTGCGCACTTTGGAGGGCCATTCAGCGGGCGTCTGTGCCGTCTGCTTCACACCGGATGGACAATTGGCCGCCACCGCCAGCGAGAACGGCCAGGTGCAGGTGTGGGAGATTGCCGAGAGCAGCCGATTCTACGATCGTTCCCTGGTGGTGACCCGTACCCACTCCCACGGGGAGGCCGAGAGCGCTCGCCAGAAGTTCCTTGGCTTCCTCGAGCAGGCGCGCAAGTCGACCCAGCCGGGGCAGGCCTACCGCCAACTCGCCCACGCGCGCTCGGTTCCAGGCTATGACCGAGATCCCGAAGCCCTGGCTCTGAATGCAAGCCTGATGGGCTTGCTGCCTCGCAAATCCTTGCACGGCGTGTGGGAGCTGCGAACCTTTACCGAGCCCTCCCAAACCGACATCAGCGCCGTAGCTCTGACCGGAGACGGGCGCCTGGCCGTCTCGGCAGCCGGCAAAATGGTGCGGCTCTGGGATCTCTCCACCGGCTCCTGCCTGCGCGGCTTTGCTGGCCATTCCGATCGGGTCGATGCCCTGGTTCTCTGCGAAGAGGGCCGACGAGTGCTCTCGGCCAGCCTGGACAAGAGCCTGCGCCTCTGGAACGTGCAAACCGGTGATTGCCTGGCATCCCTGACCGACCATCCCGATGGAATCGGAGCGGTGGCGGTCACGCCCGACGGTCGGACAGCCGTCTCAGTAACCCTTTCGAGCCAGGTTCATGTCTGGGATCTGACGTCCAGCCAGTGCACTCTGACCTTCCCGGTGGGTTCCACCAGGGCGCTGGCCCTGACAGAGGACGGCAAGAATCTGCTCAGCGTAGGGGATGCCGAGGGGGGCTCGCTGCGGTTGACCAATCTTGTCACGGGCAAGCAAGCCGGATTCAAGTCCGGGTCCAAACACGACAGCCTGACCGGCACCGCTCTGGACATGACCGCCGATGCTCGCTTCGCGCTGGTAGCTGGCATCGACCACACCGTGCGACTGTGGGATCTGGTTGATGGAGTAGTGTTGCGACAGCTCGCAGGACATACCGACCGCGTCAACAGCCTGGTCATGACCGAGGACGGCCGGTTTGCCATTTCGGCCTCAGACGACGGGACCGTTCGGCTGTGGGACGTGCTGGCCGCGTCTTGCCTGAACGTATTCCAGAGTCACGGAGGGCCTGTCCTCTGCGCCGACATGAGCTTTGACGGCCGGTTCGTGCTCTCAGCCGGGTCTGACCGGAGCTTTCGCCTCTGGGAGCTGGACTGGGAGCTCGACCCGGATGGGGTGCTGCAGCCGATGGCTGACGTCTTCCCGCGCAAGGGCCTCTTCAAGCGCGTCATGGGTATCTTCCAAAAGGGCTGACTATCTCGTCACAATCTGGACACACCGAGCCCGGACGTACCGGGTAGTCTGGCCTGACGATGGTCGAATACAACCCCCGCCGTGCTCTGTCACATGCACGGGTCGGTCATGCCTCGCCTGGTGCCTCGCATCGGGGCTGTCTGCTTCGTAAGTCCAACAGGCACAGGATGTAGTCACCCAGGGCTATCATAAGGGCCGGGGTCATGTCCACGAACTGCACCCCATAACGAGGTTGAGGCGAGCGGACCGCGCGAACGCTGACCACCTGGCCCACAAGGGCGAAATCGGCCATCCCCAGATCGCCTCCCAGGGTCAGGTGAAGGTGAGCCCCCCGCGCCAGGCGCGCCTCGGTCTCCAACAAGAGCCCGCCGACTCCCACGTCGAGAGCCCGCCCCTCGGCGCTCGTCTCGCCAACCTGCAAGCGAATCGGTTGATTGGCCGGAACCCGGACGTTCTTTCGTCGCTGATAAGCCTGCTCTTCGCCGAAGCCAAGCGAGTGCAGCAGCACCGCTACCCAGGAGCGGCTCAGACGGGTGGGAGACTCATGGAAAGCCAGCCCCGCCGCCAGCACCTTACCCGACTGCCGGCACCAGCGCACACTGCAGCGCACTGGCTCGAGCTCGCTGCCCGAGAGCTGAGGATGCAACTCGAGGAGCACGTTCCTGGCCAACCGCTCGGGCAGCTCGATCCGGGCACCGGTGAGAGAGACTTCGGTCACCAGGGCGGGGAAGTAGTAATCCTGGACCTGGCAGCGAACTTCATAGCGACAGTTGAGCCGAGGGGCGCGACGATGCTCCTCGGTGCGCCGCCGTTCCAGGGTCACCGAGGTGACGCCTTCGAGCAACTCCTGCACGACCTCAGGCAGAGGTGGTTTGATCAGACGGAAGGCTTTGAGCATCACCCGGCGCACTTCCATCAGCTCATCCTTCTCAACCGGGGCGGGTCGAGGACCCGCTGCCGAGGGCCGCACCCGGGTCGATTGACCCGAGGGGAGACGTATCGCGCCTCCGGGGGGCTTGACAGGCGGCCTCTCGGCCGACACGGGGGCTCTCGAGTGAGCCTTGACGCTGGTGGTGGGCGCCGTGGAGGGTCGTTCGACGCTGGGCGTCTTCGAACCGGGGGGCCTGACGGTCGGGGGCTTCACGGGTGGCTCGACCGAGACCGCCCCGGTTTCTGTGCTGGCGCCGATCGTCTTGCCACTGAGAGGCTTGGCATTGACGGCGGGGGGAGCCACGGTCTTATCGCCAGGCGGGGCCTGGGAGGGAGGGGCCACGGTCCTGGCTCCGGGTGGCTTGACGGAAGAGCCGGATCGTGCCGAGACCGGGGCTCCCGAGGGGGGGGCCACCGTCTTGCTGCCGGGCGGCTTTACTGATGGAGCCTGGACCTCTGCCCCAGACGGGGGGGCCGTCCTGCCGCTAGGCGGAGGGGCCTGGACCGCCGCCCCGGACGGGGGAGCCACTGTCTTGCCGCCAGGAGGTTTCACAGCGGATCCAGTCCGGCCCTGGACACTCGCTCCCGACGGGGGAGCCACCGTCTTGCCACCTGGTGGCTTCACCGAGGCGGTCCGGCCCTGGACGGTCGCTCCCGACGGGGGGGCCACCGTCTTGCCGCCCGGTGGCTTCACCGAGGCGGTCCGGCCCCGGACGGTCGCTCCCGACGGGGGGGACACCGTCTTGCCGCCCGGTGGCTTCACCGAGGCGGTCCGGCCCTGGACGGTCGCTCCCGACGGGGGGGACACCGCCTTGCCGCCCGGTGGCTTCACCGAGGCGGTCCGGCCCTGGACGGTCGCTCCCGAC
>CAYYHB010000251.1:0-5649 GCA_964471395.1 uncultured Burkholderiales bacterium | reverse complement strand
ATAGTCGACCACGACTGGGCCAGAGTTTTTACCGAGAAATCGGATCAACACCCGGTTGGAAGCCGGGTTGCTCCAATCCTGTCGTCGCTGAAATCAGCCGAAGAAGCCGCCCCCGAAGCCACCGCCGCCCATCAGCTGAGCATTCGGATCGGCCACGAACCAGATGGCCTGCTCGAGATGATAAGGACCGATGTCGCGCGTCACGCGGGTCTGGCCGTCGGCCGACTGCATCACGCGTCCGCTCTCTGGTAGGGTGCCGATCTGGCCCTGAATGGTCTGGCTGCCATCCTGGGCCGGACGCAGCACGCGCTGGAAAGGAACGCCGCCGAGCTGTCCGTTGTGCATCTTGACCTGGCCCCAGCCGCCCTGCGGGTCGCGCACGTCCTGGCTCTGCTCGAAGATCTGCCAGCCGTCCACGTGCCCCTGAACCTGCAGCCCGCCGTTCTGGCCGCCCGCCACGACCAGTTGCTCGTTGGCGCCCTGGTAGCGTCCGGGGGCCACCTGACCGGTGATCTGGGTGCCCCCCTGCATCAACTGGGTGCTCGCCTGCTCCACGAGCTGGAGCACAGGCTGGTTGGGCGGGCCCATGCTGGCGTGGGTCTGCGAGCCCATGCCGTCGGGATTCATGCGCGCCTGGCCGGCGATCTCTTGCTGCCATCCGGGGCGGTCGGCGCGGGTGATCACGGTGCGGAAATGGGCCACGGTGCCCGCACCCATGTTGGGAGCGGCCGCCTCCATGCCCACCAGGTCGACATTGGGATGCAGCGCCAGCTCGACCGCGTTGTTCAGCCCGTCGGAAAAGTCGATCTCGGGCACGTCCACCGGTTGCGGCGCGACGGGTTGCTGGGCTGGCTGCTGGGGGCGCTGTGGGGTGGGGGCGGGTCCAAAGTTGCCCCACTGCATGCCGGGAAAGCCGTTCATAGCCTTAAGCTACCGCACGAACCTGAAAGTCGGCTGAAACAGGGCGCGCCCCGTTTCAGGACGGTCCGTGGACGCGCCCGAATAGGGCGCCCGTTTCAGAACTGTCCGCGGACGCGCCCGAATAGGGCGCCCGTTTCAGGACGGTCCACAAGAGGCTAGGCGGGCGGCTCGCTCGGGGGTGGGGGCGGAGGGAGAGGCGGCAGGGGCGGGGGGGCGTGCTCGAACCAGAGCAGCCCGTAGATCTGGTAGGGCCCGATCTCGCGCTGCACGCGCAGGGCTCCGATGCCGGGGGAGATGGTGCCGCTCTCCTCCAGGTCGCCGAAGCGTCCCCGGATGTGGCTCACGCCGTCCATGGTCATCTCGACCTGGCGCTGGAAGGGGGTGCCAGCCACGTTGCCCTGGTGCTGCCACTTGGGCATCCAGCTGTCGAAGACCATCCGGCTGGACTCGGCTACGTTCATGCCTTCGATCTGGCCCTGCACCTGGGTATCGGCGTTCCAGCCGATGCCGACCTGCAGCTGCTCCTGGGGATGAGGGTGCTCAGACGGGATGATCTGGCCCACGGTCTGGCTACCCACGTAGGGATTGTAGAAGGTCTGCTCCAGAACCGTGATCTCAGGAGCGCCGTGCGTGCCGAACTTCGTCTCGCAGGCCATGGAGAAGCCGTCCATGTTCATCTGCCCCTGGCCTTCGAAGACCTGGTGGAAGTCGGGCTGCTCCTTGTGGCGGATCTCCATGTGGTAGAAGGCCTTGGTGCCGGGCTTGATGTTGGGGCCGGCGGCCTCCATCAGCACCAGGTCCACGTTGGGGTGCAAGGCCACTTCCAGCGGATCGTTGAATCCGTCCGAGAAGTCCACGCGCGCGCTGGAAACCGGCAAGGTCAGGGGTCGTTGAATGGTATTCATGCTTTTGCTCCCCGTAGTCCCTCCCAAACTCCCCGATCGCCCTTAAAAAAAGCTGAAAACCGGAGGGACATGCGCACCAAGCAAGAAATCTGCGCTCAACCGTGACCTTGGACGAGCCTCCCCGACCCGCTTTCCGTGAACGCCTGCGCCGCTCGGCCGCAATTGCGCGAGGATTTTTTCCTCTGACCCTGACCGGGTTCTTGCTGGCGGGGCTGGCGGCCCACGCCATCAAGTATCAGGGCGTGGACAAGCTGGACCTGCTGCTCTTGATGGCCGGGCTGGTGGGGGCGGTCATCCTGATCGCCATGCTGACACTGGTGCTGGTAGCCGCTCTGCTGCTGCACCTTCGCATCCGCCGCATGGAGACGCCCCCGGTGCGACTGTGCCTGAACGCCGGAACCTGGCAGCCGACGGGTTTCGAGCTGAGCTTCCCATGGTTTTTTCCCTGCATCGAAGTGCTGTGGGCCTGGGAGAGCGAGCCAGGGCACCAGATCGCGCTGGAGGTCAAGCTCGAGCGGGTGGGCAGCCGGGCGCTCGAGCTGGTGCGCCCTCAGAAGCGAGGCGTCTACACCCACCTGCGCCGGCGAATCACGGTGCGGGACGTGCTGCACCTGTCGAGCTTGTCGTGGGGCTTCACCACCCCGGTCGAAGTGCAAATCATGCCGGGGGCCGGGCATATCGACGGGCTTTCATTGCTGGCGCGCTTTGTCTCGGGCGAGGATCTGTCCGACCCGCGCGGCGACCCCACCGGCGACCGGGTGGACATGCGCCAGTATGCCCGGGGCGATTCGCCTCGAACCATCCTTTGGAAGGTCTTCGCGCGCACCCGCAAGCTGATGGTGCGAGTCAGCGAGCGGGCCCTGACCGCCCGCCCGCGAGCCTGTGCTTACATGGCCAGCGGCCCGGCCGACGAGGCGGGGGCCGGCCTGGCCCGGGTCATCCTCGAGCGCGGCCTGCTCGGCGACGGCTGGCGCTTCGGGGCCGATGGCAGCGCCACCCACACGGCCCACCCGCAGGGGGCGCTGGAAATCCTGGCCCGCTCGGGCAACCCCGAGTCACAGGGCCAGAGCCACCTGGATCGCTACCTGCAAGAGGCGGCCACGGCCGGCTTTGGCTCGTGCTTCATCGTGGTCCCCCCGGGAGGGGGCCCCCAGGCCGAGCGCATCCTGCAGGCCGCCCGCAACACCCCCATGCGGGTGATCCTGTGCATCGGGCTCGACCACATCCCGCTCGACCAGCCAGAACCGCCTGCCTGGAAACGCTTTTTGATGGCTCCCGAGAGCGCCGAGCCCCCCCCTTCGCTCGAATCCATTGCCCGCCGCTGGGGCTCGGGACGAGAAGAGGTGTTGCTGGTGGATCGCTCCAGCGGCAACGTTTACAGCGACCTGAACGCCATCGTGACGGCGAGGGCTCGTCTGAAAGCGAAGGCCAGTGCTTAGCAAGCTCAAGCACGTGCTCTGGGTCTTCAGCGGGGCTCTGATCTGGAGCGCCTCGTTGGGCGTCCTGTGCAGCCAGCGCTCGCCCATGGCGCTCTCGATCCTGGCCGCCATCGCAGCCGGGCTGGCCGGAGCAGCCAGCGGATACCGCCTGGCCCGCAGCCGGGTGCGCCTGGCCGGGCTGTGGCTGGGGGGAGTCGCCCTGATCGCCCTTGTCTCGGCGCTCATCTCCTTTGCCCGCAACACCACGCTGTTCTCAGCCGTGCTGGGCCCGTCGCTGCTGTTCAGCCTGAGCGAGGCCTGCGGCTGGCTCATCGTCCCCTGGACGCTGGTGGCCGTGCTGCGGGCCTCCACCCAGCGCCAGAGCGCCTTCGTGGTGCTGGAGGTGGGGGCGGTGGGGCTGGTGCTGTCGAGCATCTTCGCGGGTCACCGCGACGGCTTCATCAACCGGCCCTTCTTCCTGGTGGATCCGCTCTTCGGGGCGGGCTGGGATCCCACCCCGGTCTTCCTGGGCCTGGGCGCCCTCATCGGAGTGGTGCTGATCGGCCTGATGGCCAGCCTGAATGCTCAGCGCCGCTCGTTCCTGGACCTGTTCTTGCTGATGCTGCTCATCTTCGGGTGCTTCCTCTTCATGCCGGTGGCGAAGCTGAAGGACTTCCAGGGCAAGCAGTTGCACGGCGGCACGGGCGACCTGAAGCTGCCCGGTGATACCACCGGGGGCTCGCAGGGAGGAGGCCAGGGTGACCAGGGCGGCTCGCAGGGTGGTGGCCAGGGCCAACAGGGCGGCTCGCAAGGAGGCGGCCAGGGTCAGCAGGGTGGCGGTCAGGGGCAGGGCCAGCAGGGCGGCTCGCAGGGGGGCGGCCAGGGCCAGCAGGGCGGGGGCCAGGGGGGGCAGGCCCAGCAGGGTCAGGGCCAGGAGACCGACGAGCTCAAGTTCTCAGACCGCCAGGAGCAAGAAAAAGACTCCCCGATGGCGGTGGTCATCTTCCGCGACGATTACGAGCCCCCGAGCGGGGTCTATTACTTCCGCCAGGACGCCTTCTCGGTCTACAACGGCACCAAGCTCGTTCGCGACGCCAGCGGCAAGTTCGACCGCGACGCGCTGAACAACTTCCCTACCCGGGCCACCCCGGTGGACGTGCCCGAGCTGCGCGACTTCCGCTTCTTCACTGAGACCGACAAGCCCCGGGTGGGGAGCCTCGATCCCACCGCCTTCAAGCAGCTCGAGACCACGGTGGCGCTGATCGCCGAGCACAACCGCCCCTTCGGACTGAACAACCCGGTCTCGTTCTCCCCCCGCTCCAACCCAGACCCCAGCAAGTTCCAGCGGGCCTACTCGGTGACCTCGATGGTGGTCACCAAGCCCTATAAGGAGATCCTTCAGTACCAGCCCGGCAACCCCAGCTGGGACCAGGAGACCTGGGACCACTACCTGGCCGCTCCCAAGGATCCGCGCTACGCAAAGCTGGCCGAGGAGATCTTGCAGACCTTGCCGGAGGAGTATCGCGACATCCCCATGGCACGGGTGATCGCCATCAAGCTGTGGATGGAGAAGAACTGCATCTACAGCCTGACCACCAAGCACAACGACAGCGACACGCCGGTGGAGTCGTTTTTGTTCGGCGACCGCACCGGCTACTGTGTTTTCCTGGGCCATTCGGCCGCCTACCTCTACCGCACGCTGGGCATTCCCGCCCGGGTCTGCCACGGCTACGCGGTGGAGGCGGCCCAGAGAGGGGGCGGCTCGTCGCTCTTGATCCGCTCCAAGAACGCCCACGAGTGGGCTGAGGTCTACCTCGACGGGCTGGGCTGGACGGACATGGACATCTCTCCCGAGCGCACCCTGGAAAAGCCGCAGGAGCAGGTGGATCAGAGCCTGCAGCAGATGATGGGCGAGCTGGCCCGCAAGGACCCCGAGGATCCGCCGCCGGACGATAAGCCGCGCCAGGATCTGCAGGAGATTCTGCGCAAGCTGTTCATGGCAGCGATGAGCGTGCTGCCCTGGCTGGCTCTGACGGCGCTGGCCGTGCTCTACGGCATCAAGATCTGGCGCCGTACGCGGCCCTACTTCGCGCCCGACGCGCGGCTGCCGGTGGTGGTCTACCGGGCCACATTGGACAAACTGGCCGACCGGGGCCTCTTGCGAACCAAAGGCGAGACCCGAGGCGAGTTCGCCCGCCGGCTCTCCAGCCTCTGCCCTTCCTTTGCCGAGCTGACCGAGCGCCACCTCGAGCACGCTTTGGGGCCGGGCGCCCGCCCCTCCAACCGCCAGCGCTACCTGCAGTTGATGCAGGAAACCACTCGTCAGGCCGAGCGGAACGCTTCCTTTGGAAGAAAGCTGCTCTTCATCCTCAACCCGATCTCGTGGTGGTGGGTGAAATGACCCG
>CAYYHB010000250.1:0-5650 GCA_964471395.1 uncultured Burkholderiales bacterium | reverse complement strand
TGGCGCTGGGGAAGCCAACGGCTACCGGGATGTGGCGCGATATCGCCGAGAGTCGCGCCAGGCGCAGCTCCTCGGCCACCGCCTCCGCGACGGACCGAGACTCGGCGCCTTCTCTGGGGCGTCGAGTGCTTACCAGCGAGAACCCCACGATCAGGGCCATCAAGCCTACCGCGAAGAGGAGCTCGATGACGGAGAACCCTCGGCGCTTCATCGGCGTGGAGACCCCCCCTTCTTGCGCTCCTTGTGAACCTCGAGCATTTTCTGGTGGGCCTTCCCCTTGCGCTGCTCGTCGCGAGCCAGCCTCGGACGTCGCTCAGGTGGCTCGGATGGCAGTTTTCGCAACGGTTTCAGGGCCAGAGCCGGGGCGGTTGCCTGACCGCCGGCCAGGTTGACCTCGGTCAAGGTGATGTCCTGACAGCCTGGCCGCCGGGCGGTGAGGCTGACGCGCCGCGGGACCTGACTGGCCTCCAGGGTGAGGGTCGCGGTGAAGCTTCCGTCGGGCTGCAGGTTCAGCTCGCTGACCGGTCTCTCAAGGTCCAACGTCAGCTCGGGGAAGTGAAAGATGACCCGGGCGCCCTCCAGGCTGCCACCGGCCTCGGGCGCAAGGCTCAGGCGCCCGTTCACGGTCACCTGATGCCGCGAGAGGGAAGGCGGAGGAGGCGGCGTCGGGGCGGGTCGCTTGAGCAGCCCCGGCAGTTGCCAGAGAACTCCGAGCGCGATCAGAACGCCCACGATGAGGAAGCGCGAGCCTCCGGTGGCCGAGCTGGCGGGCTTGGGGGCGGACCGTTTAGATGTTGCCGGCTCCCTGGGCCGACCGACCGGCTCGAGCCGGGGGGAGGGCGCCGTGGCCATCCGTGGGGTGCTCTGTTTACCCGGCGGGCTTCTTGCGGGGCCCACCGGGTCGAGCTGCTCGGCCTTCAGTCCCAGTGCCTGCAACACGGAGAGGGCCTCAGCCCGATCAGCGGCATCGAGGGTGCCGCTTCGGACCCGACCCTGCTGGTCCAATGCTCGGTAGGTGAACTTGCCCAGAATCCGCTCCCGTCTGGTGGACGACCAACGCGTTTACATTCTGGTAACATTATAGCCTGAAAAGGTGCTCGAGTCACCCTTGGGATCCTGGAGGATCCCTTACCGGGGTGGACGCTCGAAGCGGGCCTGCTGGAAGCGGTCGCCCGAGGCGGTCATAGCGCTGGCGGCGGTGGCCAGAACCTCCTCGTAGCCCACCGCCGGCCGGCTGCGCACCCGGTAGGTGGCGCCCAGTCTCAAACCGCTCAGCTGCAGCTGGCCTTGCGAGCCGCCCACGTCCACCAGGGCGTTGGTGGCCAGCTTGGTCAGCGCCCCTGAGGGGCGGCGGAGCTGGGAATCCACCACCGCGGCTCCCTCTTCGGCGGAGTAAGTCTCCAGGCCGGCCTGGCGGGCTATCTCCAGGAACTTCGAGGTGCGCTGGCGGTCGGTGCCCTGCACCACCGGCCGGGACTGCTCCTCGGGAGTGGTCAGGTTGAGCCCGAAGACCACCCGCCCGGCTCCCGCCTGGTCAATGAATTGGCCCAGCGACGCAAGTTGCTCTTGATACTGCTGGCGGTTGAAGCGGTCGATGGGCTCCACACCCGAGTTGTCGAAGGAGAGAGTGGAGAGGCTGGCTTCGGGTACCGAGTAGTGAGCCGGCAGCATGACCAGCAGCGAGTCCTCCTCGTGGCTCGCGCGCGCCAGAGGAAGATTGTTGGTGACCCCGCCATCCAGGAGCTGCATCCAGTAGACCTGCGAGCCGCGGGCGATGTGCAGCTGAGGCGAGTCGAAGAAGAGCGGGAACGAAGCCGAGCCCAGCGCGCAGCCCACCACGTCGAAGTCGGGCGTGTCCTCGCGGTTGAACACGATGCTGCCATCGGGCGCGATCAGCTTGCGCAGCGGGTCGTCCTCGGGCAGGTTGGTGGCCTGCACCGTTCCCGTCAGGCGCAGTTTGAAAGGCAGGTCCTTGAAGGTGATGGGTCGGTCATGGATGCCCAGCTTGTCGGCCAGTACTTGCTGCAGGGTGCGGTGCATCTCTTGCATGGAGAAGAGCCCGGTGCGGTCCAGGCCGCGCACCTTGGGGTCGTGGGCGCTCTGCAGGTTGAGAAAGTCGCCGTTGAACTTCATAAAGTCGAGCCGGGTCATGATGTCGAGCAGCTCCTGGCCGTGAAGGCCGGCCGCCAGCAGCAAGGCGGTCAGTGCCCCGGCCGAGGTGCCTACGAATTCGTCTACCACGACCTTTGCGGGCCCGGCTGCGAGCTGCTCGCTCAGGGCCTCGATGCACTCGGGGAAGCAGAATCCCTTGCCCCCGCCGCCCTCGAGCACGATAGAGGCGCGTACCTCTCGGGGGGCCTCGACCGGGCCCAGCGTCCGGCCGGTGACCGGGGTGGAGGCGTCCACGAAGCGGGTCTCCGGGGCGTCGAAGAACTGGCCGACACCGTAGGCACGGCTCTTGTCCTGCGAGGGGAGCTGGAACTGAGGATCGCCGTAGCGGCTGCTGGCGCCCGCCAGCCACTCGGCCAGGGCCAGGTGGCGCAACACCAGGGCCCGGCGAGGGGCCCAGTCGGCCGACATCCCGGCGTGCGGTCTCAGGGTCTTCTCCAGAGCCCGCAGGCTCTCCAGGCCTCTTTCCACATCGGGATGGGAAGCGTCGACACGGCCCAGCATCAGGTCGGTCCAGGGCAGACCGGGGTAGGAGAACAGTTTGTGCAACTCGCGTTCCCGCTCACGCACGGCCCCGCTCTGAGCCAGCACCTCGTCGCGCAGCTGGGCGAGAAAGCGAGGCCGTTGATCGGGACCCAGCCCGTTCAGGGTTCGGTCGATCACCCGGGTGAGAAACGGCCCCCTCTCGTAGGCGTCGGAGAACTCCTTGCCCGCCTTGGGGTCGAAGGCAGGCAGGGCGGGAGTCTCGTCCGTCTTGCCGAGCAGCTCTCGGGAGATCACAGGGCCGATCGAGGCACGGTTGAGGTCGACCCAGGCCCGGGCCACCAGCTCGAGCACCTTGGAGCGTCGCTCCGGCCCGATGTCGCGCAAGAAGCGGGTCCAGTAAGATTGACCGCCGGTAACGCTGTCGAGGGACAGATTGATGACCAGGTCGGCCAGTCGGCCCGACTCGGCACGGCTGCCGCAAGCCATGAGCGTCTCATAGGCCAGGTCGACCTTGTCCGGGGGGGGACGCCAGCCCAGCGGAGCGGCCTCGGCGCCGTGCTCACGCCAGGGAGGGGTGAGCGAGCGCTTGATGGTGGTCAGCCGCGAGTGAGCGGTGGGGTCGTACTGGCGCAGCCAGTCGGCCTGCACCTGGGCCCCGCGCAGATTGGTCAGAGTCTCGTGCAAGAAGTCTCGCGGGTCGCTGGGAGCCGAGCCGAGCTCGTTCTTGCGCTGCATGAGGGAGGCCGCCATCTCGCCGGCGATCATCTCGGTGGGAGTCTGCCGCGAGGGATCGCCGTCCAGGTCGATATAGACTCCGAACTCGCCCCGACTGACCTGGCCCATGACGTGTGTGTAAGCAGGGACCAGGTCGGGCGGGATCACCGGAGGCACCACCTCCGGGTGATTGAGCATCATGGGAACAAAGGTCTGCAAAAGCTGTGCTTCCTGGGCCCGCTCGGGGCCCAGGTAGATCAGGCAAGGTCCTCGGTGCGCCAGGCTCGCCATCAGGGAGGAAGGCTCGCCGTTGAGCGGCGCCAGGTGGGCGTCCAGGAAGGAGGCCGCCTCCAGGGCGCCGTGCAGGTTCAGGCCCAGGTCTTTCTCGACCGGCCCGTTAGCCAGCTTGACGACCGCGCCGGTCAGCGATTGGAAGGCCTCGGGAGCCTGGCGCTGGGCCAATTTGAGGGCTCGCTGGGGCAGCACCGCCGAGGCCAGGGCCACCCCCAGCATGGGGACCAGCGTCTGGCTGACGGTCTCGCCCGGGCCCTGGCCGGTGGCCTGGGAGAGAGTGCGCACCAGCTGGACCAGCTTTCCCAGCACCGGCACCTGAAAACGCCGCGAGCGACCCAGCTGGGCGGTATCGGACGGGTCGGAGGGCCCCGCCTCATGGCGCGCGGGGGTGGACTGGGAGGCGATGGGCAGGCTGGCGATCGAGGTGATCTCGCGCACCTTGTATGGTTCGCTTTGGTTTGGCTCTGAACCTTTCGGTACACTGGTAACAAAGTAACAAGCTCGATCTTGGCTGGCGGATGCGTCTGGTCTAGTCTTTCGCCATGCTGGTCCAGGCCGTCAGCGCGAGCTCCATGAGCTACACCCGCCTCAAGCGTGAGCTGGGGCCAGACTTCCCGCGCCTGGCCGATCGCCTGGAAGCCGACGAGCGCCACCGGCTGCTGCACGGCCAGCTCACCTTGAAGGAAGTCCTGGCCCACCGGGCCGACCCTCCCCGGGTTCCCAGTCAGAATCCCGATGTGCTCGTCATCGGAGCAGGGATGGCCGGGCTTGCGGCTGCTCACGAGCTGACCGCCGGCGGGCGCTCGGTCACGGTGCTGGAGGCGCGCGACCGCATTGGAGGCCGGGTTTACACCGACCCCACCGGGTTCGAGCAGGGCGCCTACTGGTTGCACCAGGACCCCGACAACCCGAACCCCCTGGTGCAGATCGCCCGCGACCTGGGGCTGGAGTTGCGCCCGGACGCGCGTAGCGAGCTCGCCTACGACGGCTCGTCCGACCTGATCCGGGCGGGTGAGGAGTTCTCTCAGGTGAGGGACGCGCTCTACGAGCGCTGGGCCCGGGCCGGGCAGTCCGGCCTGGACGTGCCTTTGAGCCAGCTCGGAACGGGCGAGGGCAAGTGGAGCTGGACCGCCGGGCAGAGCCTGGGGCCTCACGACATGGCCCTGGAGCTGGGCCAGGTTTCCAGCCGCGACTTCGCGGTCACGGCCGGGGAGGAGACCGACCAGACCCTCCCTCAGGGGATGTCGCAGCTGGTGGAGGCGCACAGCCACGGGATTCCCATCGAGCTGTCCACGCCTGCCACCCACGTCAAGTGGGGTCATGACGGGGTGGAGGTGACCGCCTGCGACAAGACCTATCGCGCCCGGCACCTGGTCATCACGGTGCCGACCGGCGTGCTGCAGAGCGGGGCCATCAGCTTTGACCCGCCGCTGCCCCGAGAGAAGGTGGAAACCATCAACCACCTGCCCATGGGGCATTTCAACAAGATCGCCCTGGACTTCGCCGCTCCGGTGGCCCCCAACATCGAGCCGGGCGCCTTTTTGAACCTCAAGGGAGAGCCCATCGAGTTCGTGCTGCACCCGGGTGGTGCCAACCAGGTGGTGGGGTTCGTGGGGGGCGACAAAGCGCTGGAGCTCCAGCACCAGGGTCCCCAGGCCATGGCCGACTTCGCGCTCACCCGCCTGCAGAAGGTGTTCGGGCCCGAGCTGAAGCCGATTGGCTCGACCGTGACCCGCTGGGACCTCGACCCCTGGGCGCGCGGCTCTTACTCCGTGGCCGCCCCGGGCTATCAGGAGGCGCGCGAAAAGTTGAGCCGTCCGGTGGGTCCCATCCACTTTGCCGGCGAGGCAGCCCACGCTCGCTGGGCCGCCACCGTGACCGGCGCCTACCTGACCGGTCGCGACGCGGCCCGTGACATCCTGGCTTCGTAGTCTCCCAGGTGGATTGCCGAGGGGGCTTCGTACTGCCTGCATAAAGCCGAGGTCGA
>CAYYHB010000249.1:0-5680 GCA_964471395.1 uncultured Burkholderiales bacterium | reverse complement strand
AAGCTTCAACGACGTGATGCGGTCGGCCCAGCGCCGCCGCTACGAAGGCGCGAGCACGTACGATTTCCGCCAGATGGACAAATTCTCGGCGGACCAGCAACGCTTTCTCGAAAAGCTCTTTGTCGGCTTTGCCGAAAGTGTCGTAACGGCACTGGCCCCCTTGCTGCAGACTCGTTTCCAGATGGAGATGGTCAGCGTCAAGCCGCGCAGCTACCACTCCTATCTCAACATGCTGCCAGACCCCACGCCTATTCTCGTCTTCAAAGCCGAGCCCGACGTGCTGGCCTTCATGGATATCGACTTCGACCTCTCCTTTGCCCTTTTCGACAAATTGATGGGTGGCAAAGGCGCCCCCCCTCGAGAAGAGGTTCGACCGTTCTTCACGGATCTCGAGAAAGTGATCCTGCAAAAGCCTCTTCTTAAGATGCTGGATGCCTATGGCGAGGCCTGGCGAGACATTCGACCGGATACCAAGCCGGTCTTCGTTGGCCTGGAGTTCAACCCGATGGCGGTGCATATCGCGCCCCCTTCGGAGACGATGGTCGTCACGTCGTTCCAGGCTGATGTGGCCCACGCGCAAGGGCTGGTGAACGTCTGCCTGCCTTTCCGTTACCTCAAGAACGCTATTCCACAGGCTTCCTTTGATCGTTACATCCTCACTCGTACTGATTCCGGTACGGGTGCCACCGCTGCTCCGGGCCCGCCTATTTTCGGGCGCAGCCTCGAAATGGCCAAAGTGCCCGTGGCTATAAGCCTCGGGCGGGCCGAGATCCTGTTCCAGGACCTGCTGACTATCGAGGTCGGCGACACCATCCGGCTCGATACCGAGATCAACGCCCCATTGCGGATCAAAGTAAACGAGAAGACCAAGTTCCTCGGCCAGCCCGGCATCAAGGATGGGCGCATGGCTGCCAAGGTGCTCAAAGTGCTGCAAGAGGGAGACGAAGAATACGATGAGTGACCAGGGCCCTCGCGCCGTTCAATTCGGAATGCTGCAGGCCGACGCTCAGGCTCAAGGTTCGCCCAGCAGTATCGACCTTCTCAAGGACGTCCAGTTGATCGTTCAGGCCGAGCTTGGCAAAGCTCGCCGTCAGGTCAAGGACATCCTCAAGCTCACCGTGGGCTCGGTGATCGAGCTAGACAAGGAAGCCGGTGAGCCCATCGACATCCTTGTCAACAGCAAGCGCATCGCCCGTGGCGAGGTGGTCGAGATCGACGGCCAGTATGGGGTGCGCATTACCGAGATCGTCAAGTAAGATGGACGACTTCACGCCGGTTCCCCGCCGACGCAGCAGTGGTCCTCCCTCGGTCTTTCGCGAGCGCGAGGACCTCAACATGCTTTACGACGTTCCCTTCATCGTCGAGGCCGAGATGGGTCGCGGCATGCGCACCGTGCGCGATATCCTCAAAATTGCCGCAGGTAGCGTGATTGAGCTGGACAAGGAGCAGGGCGAGCCGGTTGACCTTCTGGTCAATGGAACTTTGATCGCTCGCGGAGAGGTGGTCGAGATCGACGGGAACTATGCCGTGCGCATTACCGAGTTGGTGAGCCCGTGAATTTCAAGCGCATCCGACGCTGGAATACCGCGCACCTGCGACGCGGCTTGGGCTCCTTGCTGCTGCTGACGGTTTTGGCCCTATGCCTGCTCTCCTTGAGCCGGGGGGGGCGGGCCCAGCCGCCACCTCAGCGCACGGTGGGTGACCTGGCCTCCCCCACCCCCACAGCTTCAGCCACCAGCCTTGCTACGGGTCCCCCCGCCCCCACGTTCCGCTCCGCATCCCCTCCCCCCCCCACCCAGTTGTCTCCCACCGCCGAAGCCACCGCTTGGAGCCCCGACACCCGGTCGGATACGACCAATAGCTCGATTTTCGTCCAGAAGCTGCAACAGATGGTTATCATGCTGTTCCTGGTAGGGTTCCTGGCCTTTGCAAGCTTGCGGATGGTGGCCCGCTGGCTGCCGGGCGTGAGCCCGGGCAAGCGGGTTCGCCAGCTTGAGGTGATCGAGCGCCAGAGTCTGGCCCAGGGGGCCTCGGTCAGCTTGGTGCGCGTGGGGAAACGCTTCATCGTAGTGGGCCAGACCGAGCAAAATGTGAACACTCTGTGCGAGCTGACCGCAGACCAACTCGAATCTTCGACCCCCGAGCAGGCCGAGGCTCCCGCTCCCCCCGCCCTCGCCCAGCAGCTACCCGCCCCTCACGGAGAGATTTTGAAGCACTACCTTTCCATCATTCCCGGGTTGGGCGCCCGGAAGTAAGGGAGAGACTATGAGCACTCGCAGAAAGTGGCTCTGGGGCGTGGGAATGGCTGCCCTGGTAGGCGTTCTGGCTACTCGCGAGGCCTGGGCCCAGTTACCCCCCATCCAATTGCCCAACATCACCATCAACGGTAAGGAGATGGAAGAGAAGGCCGAAGTATCGACCTTCCTTCAGGTAGGCCTGACTTTGACGCTGATGTCACTGGCGCCCTACTTGCTGGTGATGACCACCGCTTTCATCCGGGTGACGGTAACGCTATCGTTCCTGCGAACCGCCCTGGGCACCCAGCAGGTACCCCCCACCCAGGTCTTGATGGCGCTTTCATTGTTCTTAACCATGTTCATCATGGCCCCGGTGGGTCACAAGATGAACCGGGACGCGATTCAGCCCTACTACAAAGGGGAGATCAAGCAGGCCGAGGCCTTCAAGAAGTTCGTTACGCCATTGCAGGAGTTCATGCTGGCCCAGACCAGGGATAAGGACCTGGGCCTATTTTTGGGCCTGAGCAAGCTGAAGGTAGACAATCGCAAGAGCGTCCCGTTTTACGTGCTGCTCCCCTCCTACATCCTCTCTGAGATCAAGACCTCGTTCGAGATCGGGTTCTTGCTTTACATTCCTTTTCTGGTCATCGACATGATCGTTGCCTCGGTGCTGATGTCGATGGGTATGTTCATGCTCAGCCCGATGACCATTTCTCTGCCTTTCAAGCTGTTGATGTTTGTGAGTATCGACGGTTGGCACATCATCATCAACGGTCTGGTCAATAGCTTTAATCGAATCGAACAATGAGGAGCCCCGGCAGGGCCGGGGCGACAGGAAGCCTGAAACTGACGAAAGGAGCGTGGAGCCATCGTGGTCTTGCTTGCCGTTGAAGAGTTCTTTACCAAGCAATTCATGCTGGGCATGATCACCGAAGCTCTGCGCAATATGTTGATGCTGTCGGCTCCGATGCTGCTGGCAGCCATCCTGGTGGGCATCATGATCAGTGTGTTGCAGGCCGCCACGCAGGTCCAGGAGCAGACTCTCTCCTTCGTGCCCAAGATCGTGGCCACGTTTCTTTCGGTACTGATGTACGGGCCCTGGATCGCGGGAACCTGTGTCGAGTTCACCGTGCGTATTCTGGGCTGTATCGAAAGAATGGGGCCCAAGTGATGCTGGCTGCCGAGATATTCACCGACACTTTTGTGATGGGCCTGTGCACCAGGGCTCTTTATCTGATCTTGATCCTTTCGGCCCCCATGCTGATCTCGGCCCTGGCAGTCGGTCTGGTGATCAGCATCCTACAGGCGACCACGCAAGTGCAGGAGCAGACGCTGGGCTTCGTGCCCAAGATTGTAGTGACGTTCCTTTCCATGGTGCTTTGCGGGAGCTGGCTGATTGGCAACCTGGGCACATTCATCCGAGAAGTCTTCTCCACCATCGCCAAGGTAGGCCCGCACTGATGGAGCCTAACGGCTTCCAGCAGGGTTATGCTCTCTTCATGGTATGGTGCCTGACTTTTGCGCGTATCGTGCTGATCATGGTGCAGGCCCCCATCTGGGGGTCGAAGCACTTCAACACTCAGGTCCGCATTGGCACTGCGGTAGCCCTGACTTGTTGCGTATTCCCCACCGTCCCGGTGCCGGACAACATCTACGAGTGCATGGAGGCACGGTCCTTCATCGGGGCCCTTCTGACTCAGGTAGGGGTCGGCCTGGCCATCGGGTTCATCTCCTTTATGGTGCTTGCGGCTGCCCAGTTCGGTGGAGAGATGCTGGACATTCAGTTGGGCCTCTCGGTGGCCGCCTCAGCCGACCCCTCCAGCCATGGCGCCATCAACCTGATCAGGCGTCTGCATTTCTACCTGGCCATGCAGCTCTATCTGCTGCTCGACGGCCATCACAAGATGGTAATCGCCATCTGGGAGAGCTTCCAGGTGGTGCCGGTCACCCATTTTCAGGTGCGCGGCGACATGATCAGGCTCTTTGTTGATGGGGCCGGCCAGGTCTTCTCGATCGGCATTCAGATCGCCGCGCCCGCCCTGGCCGCACTGTTCATCGGGCAGATCGCCCTGGGCTTGTTGGCCCGCGTGGCTCCTCAAATGAACGTTTTCATGCTAAGCTTTCCAATGAACATTGGCATCGGCTTGAGCTTGCTGACGGTGGGATTGCCCTACGTCTGCCAGTTGCTGGCGCAGCAGTTCGCTGTCAATCAAGATCACATCGCGCAGACGATCCGAATGTTGGCCCCCAGATAGCAGCGAAAGGAGGTGAGGCAGCGTGGGCGGCAGTGACAGTGACAAAACCGAGGAGCCGACCGAGCATAAGCTTCAGGAAGCGCGCAAAAAAGGCCAGGTACTGAAGAGCCAGGAAATTATCTCCACGCTGCTTCTGCTGGCCTGCTACGGGGTGCTGCTGACCTGCGGTAAGATGATGCTCGCCCGCATTATCGACTACACGAAGTATATCTGGATGCTGATCCCCACCTTCCAGATGAACGAACGCAACTTGATGGGCGAATCGATGCTGATGATGGGCACCGTGCTCATCGTGCTGGCCCCACTGCTGGCCTCGGTGTTCGTCATGGCCATTCTGGCCAATGTGGCCCAGGTCAAGTTCCTGTTCACAGTAGAGCCACTCAAACCGTCGTTGAGCAAGATCAACCCTATCGAGGGTTTCAAGCGCATCTTCTCCATGAAGTCGGTTATGGAGCTGGTCAAACAGATCCTCAAGGTGGCTGTCATCGGCTGGATCTGCTACAAGTGCGTCAAGGGCGAATTGCCCAAGTTTGCGGCCTCCCCCCAGATGGACCTGACCCAGACCATCGCCCTGGTCAAAACCATCCTGGTGCGCCTCACCTTCCAGGTGCTGATCGGCATGACCGCGCTGTCCATTCTCGACTACTTGTTCCAGTACAAGCAGTTTATGAAGCAGATGCGCATGAGTATGCAGGAGCTCAAGGACGAATACAAGGACACCGAAGGCAACCCGCAGGTCAAGGCCAAAATGCGCCAGCTCATGCGCCAGGGAGCTCAAGGCCGCATGATGGAGGAAGTGCCCAACTCTTCGGCCGTGGTGACCAACCCGACCCACCTGGCCATCGCCCTCAAGTACGAAACCGGGGTCGACCCGGTTCCCATGGTGGTGGCGAAGGGTGAAAATCTGGTGGCTCAGCAGATCAAGGTCAAAGCTGAAGACCACGACGTGCCCATCATCGAGAACGTGGAGCTGGCTCGAACGCTCTTCGGGGCCTGCGAAGTGGGCCAGGCCATCCCTACCGAGCTCTACAAGGCCGTGGCCGAAGTGCTGGCCTACGTCATCAAGTTGAAGCGTAAACGTGAGATGAAGCGGCGACGCGGCAAGGCCGGGGCGCGGCGATGAAGGAAAGGATGTAATCTATGGCCGGACAACCGAACCCAGCTGACGGCTTACCCGACCATCCATTA
>CAYYHB010000248.1:0-5845 GCA_964471395.1 uncultured Burkholderiales bacterium | reverse complement strand
GCCGGCGATCAGACCGGCCACTTCCTGCTTGGTGAGCTCCTGGCCCGGGACCTGGGCGCTGTAGCTGGCGTGGATCTGGGCCAAAACCTCTTGCATCACCTTGCGGGTGACGATCTTGTCCGCCTTCCAGCCGTCATTAGGCATGATCTCGACCAGAGTGAGCCGGTCGATGGCCGACTGCGGCGTGAAGTGCCGCTCTTCGTCGTCGGGACCGATCCCATCCAGGTCATAGATCTCGGTGGCCAGCATCAAGGCGAATTCTGCCTGGGTGCACAGGTCCTTGTCGAGCTTGCCGGGCTGGGCCCAGGACTGGGCGGTCAGCAGGGCCGCTATTGTCAGAATCATCACCAGGCGCTTCATTGCTTGCTTGACTCCTTTTCCATCTTTTGGCCGGGTAAACGTTCAAGGCCCCTGGAGAAAGATCCTGGTCGCCCCCCTGAGGCTGAGTCGCGCGGCCGGACTTCTAGCCGACGGGCTCTTCCACCCGGTCGGCTTTCATCACCCGCAGGCGGTCGATGCGAAGTCCGTCCAGGGCTTCCACGCGGAACTTGTGCCCGTTCACGCGCACCTCGTCGCCCACCTCGGGCTTGCGCCCGAGCAGGCTGAAGACCACGCCGCCGATGGTGTCGTTATGCTCGTCCTCGATCTCGGTGCCGATGAAGTCGGCCACGTCCTCGGTGAGGAGCAGGCCCGAGATGAGCACCGAGCCGTCAGGCTGGGGCACGATGTCCGCTGGCACCGAGGTCTGCGACTCCTGCTCCTCCACTTCGCCCACGATGCGCTCGAGCAGGTCGCCCAGGGTTACCATGCCCGCCGTGCCACCGTACTCGTCAAGCACGATCAGCAACCGGGTGCGGTCGGTTTTCATCCTGGCCATCAGCTTGGCAACCGGCTGGCTGCCAGGAACGCTGGCCACCGGGCGCATGTACTGCACCACCGGAGTGTCCAGCTTCTCGGCCGCCAGGGTGACCAGCTCGCGGATGACCACCACTCCCAGGATGTCGTCCAGGTCCTTGCCATAGACGGGATAGCGGTCGTGCACCTCGGTCTTGGCCAACTCCAGAAGCTCTCGCATCGAGGCGTTGGCGTTGATGCAGGCCATCTCGGTGCGGGGCACCATGATCTGGGTGGCCACCAGGTCGAAGAACGAAAACACCTTGCCGATCATCTCGTTCTCCATCTGGTCGGCCTCGCCGGCGCGCTGGCGCTCCATCAGGATGTGGCGGATCTCCTCCTCCGAGTAGACCCCGTCCCCGCCGTGGTGGCTCGAGGCTCGCAGGCCCAGTCGTCCGAGCACCACGTCGGTCATCCAGGAGAGCAGCTTGATGCACAAAGAGAAGGTCCGAAGGAAGATCTCGGTGGGCGCGGCCGTCAACAGGGCCGCCCGTTCGGCGTGCTGGATGGCCCACATCTTGGGGACCTGCTCGCCGATGACGATGTGCAGCGTGGTCACCAGCGCAAAGGTGATGGTCAGGCTGATGATGTGGGAGGCGGCCGTGGACCAGCTGTCCAGGAAGCCAAGAAAAGGCTTGATCAGGCTGGCTACGGCCGGTTCACCGATCCAGCCCAGGGCCAGGCTGGCCATCGTGATGCCAAGCTGGGCCGCGGCTACGAAGTCGTTGAGCTGATCCTGGCCGCGCTTGACGGCGCGCGAGCCTCGCACGCCCTGGCGGACCATCTCGTCGACGCGGGTCTTGCGCAGGCCGACCAGGGCGAACTCGGTGGCCACGAAGAATCCATTGATGAGGACGAGCGCAGCCACAGCCACCAGTTTGATGGCGATGCTGGTGGCCGTTTCCCCCTCCCCGTGAGCGTGTGCCTGGGCCAGCAGAATGAAACTACTTAGCGGGTCGTCCATATTTCAGTGCCGTCCGCAGAAGTCGCGAAACGGCGCAAAGGATCCTCCTGATCTTCTGCAAATGCTAGGCCTAGCATATTCGACCCCTTCCCGGGCTGTCAACCAGGATGCCAGGATTCCTTCCCCGAACCGCACCGACCATGTTGGCTACTCGCGCCGAGCTGCGCACCCTTTCTCTGGACGATATCGAGCGCGCCGTCTCGATCTGGTCCGTCGCCTTCAACTACACGCCGGAAGATCGCGAGCAGCGCAAGCAGTTCGCCTACCTCCACCCCGAGTGGTTGCGAGGGGTGTTCCAGCAGCGCAAGCTCCTGGCCGTGCTGCGGCTCTACCCCTTCCGAGCCTATCTGGCCGGCCGTGGGGTCGAGCTGGGCGGCATCGCCAGCGTGGCCACGGCTCCCGAGGCTCGCCGCCGAGGCCTGGCCGAGAGCCTGTTGCGGGGGGCCCTGGAGGAGATGCGCGAGCGCGCCATCCCATGGAGCGGCCTGTGGCCCTTCTCGGCCCCGTTCTATGCCCGCTACGGCTACGCCACCTGCCATCATAACCACGTTTTGCGCCTGCAAATTCGCGATTTGCCGGCGGCGCGCAGCAGTCTAATCAGTCTGGAGCGCTTGCCGCTCGAGGTCACCCCCTCGATGCATAGCGTCTACCGGGCCTGGGCTCCTCAGTACAACCTCAACCTCGATCGCCATCCTGATTTCTGGCGCATGGTGCGCCTGCACAGCGGCAGTCTGCTGTTCGGAGCCCGGGGTAAGAGTGCCCTGGAGGGCTTTCTGCAACTGTCGGTGAGCAAGCAGTGCGTGCGCATCGAGGACTTCTGCTGGTCCACCCCCGAGGCGGCCCACTCGCTGCTCGAGCTGGTGCGCGGCTTCTCGGGCCAGGCCCAGGAGCTGGTGTGGGAGGCGCCCACTCGCCAGGAAGCGCTCAGCCTGGACAGCATTCCAGGACCGGTCGAGATCGGCATCCGCCGGGGCATGATGGCTCGTATCGTGGACCTGCCCCAGGCGCTGATCTCGCTGCCGGTTCCCGAGGGCAAGGGGCGGCTCGAGTTCGAGTTGAGCGACGAGACCGCTCCCTGGAACGCCGGGCGCTGGTGCTATGAGTGGGAGGGTGGCTCGGCCCTCTGCGAGCGCAGCGGCTCCTCGCGCATCGCCCGCCTCGAGGTGCAGACCCTCACCCAGCTTCTGACCGGCTACACCACCCCGGCCATCGCCCGGGCTGGAGGGCACCTGGAAGGGCCCGAGCTGAAGATCCCCTCGGAGTGGTGTCGCCCCATCCATGTAGCCGACTATTTCTAAGTCGCTTGAAAAAGAAAGAAGGCCGGACCGCAAGGCCCCGCCTTTACCCGGGAGAGGTCGTGGACGGATCTGTGTCGGGTATCAGCCCGACAACTTCTGCTTCTGCGACCGCCACAGCTGGCACAGAGCATCGGCGGTCGATTCTTGCTGGAGCTCGAGCAGGCGTGTCTGCACCGCCAGCGCCACGTTCCAGTGCAGGGCCTGATTGCGCTGCCACTGCGGGTGCACCTCGCCTGGCTCGCGGTCTTTCCAGGTCAGGGATGCAACATTGGCGCTGTTGGGCAAACCGAGCATGAAGCTACCTCCTGAATGTTGTTCAATTGGCCCCGCGCGGGACCATTACTGAGGTCCCGCGCGGGGGATCAGGGGACGAGCCAGCGCAGGCGCCCCTGCGGGGACGCCAGGACAGCCGTTCGGCGGCGGCGCGAGGGCGCAGCGAGGCCGAGGGCACGGGGGCCCGTGGGGGCCGGGGACAGCCGTTCGGCGGCTGCGCGAAAGGCAGCGAGGCCGAGGGCACGGAGGCGGAACTCCGCCACGATCAGCCTGCCGGCGGCTGATTCAGCGAGGCCGGCGGCACGGGTGCGTCTGCCAGGTCAGACCATGGTCAGGGCGCTGGGGCTCGTCATACAGGGCTGCTCCTCCAGATCGCGCCGCGTTTCTTGGCCGGAATGAACGCGATCTCTCGGGGTGTTGCCCGGCGAGCCGGGCGGTCGTTTGACCTTCCCCATCATAGCCGATGGGAAGGCAAAAATTGTTAAGCTCGCTTAAATGGAGTAAACCTTTTGTTTCCAGGTCTTGCCGGGATGTAAATTTCGCGACGACTCAACAGGGAGTTCAGGGGGCGAAGCGCTGGTCGATCTCGAGGTAGGTCGCGGGCTCGAACAAGATGGGCCAGTAGGAGCCGAGATACTCGCGATAAAGGTCGCGGGCGCGCGACTCGACGCCCATGCGCTCGAAGTTGGCGGCCAGCATGCGCTGGGCCCGGTAGGGCCAGGGATCGTGCTCCAGCAACCACTCGAGCTGCTCGATCTGGGCCTGAGTCTGGCCGCTGCGGCCGAGCAGCGAGGCCAGCAAGTAGCGCGGCTCGGTCAGCTCGGGGTGGCTCTGCACCAGGTTCCGGGTCAGCTCCAGGGCCGGCTCGAGCCGCTCGCCGCCGGCCAGGATTTCGCCCGCCGCGTAGGCCGGATACGGATCATGCGGGAAGTGCTCGCCGTAAGCCTTGCAGATGGCCAGGGCCTCATAGGGGTTTTGCAGCAGCACGGCCAGGCGCAGCCGCTCCTGGTAGGCCACCCGGCTCTGGGGCAAGAGTCGCTGCAACTCGTCGAGCACCTGACGGGCAGCCTGGTAACGGCGCTGCAGCAGGTGCAGCATCGCCAGGTTGTAGCGGGTCGCCTCCCACTCGGGATCTTCGGCCAGGGCGGCCTGCCAGTGGCGCTCGGCCAGGGCCAGGTCGCCCTGCTGCAGTGCCAGCGCACCCAGCTCCTGGAGGACGAACAGTCGCAGCTCGCTCTGCTCGAGCAGGGGCTCGAGCAGCGCCTGACGCTCCCTCAGGTTGAGGAAGGGAGACTCGAGCAGGTAGGGCAGCAGGGTCGGTGCCATCAGCTCCCAGCCGGGAGCGGCCGGGCGGGTGGTGCGATAGCCCGAGGCCAGCTTACCGGCACCCACCAGCTCGATGCGTCCGATGGCCGTGGGCAGAGGATTGCGCACCCAGACCCGGGCGGTGCCATCAGAGCCCACCCGCAGGGCGTGTCCGTCAGGGGGAACGCGAAAACCCAGGCCGCGCCCGTCGGCGCTATCCACCACGGACCCGTTGGGCAGCACTCCGAAGGTCAGGCTGGACTTGCCCTCGGGCAGCAAGCCCGGGCCCCAGACGGCCAGGTCGGCATCTCGTCCGGTGGCCTCCAGGGTGCTCACCAGGTAGCGCCAGGCCAGCACCTGACGGCGGGCCGGCGGGGCGTTGCGAGCGCGGCGCAGCCATAGCTGGGGGTCGGGCTCGCGGGTGAATTCGCAGGCCGCCTGCAGGTCCTCACCGCGGGCCAGGTAGGCGGCCTGCAGCAGGTTCTCCGAGCGCAGCTCCAAAAAGCGCAGCCGGGTCTGGATTGGATGGCGCACCAGGCACCAGCCGGCCGGCTGATCGTAGGGCCCGGGGCTGGTTCCGGTGGCCACGGCCAGGTTGTAGCGGGCCACCGGAGCGGTGGGATCGGCCTGTAAGGACTGGCGATAGCGCACCGCCGCCTGCACCTGGCGGCCGGCCAGAAGCTCGAGGTTTCCCAGCCGGAAGGCGGCTTCGGCGGGATAGGCGGGGCTGGCTGATTGGTACAGCGTTCCCGCCTCCTCCAGGCGCAACTGCAACTGGCGCACCAGGCCCAGGGCCATGACCTGCTCCGGGTTGTCGGCCGGGCTGAGCAGGCTCTCGGCCCGGCCCAGATCGCCCTCCAGGGCGGCTCGCACCGCCTGCTCCACGGAGCTCGACTGGGCCAGGGCTGGCAGCGCCAACGCCAGCCAGAGCCAGAGAATCAAGCGGCCCCGGAAGGTCATCCGGGGCCGTGAGGGGCTGGCCTGGGAAGGGCTCAGCGGTTGTTGTAGACCAGCTTGTAGCATCCGGTCGGCTCGCACTTGACGAAAATGCCGGGCCGCAAAGGCATGAGCGTGATGCGGTTGGTGTAGCCGAGGTCGACAGCGCTCACGC
>CAYYHB010000247.1:0-5849 GCA_964471395.1 uncultured Burkholderiales bacterium | reverse complement strand
ACCCAGCGAGAAGTTCAGGGCGTTCAGGCTGCCCAGCACGTTGGCCCGATACGACTCCAGGTAAGGGTCGTCAAAGGCCACGCTGGCGGCGCAGTGGATGACGTGGGTGAGCGTGCGCTCGAGCACATTCAGGTCCTCGGAGCTGATTCCCAGCCCGGGCTTTTCGATGTCGCCGTCGATGAAGCGGAACTTGCCGGCCAGCTTCGGGTCATCGAGCCACAGCTCGCGCAGGAGCTCTCGCCCGCGATCGCTGGGGGTGAGCACCTGCTCCACCTCGCCGGTACGCCGGTTCTTGATGACCTTGGGACGGATCAGCACCACCATCTCGGTCACCTGATCGTCGTGGGCGGCCTGGCACATGACTTCCTTGCCCACGAAACCGGTGCCGCCCGTGAGCAGGACCCGCAGGCCGCTGGCTTTCTCGAGCTGGGCCCGGGACTCTTCGCGCAGGCGCTGCAGGCGCGCTTCAATCTCCTGCTTCTTGAGGCGCTGTCGCTTGTAGCGGAAGTAGAACTCGCGCCGCTTGAGGCCAAAGAGCGCCTCGCCGATCTTCTTCGGGTCCTTGGCCCCCACGGCTTTGGCCAGCATCTCGGCCGTCTTCTTGCCGAAGCTGCGCACCCGCTTCATGGTGGAGCGGGCGTGCTCTTCATCGCCGGTCTTGACCAGCCAGCTCATCAATGAGCGGGCATAGACATCGACGATGTGGTAGTCACGGTGCTTGCGCACCAACAGCTCGTCTGGCTCGATAGGGCCTTCGAGCACCTCGCCCGTGGCCAGACTGACGCGTTCGATGTACTGCCCGGGGTCGGCTTCCTGCATATGCTGGTCATTGGACCGCCCCTTTCAGCTTCCCTTCAGGATCTGGATCTACACTGCGGGCAAAGAGAAGACATCCTGGTTCTGGTGGAGGAATTTTCGATGAATACCCTGACCCCCGTAGCCCTGAGCAGCAACGCCTACGTTTCCAGCGCCGCTGGCAAGAAGCCGGCCGAGGCGGCCGGCGAGAATGCCCCCGTGGCCGCGGGCGATGAAGTTTCTATCAGCGCTGGCTCGGATGAGAAGCCCTCCAAGAAGGGTCTGGGCCGGATCGGCAAAGCGGCCGCGGTGCTGGCGATGTGCGGAGCCCTGCTGGGCACCACCGGCTGCGCCGTCACGACCGGCGGTTACGACGCCTGGGGCGGTTACCGCACCCAGACCACCGGAGTGGGCATCGACGGCTCGGTTTACAGCCACGGGACCCGCACCACGCCGTGGGGCACGCAGTCGGAGACCACCGTCATCGGTCCCGGCGGGGTTTACTACGGGAACCAGCACTACCCCAACTACGGCTACCCGGTCTACCCGCGGGCTCCCATCTGCACGCCGATGACGTACTGGAGCCCGGGCACCTGCTATTGACCTGTTCAGCAGCGACTCTTACAGGCCAGGCGATGGCTCCCCGCAGAATGGAGTCCGCGCTAGCAGAGTTCATCTGATCAGCCGCGGGCTACTTCAGCTCCTTTGCCGACCGGATAACCAGCGTGTTGGCCTGGAAATCCTGGCCGAGCGCTTTCAGCGTAGCGCTCGTAACCGGATCGGACTCGGCGTAGCCGAATACCGTTTGCAGGCCGTCCAGGTGAGGGGCGGCTCCCAGCAGGATGGAGAACGACCCCAGCGCCGAGTCGGGCTTGCTCGGGTCGCGGCTCAGGGTCAGGGCTCCCTGGCGGTGGATGACCTTGTCGCCGGTCACACCTGAGAGCTCCACGGGCAGGCGGCGCAGCAGGCGTCGATTCTCCGAGGCCAGTGCGGCCTGACCGGTCTTGGTCTGAGCCTCCCCGACCTGCAGAAAGAACCCGGACTGGTAGGCGCAAAATACGGTATCGTTGAAGGCGCCCCTGGTCAACAGCCGGTGCATCTGGGTGGCCGACTGGGGCGCCAGGCTCGGGTCGATGACCAGGCGAAGCTCTCCGCGACTCGTTTCCAGTAGAAGACGCTTCTTACTCTTGAGCAGAGGGCCGTCTCGAGCCGGATCGAAAATCGGCCAGCCAACCGTGATGTTGCCGGACTTGTCCACCGTGACCGGTTCCCCTGCGACGGGAGCTCCGGTCGACACAGGCAGCCTGTTCGGCGCGGGATTGCTCACCCATTCGGGCCGAACGAAGCGCTCATCATCGAAGAAAAGGCCGAACGTGACCATGGAGTCGTGGGCCTCGCCGGTCGTATTGTTGTAGGTACACTCGATCTCGTAGACCTCTTTGGCTGGCAGGACGATCCCGTTGCCCTCCGGAGCGGTGACCATGTCGATGCTCTCGATCTCGAGGCCCCGGTCAGTCCGGGTCTTTGAGTGCACACTGAAAAGCTTCTTGCGCCCCCGGCACAGGATCAGCGAGCACTCCTCCAGGAGCGGGTGGATGTGGCTCCAGACCAGCCGAACGTGCCGCTCGGTGTTGACCGTCAGCTCGGGGTAGGTGCTCCGCCAGGTGTTCCGTCCCGGCGGGACCACGAAGTGGCCGCTGCGCCGTCGGCCGCAAAAGTCATCCCAGTTGGTGTTGGGCACGCTGTTGGGAGCCGTCAGCCCCCGGGAGGTAGGCAGACAGTCGGGCATGCCGGCGTGGTCGGCCTCCTCAGCCTGCTTGCTGTAGCGGTCCACGATCACGGAGAGAAAGGGGGTTTCCCAGGCCAGCGCTTTCAGGGGCTCGGCGAGCGAGCGGTCCTCGACCAGGGTCAGCGTCAGGCGGTGCCGTATCCGCCGGTGCTCGTCGGTCGTTCGATTGGCGGCCTGGAAGGTGAACCCCCAGACTTCGTCACTGGCCACCGGAACCGCGTAGCCTCGAGGAAACTCGATCCTCGTCTGGCCCTGGGTGATGGTAAAGATGCGGCTGTTGCGGCAGGGCTCGGCCATGGGGAAGGTCTGATTGCGAAACGCGACATCCACGTCGATGTTCAGGTGGCAAATGAACTCCGCGGTGGGCAACACGCGGCCCTTCTCGTCCAGCACGACCTCATCGATGCCCTTCAGCCAGTAGAGCTTGCGCGGTCCCGGGTCCCCCGAGAGGGTCAGTTCTGAGACGGCATTCAGGCCACCGGTCATGGATGCCCCGTCTCCGCTCCGAACCAGACCTTCCGGCAGAACGATCTTCCTGGCCGCTATCAGCTCCCCGAAGCTGAGATTCTGAACGCAGTAGGGCCCTTCCATGGACCGATAGCGTCGCTTAAGCTCGAAGGGCCCGGCCTCGATCTCGACGCGAATCTCCTTGCCTGCGGCCGTAGGGCTCAGGCCGGTTGCCAGATACTGACGCACCGACAGGCCCACCAACACCACCAGGAGCAGGGTCCAAAACCTCACAAACATCATCTCTTAGATATCGTGGAGGCCATCCAGCGCCCAGTTGGACATGCCTTCCAGGGGCGCGTCCTTCAGCGTGGCGTCGTAGTGGATGGTGGAATCCACCAGGTTGACCGTGGCCGACATGATGGCACCCGAGATGGTGGAGTCCCTGACCTGGACATTCGTCTTTTTGCCGGCCAGCACGAAAGTGCCCTGGCTGTCCTGCATCGTGACGTCCGAGCTCTTGAGGGGGACCGTTAGAGCGACTCCCGTGACCGGGTCCACCGTAATATCCTTCTCGTCGGTCATGTAGAACTGGATATCCCGGGATTCGCCAAACTCGTTAATCTTCGAGCCGTTCTTCACCACGAAGTCTTTGCCGACGTAAATGATGACCGGCCCACGGCTCGCATCGACCTCCAGAGTCGCTCCGTCGAGCTCAAAGGTGCCGGGCACGTAGTAGCGCCCCGAACTCAGCTTCAACGTGGCGCCGGGCGAAAGGAACACGTCCGCGTAGGGGCCCGGATCCAGGTTTGGTGGACCCGGGGGCGGAGGAGCAGGCGGGTTGTAGGAAACCGGCGGGACCGGGACGGGCGGAATGGAAATGGGTGGGAAGGGACCGGGCCCGGTCGGGTAGGGGACCGGCGGTACCGCCAGCGGCGGGACCGGAATCACCAGGTTGGGGCCGGGCTGCGGGACTGTCAACGGGGGCACCGGAACAGGCGGAATGGAAATGGGTGGCGGCGCTGGAGCTGGAGCCGGAGCCGGAGCCGGAGCCGGAGCCGGGGCCGGGGCCGGGGCCGGACCAGGACCAGGACCAGGACCAGGGGCCGGAGCTGGCGCCGGGGCCGGAGCCGGGGCCGGAGCCGGGGCCGGAGCCGGAGGAACCGCAATCGGTGGGACGGTAACGGGTGGAACCGGGTAGGTCTGGGACGGTGGAGGCGGGGGAGGTGGCGGGGGGGCACCGGTTCTGGAGGAGGTGGTGGCCATCGAGGAAGGGAACGGCGCCACGAATCCCGTGAGCGGCTTGGCCGCCAGCAGGTCGTTGCGCACGCCGGTAAAACTCGAGGTCCCGTCCTGGGTCAGGGGGTCGGCGGCGGGGATCACGTCTCCTGTAAGGGGGTCGACGGTCGGAGCTGCGGTCATGACCTCCACGTCCCCGTCCACCCTCGTACCGCTGCTCAGGGCCATGGTTCCGTTGGAGGCCACGGTGCCCTTGCCGGGAGGAGGAGGAGGAGGAGGGGGAGGAGCGGGTCCTCTTCGAGACGGAGGAGGCGGAGGAGGCGGGGGAGGCGTCCCCCCGGCGTCAGTCTGGCTGTTCACCATCGACAGACTTACGTCTCCCAGCGCCGCCTGATTGAAAGCCGGTCGGTTGCGCACCGCGTTGCCGGCCATGCCGCCGCTGATGTTGGCGTTGCCGGGCACCCTCTGGTCTCGGCCCAGGCATTCGAGGTAGACGACCCCGCCTGGAACCTGGATGTCGATTCCATTGGCCGTATTTGCGGCGCCGGTGTTGCGCGCTGAACCGCTGACGTTATTGAAGACTTTGATCTGGTAGGAGAGCTCCGGATTCTGAGGCAAGGTGCCCGTGACGATGGTCGGCCAGCGCGCATTACCCCAGGTCTCCAACTGACGCAACTCGCCCATGGCCCGCTGAATCCCGGCATAGGCCGCGTAACGCGCCCGGCTGTTGTCGATCTCGCGGCTGCTGTCCTTCATGCCCTTGATGGCCCCAAACCCGACCACCAACATCAACATCATGATGATGGAGGCGACCCACATCACGGTGACGAGAATACTCCCGCGCCCCTTCAAAATGGCAATCATTCTCATCGCGAAATCCTCACCTTGCTGCGCTCAGTTCTTGGGCTGCACCACTGATCTCATGGTGATGCTGAACTCTCCTCGATTGTCTTGGGCTGTCATGGTGATGGTCATTGGCGCCGAGTCGATGACACTGAATGCCGTCACGCGACGGGCCACAATTCGGTAGTTGCCGGGCGAAGCCTGGTAGGAGGCCGTGGTTTCTCCAGCCGGGAGGATGGGGGGCCCATACGTGACGGGCACGGTTTTCTCTTTGCGAATCAGGCACGATTCGCCGTTGACGGTATCGACATAGTAGCACAGGTAGCGGGACCACTCGGCTTTCCCCGCGTAGATCCCGGTGCCGTAGACGAGCCTGTTGCTGGCATTTCTTGGGGTTGCGAAAACCACCCCACCGGGCGCCGCCGAGTCGGAGCGCACGCTCGTGGGGCTGCTCTCACCAAGCTCAAAGCAGACTTTGCTCATTGCAGTCAACAGATTCTGCTGGACTTCGAGGGTTGCTGTCGAGATGTTGTAGTAGCGAGCTGCTGCCGAAACCAGGGCCTGGACGCTGCCCATGATCAGTGCCACCAGCCCCATCGAGACCAGCAGCTCGATCAGGCTGGCGCCGGAGCGCCGACCGTCAAGAGCCCGACAGCAGCGTCTCAACGCGCACCTCCTTCTGGTTGCCCAGCGGGTCCTTCCAGTTCACGATCACCTGCATGCTCTTCATGTTGGG
>CAYYHB010000246.1:0-5858 GCA_964471395.1 uncultured Burkholderiales bacterium | reverse complement strand
TGGAGGTTCTTCGCCGCGACATAACTAGGAGTTTGGTTGCTTTAGCAGGAGCTTCTGCAATTCTTGTCGGAGCCTGGAATTATACTCCTGCTGGCCTGCGAGAACGCTTGTCGGAAACCATTCCCCACTTGGTCCAGACCTGGGAGAACCGGGACCGGGCTGAAGACTTTGGGGGGGGGAACTCATCCGCGGCAAGAGTGGCCATGGCGCAGTCTTGCTTTAGAGAAACGATCTCTAAGGCTCCTCTAACTGGGTCCGGAATGGCCTCGCGCAATCTCGGGTTCGTGGACAACTTTCTGTTGACCGAATGGTCCTATAATGGCTTGATAGGCTTGGCATTGATGTTGGTCTTCTTGATTCGCCTCGGCGGCTTGGTGTTCAATGCCTACAAGTCAAGTCAGGATCCGCTTGAAAGAGGGATTGCAGCGGGAGTCTTTGCCTCTTACTCGGCCATGTGTATGGCCTCTCTGCATTCCGATTCCTTTTACCTGATTCGGCCGATGGAGGCCCTGATGCTGTTGGCTGGTCTGGTAGTTGGCTGTCGAAAGCTTGATAGTAAAGGGATTCTTCCTCCGACGCGAAAGAAGCGACGTCGAACTTTTCAAGAGATTCTGGACGAGTAAGAATGACCACCCCTCTCGAATATTTGATAACTCAACGCGATCCCCACTCTGCGGTAGCCGAGAGTTATCGTGGTCTGCGCGCCAAGATGCAGCTTGCGTTGGGGCGGGGAATTCGTACGTTCTGCGTGGTGAGTGCCTGGGGCCAGGACGGGAAGTCGACGGTGGTCCTCAACCTCGGCGCAGCCCTTACTCAACTCTTTTTTGATGTCGTGCTGGTGGACGCCGATCTGCGCAAGCCCACATTGACTACGCTTTTTGGCTTTCAAGATGAACCTGGGATGGCTGAGCTCCTTCAGGGGGGCGAGCCAGTAAGTCCTTTTCTTAAGAAAACAGCAATCGAGCGGCTTTCGCTTCTTCCGGCTGGCGCAAACAGGAGTAATGCGGCGGACATTCTGGCTCGAGGGCAGTTGGGGCGTGTTTTCTCAGAACTGCGTGATACTGGAACGGTGGTGCTGATTGACACCCCGCCCCTTTTTGCCTGCAGTGATGCTTTTCTCTTTGGTCCAGCAGTCGAGGCGGCGATTTTTGTCATCAATCCGAATCGATGGGAAGGCGAGTCCGAAGTTCGCTTCAAAGAGGGACTTGAAGAGCATGGATTCAAAGTGCTCGGGATCATTTTGAATGCGGCATCGGGCGCCGAAAGCGGGCCCGGCTACGGATATGGCTATGGTTATGGTTATGGTTATGGTTATGGTTATGGTTATGGTTATGGGCAAAGGAGAACCGAGGGCAAGGATAACCGCAGCCTCTGGGACAAGCTCTTCGGCCGACCCCGTTAGCGAAAGAAGTACCCGAAGCCGAGCAGTAACTGCAGTGGCGATAGGAATGTTGCCAGTGACTGCATGAATCCGCCTGGTGGTCCGGGGTCGGGTACCAGCACGATGTCTCCGTCGTTTATCGGGACGAGCAGCGCCGGGTTTCGGGTTTCAAAGTACTTCGTCAGATCGACCTTCTCTGGCTCCAGGTCTCTGTGCAAAGTCTCGACCTTTCCGGGGTTCGAAAAGTCCTCCGGACGAACCATGGCGAGAGATTGAACGTTCTGACTCCGAACGATCGTAACATCATCCAGATTCTCTCCGACCCCGGCTGCAATGATTACGTCGAGAACGTTCTCGCCTCCACGAAGGGGGACAGCCTTCGGCCCTTTGAAAACGACCACCGCCTGCCTGGGGGGGACGACCAGAACATCACCGTCTTCCAGTTGATGGGCAATGTTGGGCAGTGGGGGTGCCTTGGCACTCAAGTCGAGTGTCACCGTTGAGGTCAGGGCGGGTCGAAACAAGATTACCCTTCCAAGAGATGCGTTGGGTTTGGGCCCCCCTGCCCGAATCAGCGCCTCCATCGGGCTCCCTTCTCGCCGGGGAACTGACAGAAGCCCCGGGTTGAAGACTTCCCCGGTTACGTTGACCTTTGTCCCGGGATGAATATAAAGAACGTCGCCATCTTTCAGTTGCGCTGCAGACTCAGTCGCTGCTCCTGGGGCTAGCGAAATCGTCAGTTCGCCGGTCGAGCGGATCAACTGGCCCTCGGATGCATCGGCTCTACCGGTCAGGCCACCTGCCGAGGCAATCAGGTCTAAAGCCGTCGAGCCTGGCCTGAGTTCGTAGGACCCTGGCTGTAACACCTCGCCGAGTATCGTCATGCGGTTTGGAGCAACGTCTTTTAAGCCCAAACGAAACTGCGGGCGCCGCATTTCCTTTCCAAGACGGGCCTTCAGGTAGTGCTCTAATTGGGACAGGGTCTTTCCCGCTGCCTGGACATCGCCAATCGGTGCCAAGAAGAATGAGCCATCGATCCGAATAGGATAGGCTGTGGGAAGATTTGGTAGGGCTACGATGTTGATTTCGACTACGTCGCCAGGTGCCAGCACGTGCTTTGCGGGATCGCCAATGAGTCCGCGCAGCTCGGTTGCGGGGGGCCTGGGCTGGCGGGTCTGACTTGACGTGGTGGGTGAGTTTTCCACGGTTGGTGCTTGGCAATACGCCGGGCGCACGAAGAATAGTAGCAATAATAGTATAAGCGACATATTTTGAAATTCGGGGTTGGCCACTCGTTTCCTCGTGTTGACTTGCGCGGCGTGCCGTGGTCTCTCTTCTCAGGAGCTGATTCTCGATAGTGCGTGCCCCGCGTCAACTATTTTTGCCGAGGTCACGGTGTCCTTTCGGGTGCGCCAGGATAAGCCTGGTTTGGAGAGGATGGTGGTAGTTCGCCGCTCTTGGCTAACGTGTATCTGCACGAAGTGCTGGACCGTTGGTTCGAGGAGCAGGCGAAGCCTCGGCTACGCGGCCGCGCAATGCTCGTCAGATATGCCGATGACTTTGTCATCGTATTTTCCGACCAGCGAGACGCACGGACTGTGGCGAATGTCCTCCCAAAGCGGTTCGCCAGATACGGGCTGTCCTTGAACGAGGAGAAAACTCGGCTTGTGTCTTTTGGCCAGCCGGGACTGAAGAAATACGAGGAGGAGGGGCGTGAGCCCGGAACCTTCGACTTCTTAGGGTTCACTCACTACTGGGGACAATCCCGAAAGGGAAACCCTGTGGTTAAGAGGCAGACCGCTCGGGATCGGCTCCGCCGGGCCATCAAGAGAGTGGCCGAATGGTGCAGAGACAACCGCCATCAATCGGTGGAGGAACAGCACCGCACCCTTACCAGGAAGCTGAGAGGGCACTACGCTTACTTCGGCATCACTGGAAATGGGCCACGGCTCGGAAGGTTCCATCATCAGGTCAGGCGCATCTGGCAGAAGTGGCTTAGTCGCCGCTCTCAGCTGTAGCCGCTGACTCTATGTGCCCGTGGGCGGGCTGATTCGTTAAGATTATCTGACCATAGAGGGCTTCCAAAAAGAACGAGGGTTCGCTATCTTCTGTTCTTCTGAGAAACCGAAAGCAAGCGAGCCCTCACCGTGATCCTACTTCTTCCAGACCTATCCGGCAATGCCTACGTCCAACATTCGGAGGCCATCTACGAATGGCGTCCTGATTGCCCTCTCTGCCCCCCGGGCTGAGGCTCGTCAAGAATGGTAGCTATCTCAGGCAGCTCGACCTCGATGGCGGCCCCGGGCCGGCGCGGATCTTTCGGAAGTGCTGTCCTGGATGCCACACCAGTTTCACCCTTCTTCCCAACGACGTAGTCCCGCTGCACACATACAGCCTGAGGTTCATCGCGGCACGGGTGGAGGCCAGCCTGAGAGGTGTGGCAGACCGGGACCGGCAGTTCTACGAGGAGAGGGGCTTGATTCCTGACGAGCCTGATTTCCAGAACGTGTCTTGGTCCGATCGGCTGAACGACAAGCCGCTGCGGCCTTCCCATCGCTTGTTTGCGAGGTGGAGAGGAAAGTGGGCGATGTGCTCGCGTCCTTGGCTCTTCGCCCTGCTCAGTGCCTGCATTTATGTCGGATGCGATCTCCGGACGCAGCTCGGACAGAGCCTGGAAGCGATGACGCGCTGCCCAGAGTTGATGAGTCCGCTGGCACTTGCCGCTGGGCTGATGGGTCTGCTTCGAGACGAGTCCGCCTGGACGGCTCTCCCGGCCGTCATCCGGTTGACCGCCTGCCGTCCGTCACACAAGCCTGCCCGTGCGGGCGGCAGGCCTCCGCCGCAGTATGGGGGCGCCCTGGAATTCTTGACGAGCCAGGGCGATCACCAACCGGAGGTTGCTGAAAATGAATCATGCTGAATGGGAACGCCACGCTGATGATGTGGCGCTGGCCCGCTATTCCGTCATCTCCCCCCTGGTTTGCCGGCAGATGGGTCTGGCGGAGCGACTCCGCACAAAGCAAGAGATCCTGGCTTCGGTCCATCTCTTCCCCGATGGCAAATCCAAGATGGTCTCGCGTCGTTGCCTGGAGCGCTGGTACAAGTGGTATGAGAACGGGCACATGAACGAGGATGGCGAGCTCGTGACCGAGCCCGGAATCGAGGCGCTTCGGCCGCTTCCCCGACACGACAACGGCGTACCCCGAGTCCTCGACGAGAAGATCGTCAACCGGGCTATCGAGCTGCGCCGCGAGGAGCCGAGTCGTAACACGGCTGCCCTGGTTGAATTACTCAGGGCCGAGGCGGCCACGCGGGGTGAGGAACTCCCCACGATTCAGGAAGCCACACTGGCGTACCACCTGCGAAAGCGCCGGGCGACCAAGAGAGACCTGAAGAAGGAAGCCCGAGCCTTCCCCCGATACGAGCAGCCGAGACGAAACGCTGTCTGGCAGGGCGATTGGACCCAGGGGATCACGATTTCGGACCCTTCCTCTCCCAATAAACCGCGCCTCTGCCACCTGCACGCCTTTCTGGATGATTACTCTCGCTACGTGGTCCACGCCGAGTTCTACTTTCGACAGAACCTGCCGTGTCTCGAGGATTGCTTTCGCAAGGCTATCGTGCACGGTGGCATCCCCGAGCGGGCATACTGGGACAACGGCGCTGTTTACCAGTCGCGTCAGGTCCGCCTGATTGCTGCCCGCCTGGGGACTGAGGCCGTCTTCGCCACCCCCTATCATCCGGAGGGAAAGGGGAAGATCGAGCGCTGGTTCCGGACCGTAAAAGACTCCTTCTTCCCGGAAGCGCGGCGCGCCAGCATCCAGTCGTTGGCCGAGTTGAACGAGTGCTTCTGGGGATGGCTTGAGCGCTACAACAACCGGGTCCACTCCGAGACTAAGGCGACCCCTCATGCGCGCTGGGAGTCTGGGGCGGCCGGGGTGCGCTACCCGGATCCGGGGGACCTGGTGGACTTGTTTCTGTGGGAAGAAGAGCGGCTGGTGGACAAGTCTGGCTGCATTCACCTGGGCGGCAACGCCTACCCGGTGGCCGAGCACCTGGTTGGCCGCCAGGTTACCGTCCGGTTCGATCCGTTTGACTTGTCACGCCTCCGTCTCTATGAGAACGGGCATTTTTCCTATGTGCTCGAGCCCCAGACTCTGGTGAGCCGGACCTATCGCAAGGCTTTGCCCAAGGAGAAGAAGGGCCAGGCCCCCCTGGACAGCTCGGCGGCCTACCGTGACCAGTTGTCGCGGAGCTTTCGTGATCGCGTGGACAAGACGCTGCAGCATGCTCGTGGCCAAGGCTCGTGTCTGAGCCAGCCAGAATTCTTACGGCTGCTGCAAGAGGCGTTGACTGGCCGCCAGCTCAGCGCAGCAGAAGGCAAATGGGCGGTGGACTTCTTCGCTCGCAATGCCCCTCTCGGTGCCCGGTTGGTGGAGGTCGCTTTGCAGAAGGCCGTCGAGGCCAAGGGAACCTC
>CAYYHB010000245.1:0-5911 GCA_964471395.1 uncultured Burkholderiales bacterium | reverse complement strand
TGGCCAGCCGCTCACGCATCACCAGTTGCTCCTGGGCCTGCTCGAGCTGCTCGGTGCGCTCCTCCACCAGACGCTCCAGCCTGTCCACCAGGCGGGCGTGCTCCAGAGCGACCCCCACCTGGTTGGTGACGGCCTGGAGCAGCACCAGGTGGTCTTCCGAAACGGTCACCGAGCCCGCGCTGCCGACCACCAGAACTCCCACTGGACCCAGGGGGCTGGGGATGGGCACCGCGGCCACCGACTTGAGACCCTCGCGGGCCAGGCCGGAGGCCGAATCGGTGTAACGGTCGCAATTGGACGGGTCGAACAGAAGCGGCTCGTTGTCCAGCAGGCAGCGCACCGTGAACCGGTCCTCGGAGAGCGAGAAGCGCTGCAACTCCAGGGTTGTGGCCGGGGTGAGGTTGACGCCGGAGCCCAGGATCAGGTCGTTCCCTTCGCGCAGGTGGATCACCCCGATGTCCATCCGCAGCACCTCCACCAACCGCTGCAGGGCGGTGCGCATGACCTCGGCAGGCTCGTAGCTTTGAACCGTGGCCGAGATGACGCTGGCCAGGGCGGCCAGGTCGCGAATCTCCTCGTGGCTCACGCGTCGAAAGAGTTGATCCGATCGATGAGTTGTCTGAGCCGGCCGTAGCGGCGCCGGTGGTAGCGAAAGATGAGCCGGGGCAAATGGACGATGGGCTGGTCATCGGCCTCGTCGGGCAGGGCGGGAGCCTGACGGAAGGAGCCTCCCTCCACCAGCAGGTCGGCGAACTCTTGCTGAATCCGAGCCAGATCTTCTTCGCTCAAAGGGGTCTCGAGGCGCATCACCAGCTCGTCTCCCACATAGCGCATGCTGTGATAGCGCCGATAAAAGGTCGTGATCTCGTCGCAGGCCCGCTCCGCCGAATCGGTCACCAGGTAGAGATGGAGATCCTCCTCGCTGATCATTCCGGCCGGCAGCAGTCGCTTGCGGATGTAGCCATCAAGGTCGTTCCAGAAACCGGTCTCGGGAGGATGCACGAACAACACGGGCAGGATGTAGGACTTTCCAGTCTGGATCAGGGTCAGGGTCTCGAAACCTTCGTCGTGAGTGCCGAAGCCGCCCGGGAAGCAGACCACCGCGTGGGTTTCCTTGATGAAGGCCAGCTTGCGGGTAAAAAAATACTTGAAGTTGACCAGCTTGGGATCGCCATCGATCACTTCATTGGCAGTCTGCTCGAACGGCAGTCGAATGTTGACCCCGAAGGAGTTCTCGGCACCCGCCCCGGCGTGGCCGGCTTTCATGACTCCATTGCCGGCGCCGGTGATGCACATGTACCCGCGCTCAGCCATCATCCGGGAGAACTCCATGGCCTGCAGGTAGTCGGGATGGCCCTCGGGCGTGCGGGCTGAGCCGAACACGCTGACCTTGCGACGTCGTCGGTAGGGCATGAAGACCTTGAAGGAGTAGCGCATCTCCTTGAGGGTTGTGTTGATCAGCTTCATGTCCCCGCGATCCGCCCCGTCGCTGATCAGCTTCATGGCGCTGACCACGATCTGGCGCAAGAGATCGGCTTGCGGCGAGGTCGCGTGATGCTCGACGATGCGCTCGACGAGGTCGTCGAGCTCGGAGTCACCGGTTGAGTTGAATTTTGGCATACGGAGGCGGTGTCAACTATGCGCGAACGGAGGACGTTTTCCTTCAGGCCTCAGAGTCCTCGGGCTCGTCATGAGGCGGGCGCACCGCCGGGCTGCCGCATTCTGGACAGCGCAGGACGTCGAGCAACTCGGGGGCATCCTCGGACCAGAAGGGCAGCGCCCCCCGGGTGCCGTGGTAGTGAAGACACGAGTTGGCCGAGCAAAAGAGCACGTAGTTGCCGGGATAAAGGCTCTTGATGACCGGCTGGCCGGGCGGGGGGAAGGGGTCCTCGCGTCGCTTGTAGGTGCGCAGCACCAACTTCTCTTTTTTTTCCTGCAATCAAGACTCTCCTTGCGGTTCGATCACCAGCGTGCCGGTCAAGTCCAGGCCCAGCGAGCCCAGCGAGGTGGCTCCGGCGGTTGCCGGCACCACCAGGGTGTGAGCAACCTGAAGCACCTCGGTGAAGCCCGAATAGGCGACTCCCTCTAGAATGACCTGCAGGGCGTCAAACGACTCGGCCAGCTGGCGGTCCTCATGATAACCTAACTGGGAGACCAAAACCAGCGCCTGGTCGGGCCCAACCTCCTCGAGGACGGACTCGATCGCCTGCCGGGCGCTCACCACCTCCACGCCCGGCGGGGCCTTCTGGGGAGCAAGTCCGGCCACCACCACGTCCATCCCGGCACGCTGCAGGCGCAGGTAGCCGCAGATCAGGCGGCTCAGCTCCACCTTCTCCCGCTCGGGAAAGCGCCAGTTCGCGGCCAGGAAGGGACATCGCATGGCCCGAGCGAGCTCCAGGATGCCCTCCAGGCCCCAGGCCGCCTCATCTTCTCCAATGCCAGCCGCGTGATAACCCAGGTGGGCCAGCACCTCGGCCACCGGCTTCCCGGCGAAGCGCTCGGCCAACTCGCTTCCCCGCGAAAAGTTACCCGTATCCAGCAGCAAGAGCTCGGGCTGGGCGGCCCGCTCGCGCTTGACCAGGGTGGCCAGGCGAGGCAGTTGCTCTACATCGCCGTGCAGGTTACCGGTGTAGCGAATCTCGAGACGTTTGACCTCACCCCAACGGATGGCGGGTTGCATGGGCCTTCGCCTTCGCGCTGCACGTCGGATTCCTCCAGGGCCGCCCCCGGCAAGCGCTCCTGAAGGGCTTTCCGGGTTGGGTGGGAAACAGTGCCCCCACAGACGATACCGGAGGACCCCGTGGGCGAAGTCGACCTGGCAACCTATCTGAGCTATGAGAACGTTCTCACGACCAGCGAGAACAAGCTGGTGTATCTGCTGGCCGAATTGCGGCCTACCGCCGAGGTGGGGGTCGGCTCGGCGGCTCTCAATCTGGCTATCGTGCTGGACAAGAGCGGCTCGATGTATGCCGCCGAAAAGCTCGATTACGTGATTTCCGCTGTCAGCCACGTCCTGGAGAAGCTTCGTCCCACCGACCTTTGCTCGGTGATCGCCTTCGCCGACAAAGCCCGCGTGCTGATCCCCTCCAGCCAGATCTACGACAAACAGTCCGCGCGCCGGATGGTCCAGAACATCGACCAGATCGATGTGGGCTCGGGCACCGAGATGCTGCATGGCATTCGTGCCGCTGTGGACGAGATCCGCAAGAACTTCTCACGCGAGCGGATGAACCACGTCATCTTGCTCACCGACGGCCTCACTCTGCACGAGAGTCACTGCAAGGAAGCCTGCCTGATGGCCGCCGCCGAGGGCATCTCCGTGAGTACCATCGGGGTGGGCGACGACTTCAACGAAAAGTTCCTGCTCGACATCGCCAACGCATGCCGAGGAACTTCATACTACATCGACATCCCCCGCGACATCCCCACCATTTTCGAGAAAGAGCTCAAGGGCGTGCAGAGCATCGTGGTGCGAAACCCGGTGCTCGAGCTCAAGCTGGCCAAAGATGTCAAGATCCGGCGCGCCTACAAGGTCAAGCCGCTGATCAACGACCTGGGCCAGCTTACCACGGTCGATCGCACGGCCACCATCACGCTGGGCGACCTGCAGAAGGACGAAACCACCTCGCTCTTGTTCGAGTTGATCCTGCCCTCGCGCCAGCCCGGGCGCTATCGCATCACCCAGGCCGCCCTGCGTTATGAGATCCCCGGCCAACCCCAGCGGGTGGTCAACCAGGATGTTCTGATCGGCTATACGGCCGACTCGGCCCAGGCCTCGATGGTGACTCCCCGGGTGATGAACGTGGTGGATGCCATCAGCGTCTTCCGCCAGCAAACCCGGGCCCTGGAGCTGGCCCAGTCAGGCGACCGGGGTAAGGCCACCCAGCTCTTGCGCTCGGCCGCCACCCAGCTGCTCGAGCACGGCCAGCGCGAGCTGGCCGAGCAGGCTCTGGCCGAGGCCCAACGCATCGAGCGCGGCTCGGGGGCTACCGCGGCGGGAACCAAAAAGCTCGAGTATGGCACCCGAAAGCTCACCCAGTTGCTCGATCAGGTGCCCATGCCGATGCCCACCCCCTCCCCCCAGCAGGAGTAGCCCGGTGGTTGGGTAAAGCGGCGGGCAACGAAACCAAGGAGGAGTCAAGGGAAATGAAGTGCAGCGTCTGCGGGTCGGACAACCTCGACGGGTCCGCCTACTGCGAAGATTGCGGAGCTCGCCTGCCGGTCGGCGGAGCATCTCCAGCTGCCTCGACTCCTCCGACTCCTCCGGCTCCGCCGATCCCCCCGACGCCCCCGGCGCCCCCAGCCACCGAAGAGGCCGAGCAGCCGACGGGCGAGCCCTCTGGCGAAGGAGGGGTGCTGGTTTGCGCCAGTTGTGGCGCTGAGAACCCCAGCTACGAGGCTTACTGCGAAGATTGCGGGGCCAGCCTGTCAGGCACCTCCTCGAGCAGCCACCCCGTGGTCAGCACCTCCGAGAGCGAGCCGGTCCCCGTCCCGCCCCCGGCCGTGGCCCGCATGCGGCTTTCTTTGTCGGACGGCAGCCGCGAGTTCCCGGTCGCCAAGGACACCATCGAGATCGGCCGCCGCTCGCCGGTGGACGGCATCTATCCCGACGTGGACCTGACCGACGTGGATACCGAGTCGTTCATCTCCCGCCGCCACGGTCGAGTGCTCAAAGGCGAAAGCGGGGTTCTCTACGAAGATCTGGGCTCATCCAACGGCTCGTTTTTGAACGACTCCCGCCTGCAAGCGGGGGTACAGACAGCCCTCAAGGATGGTGACCGGCTGCGGCTGGGCAAGACCGAGATGGTGTTCCGCGCTTCATAAAGGGGGCAATCATGGAACCGACTGAAATGCTGGGGACTCTGCGGGGGGGCCTGGGGCTGGCCGGCAAGCTGATGGGTAAGGGCGTGGACGAGATGTCCAAAGCCCTCAAGTCTAAGGACGATGGCTCGGAGAGCCATGAAAGCGGGCTCTACTTTCAGCCCGACCACGCACCCGAGTTCGGCCTGAAGGCGACATGTCGTTTCTTCGAAGCCCAGAGCGCGGCCCGCCCCGGCGCCGGTGGTTTTCTCAAGAACCTGACCACACCCGGCGGCGACAAGCTCTTCGCAGCTGCTTGCGGTCTTTTGATGCAGGGCGACCTGAGTGGCGCCATCGCCCGCCTGCGCGAGACCATCAACAAAGACAGCACCCTGACCGACGCCTACTTCGTGCTGGGCACGCTTCTGCTCGAGCAGGGCCAGGCCAGCGAAGCGATGCGCCATTTCGACACGGCTCTCTTGACCCAGCAGAGGCTGGGCAAGTCGCTGCACAAGAACCTGCCCAGCTTCGGGGTCAACCTGTGGCTCACGCGCCGGAGCGTGTTCTGCCTGTTTCCCGACCTGGTGGGCCTGAACGTCTTGTTGGCCCTGAGTCAACGCCAGGCGGGCAAGTTGGAGGAGGCCGCCCACAGCCTCGAGCAACTCTTGAAGGTGCTGCCCGGAGAGCCGGTCACCAACTTCTTCCTGGCCGCCTTCCGTCTGGAAGAGGGCAAGCCGCGCGAGGCCTACGAGCTGTTGCGCGAATTCTTGCCCGACTCCAATCTACAGACGGCCAATCTGCTCTTGCTTGGTCTCTCCTGCGCCGCCCTGGGCGATCCCATCACCGCCCGCGAGCTCTATCGCAAGGCCCTGCAGCAGGTCAGCCTCGACCCCATGCTGCGGCTTGACCTGCGCCACGCGCTCGGAGACGCCCTGATCGCCGAAGGTTGGGCTCAAGACGGCAATCAAGAGCACGCCGCCGTGCTGGGCGAAGACCCCGCCTACGTGCCCTTCGCCCAGCGCCTTTCTCTCAAGCTTCCCGGCAGCCAGCCTCCGGCCGCGGCGCCCGAGCCCAGGGTTACCGAGGACCTCAAGCCCGAGCAGGCCCCCGC
>CAYYHB010000244.1:0-5926 GCA_964471395.1 uncultured Burkholderiales bacterium | reverse complement strand
TCTACCGCCCGGACGAGAACTCGGTCAACAGCGCCATCAGCTATTACGACAAGGGAGCCGCCATCGCGTTCATCCTGGACATGCGCATCCGCCAGGAGACGGACTCTGACAAGAGCCTGGATGACGTGATGCGCCTTGCCAACGAGCGCTATGGCGAGGGCAAGCCGGGCTATACCGAGGAGCAGTTCATCGCGCTGATCAGCGAGGTGGCCGGCACCGACCTGACCGCCTTCGTGCGCCGCCTGAGCGCCACCACCGAGCCGCTGGACTACCAACCGGCGCTGGAGTGGCTGGGGCTGAAGCTGGCGCCGCCCGAGGCCCCGGCCGACGGCAGCCCCGAGCCGGTGTGGCTGGGGGCCAAGCTCAAGGTGGACAGCGGAAGGCTGCTGGTGGCGGCGGTGCCCCGGGGCACGCCGGCTTTCGCTTGCGGGCTGGATGCCGAAGACGAGATTCTGGCGCTGGGCGACTACCGGGTGCTGAGCGACAAGCTGGACGAGCGGCTCAAGCTGTATCGCGTGGGGGACAAGACCAGCCTGCTGGTGGCCCGTCGGGGCAAGCTGGTGACGCTGGAGGTCACCTTTACGCGCAAGCCTGGGGCGTGGAAGCTGGAGGTGGATCCGAAGGCCGGGCCGGCAGCCGTGGCGCGGCGGGAGCAGTGGATGAGCGGGAGGCAGGCGGTGCCGGCGCGCTAAGGACTGGGATGAAATTCCGCCGAAACGACGAATTCAGCGACGACAGGAGCGGTCGAAAAGTCCAAGACAACTGCCGAGAAGGAGCTGTGCCGAATGGCTGAGCCAGCCTGGGTCTATGATCCGGAGATCGAGCCGGACGTCTCGCAACTGGTCACGGAGGATGACGAGCCGTTGGACAACATGTTCTCCGAGCACCAGCAGCGGCTTCTGGCCGATTGCCTGGACAGCTATGATCCCGGGGTTCCGTTCATCGGCGTGATCAACGTCGGGTTGTTCTTCAACCCGGACGAGCCGCCCCTGGTGCCCGACCTGATGCTCAGCCTGAATGTCACCTTCCCCGCTGACATCTGGGAAAAGCGCAATCGCTCCTACTTCGTCTGGCGCTACGGCAAGCCCCCGGATCTGGTGATCGAGGTGGTATCCAACAAAGAGGGCGGCGAGGACCGTCAGAAGCTGGATATCTACGAGCGCATCAAGGTTCCCTACTACGTCATCTACGATCCCGTGGCCCACCTGAGCAAGAAGGCCCTGCGCCTGTTCGAGCTCAAGGGAGGACGCTACGTGGAGTGGCTGGATCCCACCGCTCCCCTGGAGCAGTTGGGTGGCCTGCAGCTGACTCTCTGGGACGGCACCTACTCCCAGATGGAGGGGCGCTGGCTGCGCTGGCGTGATCGTGAGGGGAACCTTCTAGCTACGGGGTTTGAGCGAGCTGAGCTAGCGCAGAGGCTCGCCGAGCAAGAGCGGGAGCGAGCCGAGCAAGAGCGGGAGCGAGCCGAGCAAGAGCGGGAGCGAGCCGAACAAGAGCACGAGCGGGCCGAGCGCCTGGCTCAGAAGCTGCGCGAGCTGGGCGTGGACCCCTCAGCCTGAGCTCAGGCCGGATTGCCCGACGACACGGCCTGGTTCTCGACGAACCACCGGTAGGTGCTGACCAGGCCCTCGCTCAGGGAGATGCGGTGCCGCCAGCCCAGGGCGTGAATGCGGCTGACGTCGAGCAGCTTTCGGGGCGTGCCGTCGGGGCGGGTGGAATCGTAGGCGATCTCGCCCTGATAGCCGACCACCCTGGCCACCAGCCTGGCCAGCTCGTCGATGGTGATGTCCTGGCCAGTTCCGATGTTCAGGGTGTCGCTCGAGTCGTGGCGCTCGAGGAGAAACAGGACCGCTTCGGCCAGATCGTCCACGTGCAGGAACTCGCGCCGTGGAGTGCCCGTGCCCCACAGCGTCACCTGGCCGTCTCCACGCTCGCGGGCCTCGTGAAAGCGCCGGAGGAGCGCCGGCAGCACGTGGGAAGACTCGAGATCGAAGTTGTCCCCCGGGCCGTACAGGTTGGTAGGCATCAGGCAGAGAGTCGAGAACCCGTACTGCTTCTGGTAGGCCTGGGCCATCTTGAGCCCGGCGATCTTGGCGATGGCGTAGGGCTCATTGGTGGGCTCGAGGGGGCCTGAGAGCAGCGCATCCTCGGGAATCGGCTGGGGCGCAAGCCTGGGATAGATGCACGAGGAGCCGAGATAGGCCAGCTTTCGGGTGCCGTGACGGTAAGCGGCATCCAGCACCAGCGTCTGGATGAGCAGGTTGTCTCGAATGAAATCGGCCGGATAGGTGGAGTTGGCCACGATCCCCCCCACGCGAGCCGCGGCCAGCACCACCACCTCAGGCCGCTCGGCCTGGAAGAAGGCATCCACCTGGCGCTGGTCGGTGAGATCGAGCTGGGAGCGACCGGGGAGCAAGAGGTTGCGGAATCCTCGGCCCTGGAGCAGGCGCGTGCAGGCCGAGCCCACCAGCCCCCTGTGTCCGGCCACGAAGATCCGCGTGCTCAGGTCCAAGCAATCCTCCGCAAGGGTCGAATCTTCACCAGGGGGAAACCGTCTCCTTTGGCCCCTCAGCCTGAGAGGCGGACCAGCCGGGCGGCCTCCTCCAGAGCCCGCTCGCGGGTCAGCTCGCCCTCCTGGGCGGCCAGCGCACCCAGCTCTTCCAGCAGACGGCCCACCTCGGGGCCCGGCCTGAGCTGCAAGAATTGCATCAGGTCCGCCCCGTCCACCGGGAGAGAGGGACAGGCGACCAGGTCTTGAGCCAGGTACGAGCCCACCAGCTCGGCCAGGTGAGGGCGCGGGTCCATCTGGTGGGCCAGCACGCAGGCATCCACCGCCTCGCCGTGAGCCCGGCGGAACCAGCGAAAGCGCTCCCCCCGGTGGGCGCTCAGCTCCAGCGACAGGGGGGCCAGCTCCAGCACCCTCTGCTGGTAGCGCTCCTCGGCCCGTGAGGAGAGCCAGGGAGATCCCCCCAGCGCCGCCAGGGCCAGCGAGAGACGCCGCTCGCGGGTGGCACTCAGGGGCTGATCGAGCCAGGCTCTCACGGCCCGGGCCTCATCGCCCAGCCAGGCCAGGTCATCGGCCTCCAACCGCTCGAGCAGCTCGCTGGAGGGCTGAGCGGGAAAGAGCACCGCGTAGAGCCCGGTCGACTTGAGGCGGGCCAGCTGCGAGGGCATGCCCGCGCGCAGGATGAAGGCCAGCTCGTCCTGGATGCGCTCGGAGCTGACCTCACGGAGCAGCTCGTGATGCTCTTGCAGCAAGCCGTCCAGGTCTTCGGAGGGCCGCAACGGGTGGCAGGCCAGAAAGCGCACCGCCCGCAGCAAGCGCAGAGGGTCCTCCGGGAAGACCGCCGGCGAGGTGGGACGCAGAATGCGTTGCTCGAGGTCTTTGAGGCCGCAGGTGGGGTCGACCAGCTCGCCGTCTTTCAGCCTTCTGGCCAGTGCGTTCAGGGTGAAGTCGCGCCGGCGCAGGTCGTCTTCCAGCGTCGCCCCCAGGCAGGCGGCCAGATCCAGCTGCAGCCCGTCGGGCAGCACCAGGCGGGCGATCTCGTAGCTCTCGTCCAGCAGCACGTAGCTCGCCCCCAGCCGGTCGGCCAGGGCCCGGGCCGGCTCGAGCACGGGGCGAGGCATGACCAGGTCGAGATCCTTGGGCTCGAGGCCCCACAGAAGGTCGCGCACCGTGCCGCCCACCAGGGCGGCCTCGGGCCAGACCTCCAGGACAGCCCTTAGAACGGGGTGGTTATCCGTCCTCGGCCTCCAGCTTCTTCATCTGGGCCCCGGCGGGAGGTGTGAAGGTGAACTGGGCATCGTCGAGCTCTTCGCCCATCCGGGCATAGGACACCGTGCCCTCGGCCATCAGCTTGTCGCCCTCGAAGTTGGCCACCTTGACCACCCGGTGGGTGGCCGGGTCGAGCGTCAGCTCGTCGATCGACTCGCCCTGCTTGAAGAGCAGCACCTGAGCGCCGTCCTTCTCCTTGAGCTCGAGGGTGCGGCTGCCCAGCACGCGGTCGGGCATTCCGGTCATGGCCCGCAAGAACATGTTGCTCATGCCCATGCTGAAGTAGTCGGCCAGGTCGATGGCCCGGATCGGGTCGGGCATCTTGCCCTGGCGATACTCGGCCGGGGTCTTGCTGTCGAAGACGTAGACCTCCTTGCCGTCGGAGATGACGAACACGTCGAAGGGAGCGCTGCCAGCCTTCTCGGGCTGGAACTTGCCGTGCCACCACAGCTTCTTGGGCCGCAGCAGGCGAAGCTCGGTCTGCTGGCTGCCGGCGTAGTCGGGGTGGAGCACCTTGATGTCCATGGAGATGATGCCGCTCTTGATGTCCACGTAGGCCTTCAGCATCTTGTCCAGGGCCGCCTGGGCGGGAGTAGCGGGAGCGGTCTGGGCCTGCACCAGGGCGGTCAGCAGGACCAGGCTCGCGAGAACGATCAGTTTACGCATCGGAGCAGATTCTGGTCGTGGACAGCCTGTCCTGCAGGCAAGTTGTGCTGTCGGGCCTGCCGGTCGGGATGTGCGGGCGAGACGGGCGCACATGTGCACCCCAGTCCGGCGCACATGCCTCCGGGTGGTGTGGCCACGTGGGGCAGACGTGCGCACCGAGGGTTTCTTGGAGGAAGTCACCCACGCCTTGAGGAACTTTTCTCAATCAGCTCTCGCCACCCGAGAGCCTCCATGAGCCACTGACGGCCGCACCCCCGCTCGGAGCCATTCCGGTGAACCACGACCAACTCTTCAAGGACCTTCTGTCTTCCTATTTTCTTGACTTCCTCGAGCTGTTCGCGCCCGAGGTCTTGCGCTATGCCGATCCAGCCTCGCTCGAGTTCGTGGACAAGGAGCTTTTTGCTGACCTGCCCGACCGCCAGAAGGGCGAGGCCGACCTCTGCGCGCGCCTCAGGTTCCGCGAAGGGGAGCGTATCTTCCTGGTGCACCTCGAGCACGAGGCCCAGCGGCGGGGCGGTTTCGGGCTGCGGATGTTCGACTACTACGCCAGGCTCCACCTCAAGTATCGCTGTCCGATTTACCCGGTGGCCCTGTTCTCGTTTCCCTCCCCCCGCACGATCCAGCCCGACCGGTTCACAGTGGAGTTTCCTGACTTGCGTCCCCTGGAGCTCCGCTTCCGGGTCGTTCAGCTCAATCGGCTCGACTGGCGCGAGTTTCTCGAGCGCCCGAATCCAGCCGCCGCGGCTTTGATGTCACGCATGCGGATCGCGCCTGCCGACCGACCTCGGGTCAAGAGCGAGTGTCTGCGGATTCTGGTCCAGCTCCGACTTGAGCCCTCCCGGCTGAGGTTCCTGGCCGGGTTCGTGGATCAGTATTTGCGTCTATCGGAGGAGGAGACGGGGATCTTTAGCCAGGAGCTAGAAAAAATGCACATGCGGCGAGAGGAGCGCGAGACCGTGATGGAATTGACGACGAGTTGGGAGTTGAAAGGGCGAGAAGAGGGCCTCAGAGAGGGCCTCAAAGAGGGGCGCAACGAAGGACGCAAAGAGGGGCGAAAAGAGTCGATTCTCGAAATGCTGGAGCACCGCTTTGGCAAGTCCTGCGAGTTGCTGACTGCCATTGAAGCCGTTCAAAGCGATGACTTGCTCAAACGGCTGTTCACCGCTCTACTCAATCAGGCCGACCTGGAAGCCCTGAGCCAGATCCTGCGCGAACCCACCGCCTGAAGGAACCCACCCTCTCGGCGCAAAGCCCAATCCATGCTCAAGCTCCGCACCGCCCTCACGGGCGCCGTCCTGCTCCTCAGCCTGCTCGCCCCCCTCCCCGCCCAGGAAAGCCTGGACCTGAAAGACCTCGACCCCAAAGTCAGCCCCTGCTCCGACTTCTACCAGTACGCCAACGGCGGCTGGCTCGAGCGCAACCCCATCCCGGCCGACCGGGCCCGCTGGGGCACCTTCAACGCCCTGCTCGACCGCAACCAGCAGA
>CAYYHB010000243.1:0-5965 GCA_964471395.1 uncultured Burkholderiales bacterium | reverse complement strand
AAGCGGCAACAGAGAAGTAATGAATCAGGAGCCTGGAAGTAGTAGAGAGCCCCTCGGGAAGTCGACCGAGGGGTTCTCGCTTTAGAGGGGTCTTTCCACGAGTAGGGGTCCTTCCGGGCTGGCGCGAAAGCCGCCCGCATGAAGCTGTGCCAGATTCTCGCTATCGAGAAGCAAGTCAAGACCAAAGCCAACTCGGAGGGCAGCAAGCTGCTCAATCTGTCCAAGAAGTCCGAGCTCTTTTTCGGTCGCATCCGTGAATATACCCCCGTGGACGCCGATGGGGAGCACTTCCCCTCCGAGTCTCAGCGCGTGCAGCAACGCGCTCAAGACCACCTTGAGCAGCAATTCGAGCTTTTCCGCGAGCTGTTCGATACCGTGGCCGCCAAGGATTGGGCCAACTGCTCAGCCAAAGCCGACGTCAAAGTGGGCGGAAGGCTGCTCCTGGCCGACGTTCCGGTGACCTATCTGCTCTTTCTGGAAAAGCAGTTCGAAGACCTGAAGACCACCATCGCCGCGCTGCCCGTGCTGGGCCAGGACCACAGCTGGACGCTCGATTCGGTGCAGGGTCTGTTCAAAACCGAAGAGGTCGTGACCAGCAAGACGCGAGTCATGAAGAAGCCCATCGTGCTGGCGGAGGCGACCAAAGAGCACCCAGCCCAGACGGCTCTCATCGACGAGCCGGTCGTGGCCGGCCACTGGAAGACGATCTTTCTCAGCGGGGCTCTGACCCCGGACCGGCGCAAGGAGCTGCTGCGGCGGGTGGACGAGGCCCTGAAAGCGGTCAAGCAAGCACGCGAAGAGGCCAATTCTGTGCAAGCATCGGAGGTGAAGGCGGGTTCAGCCCTGCTGGACTGGATTCTCGAACCATAATCCAAAACGGTTTGCGGTTTGGAGCAGACTTAGACTTGTCGTCACCGGCTCACCCTGCCAGGCAGGTTCGAATCCTGCCCCCTGCGCCACGGGCAGGGGCCTTGGGATGAGGAGCAGGGAGCGGATCAAACACAGACTCAGCTGCATCCAAAGACTCGAGTATGGCGGTCGTTCTTGAATCGAGCGCCCGGATGCCCGATGGGGAGGATGCGGGTTCGATTCCCGCCGGGGCTACCACGCAGCCCTGTCGCTTAACGGCAAAGCATCCCTACTAAGAGTTGACGTTCGGGCTTAAACGTCGTCAGGAACAGTAATTGGCCGCAAAGCAATGGCCCCTGTGGCAGGTTTACGCCACAGGGGCTTCTCGGAGCATAGCTCAGCGGAAGAGCCCCGATTCGTCGGGTGGTCGCAGGTTCGATCCCTGCTGCTCCGTCACCGGCCAGGAGAGCAATGGCCAGGAGAGATTGCTTGGAAGAAACGCGACTCAAAGCCCGGCTAGGTGTCTTCGACCTGACCTGCCTGGGCCTCAACTGCATCATCGGCACCGGGCTCTTCTTCGCGCCCGGCGAGATCGCCGCGCGCCTCGGCCCCTACGCCCCCTGGCTCTTCCTGCTCGGGGGCGGGCTCTGCCTGGCCATCGGGCTGTGCTTTGCCGAGATGGCCGGCATGGTGCCGGGCAGCGGAGGGGCCTATCTTTACGCCCGGGCGGTGTTCGGCCCGGTGGTGGGCTACCTGGTGGGCTGGGTGATGTGGCTCTCGTGCTTGCTGGGAGGGGCAACGGTGGCCACCGGCTTTGCCGAGACGGTGGCCAAGCTGGTCAACCCCGAGCAGCCTTCCCCGGTCGTGCGGCTGGCCGCAGCCATGGCTATCGTGGTGCTGCTGGCGGCGGTGAACTACTTCGGGGTGCGCTCGGGGGCCCTGAGCAACAACCTGCTGGCCGTGTGCAAGCTGGTGCCCCTCTTCATTCTGCTGGCCTGGTCGCTGGGGGGGCTCAACCTGATCGAGGGGATGACCCTGGCCAGGCCCGATCCAGTGCACTGGGTGGCCGGCTTCCTGGGCATCCTGTTCTGCTTTTCAGGCTTCGAGGAGATCCCCGTACCGGGGGGCGAGGTCAAGAATCCCCAGCGCACCATCCCGGCCGCCTATATCTGGACATTGCTCTTCTCCACCGGGCTCTATTTCTGGTTGCAGCTCATCGTGGGCGCGGCCGGAGCGGTGGGCAGCAAGACCCCCCTGGTGGACGCCGCGGGCCTGGCGGGCCTGGCCGGCCTGGTGGGCATCGGGGCGCTGCTCTCCCAGGCCAGCGTCAACGCCAGCATCGCCTTTACCACTCCCCGCAGCCTGTGGGCCCTGGCCGCCACCGGCTGGGCCCCCCGCTGGCTGGCTCACCTGCACCCCGTCTTCGCCACTCCGGTGCGAGCCATCGGCGTCTCCACGGCCTTGATGCTGATTGTGATCTCCCAGTCCACCCTGAGCACGCTGGTCGACCTCTCGGTGCTGGCCAGCCTGACCCAGTACCTCACTACCATCCTGGGCGTGCTGGTGTGGCGCTACCGAAGACCCGAGTTGGAGCGCCCCTACCGCCTGCCGGCCGGACCGCTCACGGCCGGGGTGGCCCTGGCCGCGGTCCTCTTTCTGCTGGCCAACGTCGATCCAAGCTATTTGAAGGGCTGGTTTCTGGCTCTGGGGCTGGGGTTGGTGCTCTGTCTCTTCAGCCCGCGGGGGCGTCAGGCGTGAGAGGTCCGGACACCTCCAACCCCTTCCAACCGAGGCCGCAAACCCGCATGAAGAGCCGCCGATCGATTTCTAGCAAGATTCAGGCAACAAAACATTAACATGGCTTGCTCTTAACTTTCAGAGTTTTTTCGGGATAGAATAGCCAAGCAAGCCCAGCAAGAAGTTCTCGGAGGTTCACCGCAATGCCACTGCCCCTCGCAATCGTCGCCGGAGCCGCCCTCATCGGAGGAGCCACCATCTTCAGCACCGTCAAGAGCGGGCAGCAGATGGCTCAAGCCCAGGAGCAAGGCGCCAAGCAGAGTGAGCAGATGATGCAGCTCGTGCAGCAACAGCAGCAGCAGGGCCAGCAGAATCTGCCGATGCTGCTCTCCTTGCTCCAGCAGGGCAACCAGCAAAGTGCCATGCTCAGCCAGTACACCGGCTTCCAGATGCCCCCGATCTACAACCAACTGCCCCAGCTGTTGGCAAACGGGGACACGAGCCAGTTGGCGCAGCTGCAGGGAGGCCAGCAGCCGCTACCCGGTCAGCAGAACCCTGCCGGCTGCACCTGCGGCGGGCACGGTCAGGTGGCGCGCCCACCCCAGCCGCGGCCCCCTCAGACGGTCTCGGTCTGACACCGCCCCGGGCAAGCCAGAGCCTCCTTCGGGAGGCTTTTTGTTTTGGCCCTGAGAAGCATCCGGCATGCTGTGCATTCGCTGCGGTCACGACAGTCCCGAAGGGTCCAAATTCTGCCACAAGTGCAACGCCAAGTTGCTCCACATGGCGCCCACGGGCAACCCGATGTCCAACTCCCTGCTCGACCTGGATGATACCACCAACATCATCACCCCGGAAAAACGCTACATCACCGAGCACATCTACCACCTGACCGCCTGCGCCTACGACTACCTGCACAAGGGCGAGCCCGGCGAGCCGCTGCTGGAAGCCTTTCAGGTGATCAAGTCCCGCATGGAGGAGTTCCAGAACGAAGCGCTGCCCGAGATCATAGCCCAGCTCCAGGCTGAGCGCTCCAATTACCCCGATCTCGACTTCGCCCCGCAAATTCTCTACCAGATCAACCACGGCACCAAGCTCGTCGAGGAGGGCGTGGGCTACTTCGAGTCCTTTATCGAGAGCGGCGACGAAGAGGTGCTCATCGCCGCCGTGACCTGCATGCAGGACGGCAACGACCACATCTGCCTGGCCAACGAGCTCATCGTCAGGCGGGGAACGCTGCTCGAGCAGGTGGTCAAGCTGATGCAAGAGGGCGTGGAGACCCCGTCGGCCACGGCCGCGGTCTCGGCCCCCGCCGCCAGCCCGCCCGAACCAGAGCCGGTCAATCCGGTCGAAGACTCCAGCGACCTGGCTTAGCCCGAGGTCGGGTCGAAGACATTCCGAGGCCCTGCTTCGACGTCATAGAGAGCGTCTGCCGCATATCTGGACAGCAACAGCTCGCCGGGCGTATATTCTATCCAGGGGGTGCCCCATTGAGTCTACCACCAGGGGCACTACGGAGGCGTGTTCATGCCGGGAGTCACAATGAAGGTGCCAAGCCAGACACGAGACCGGATCCGCGCGCTCGCCCAGCACTCCGGCCGATCCATGGCTGCCGTCATCGAAGAGGCTCTGACATGTTTCGAGCGCTCGCTTCGGGCAGCCGAGTACCTCGAGGGGTGGAACCGATTCAAGCACGAGGATCCCGAGGGTTTTGCAGATTACGTGCGAGAGTCCGGGCAATTGGAGTCTGGTCTGAGCGATGCCGTCCCGGAGTAACCCTCAACAGGGGGAAATCTGGCTGGCCGATCTGAATCCTCCCGTTGGCCACGAGCAAGCCGGCCCGCCTCGTCCCGTTCTGGTGATTTCCGGGACGACCATGAATCGAGCTCCCTACAGCTTGTCCCTTGTCGTCCCTCTGACTACGCGACTGCGGAATTTGCCAGGGCACATTTTTCTGGCAGCCAATGAGTCGGGCTTACGCGCGGACAGCGAAATTCTATGCGAGCACCTGCGCTCCATCTCGCACGGTCGCTTCAAGTCGAATTCGGCGATCGCGAAGGTGACGCAGGATATCCTCCTTGAGGTCAAGCGGCAAGTCCTGATGCTGATGGAGCCCTGAAGAGACTGAGCCGAGTCGACCGACGCCTGAGTGCCACCCTGCACTTGGCAGACTTGAGGTTTTTCACCTGAGTTCCCGTGTGAATCGGGCTTTAGAAGGTCACTTCCAGAGTCGTGCCAATCTGGTAGCCGCTCCAGCTGAACGGGTGGGCGGTGGCTCCGAGCCGCCCGGGCGGGCCCGAGAAGACGCTGGCCGATACCTGATCGACGTTGTCGTACCAGCGGAACTCGGCGCCGGCCTTGACCCCGTCTGACACCTGCCAGCTCAGCTCGGCCAGGGGAATATGCTGCACCGTATCCCAGTTGCGAAACGTGGTGGAGCCGGTGGCGATGGCATAGGGGTTGTAGACACCGAAGGGGTCGTAGTGGCCGCGGATGCTACCTTGCTCGTAACCGAGCTTGAGCAGCACCGAGTCCGAGAAAGCGTGCCCCACCGCCAGGCGCAAGTGGTCGGCCACCAGGTCTACCCGGTTCTGGCTGCCGCCGACGGCCGGGGCCAGTCCGCTGGCGCGCTGGAAGCTGTAGCGGTCGTAGAGGCCTTCCACCAGCCAGGGGGTGCCGGTGAACTTGTGATCGATCTGGGCGAAGATGGAGTTGACCGAGCCGCGGGGGTTCTCGAGCGGATTGAGGGCGGCATCGAACGAGAGCGGTGAGAACTCGCGGAACACCACGTCGAAAAAGCCGGGCGAGTGGCCCAGCACGTTGAGCTGGGGGGTCAAAAAGCCCAGGCTGCCGGCCGGCACGCGCACGTCCTGCAGCGAGGTGCGCACCTGGGTCTGGTGGCTGTAGCGCACCGTCAGCTTGCCGTCGGGATCGTACTGCCAGCCGGCTTTGGCCCAGACGCCCTTGCGGTTGTGAGGAAACTCGTTGGTGTTGTGCAGCGACCACATGTGCCAGAACTGGTCAAAGTCGGGCAGGCGGTGGTAGACGCGGAAGATGCGCTGGCCGGCGGCCGTGCCGGGGTAGGTCAGGATGAAGGGATCGTAGGTGGGATCGGTGTGGCGATAGTCCAGCCCCAGATCCCAGCGCCCCTCGTCGAAGCGGTAGTTGAGTCCCAGCCGGAACAGGTTGCCCGAGACTCCGTAGGCCGCCCCACGGCTGGGACGGTAAAAGGAGTAGTCGTAATCGCCGAAGACGCTCCAGTTGTCGTCCTCCCAGCTCAGGTTGACCCCGCCCATGGAGATGCCCTGGGGGCCGAAGGTGGCCCGCGAGGTGAGCGCGTCGCTGCCGCGCAGGCCGTTGATGGGGCGGACGTCGGTCACCG
>CAYYHB010000242.1:0-6071 GCA_964471395.1 uncultured Burkholderiales bacterium | reverse complement strand
CACTGCTTCAAGCTGCTCAAGCTGGGGCCGCTGGTGGGCAAGCGCACCTGGGGAGGCGTCATCGGCATCTGGCCCCGCCATCGCCTGGTGGACGGAACCATCACCACCCAGCCCGAGTTCGCCTTCTGGTTTGAAGACGTGGGCTGGGCCCTGGAGAACTATGGCACCGACCCCGATGTCGAGGTGGAGCTGACCCCCCAGGACTGGGCCCGGGGGCGCGATCCTCAGCTGGACAAAGCTCTGGAGCTGATCCTGCAGGCTCTGGAGCGGCAGCCTCCCGCCCATCCAGGCGATCCCCCGCGTCCGCTGCGCACCCGACCGCTTCTGCCGCGGAGGAAGTAGCTCTGGTCAGTTCCGCACCAGCTCCGGAAGGCGCTGGTGGGTGACGTCCGCCGGCTCAGCAAGCGGCTCTACTCGGACAGAGGTCGGCAGTTCTCGTTCGCGCGACCCAGTCTCTGGATGCGCTCTCTGGTGCGAAGCTCGCGCTCGCGGTTCGCCTCTTCGATGGTGCGGAACCTCTGCAGGCCTCGCGGAGACTCGAGGCCAGCCAGCGCCGCGGCGCGCGACCAGAGGGCGGCGATGCGGTCGGCCAGGTCCGCCCGCGTCGGAAGCTCGTGCTGATTCATCTCTTCGATCGTACGAAATCGATAGACGGGCATGGTTCAGTCCTCCAGGTCGAACTTCTGGCGCAGGGTGTCTGCGTCCATGTGGTCTTGCGGACGCACTGTGGCGCGCTTCATCCGGTACAGAGTCTGTGGCGTGGCCACGCGGATGCGTACATCTCTGACGACCACCTCGCGCGCTTCCAGGTCCTCATATCGATACAACTCTCCCAACCGCGCCAGTATGTCGAGGTAGATGGTGTCTTCCGGTGGACCGTATCGCAGGGACGGGTAGTCGCCGGCCAGATCCTCGTATGAGATGCCGTCGATCTCGGGATCATCCCAAACCTTCTTCAAAGCGCGCTTCAGTTTGTCTACATTGCTCGAGCTCAAGCGGATGAAAAGGTCGACATCCTCGGTGGCACGCACCAGGCCCAGCACGTTCAAAGCCGCGCCCCCGACGATGACGTACTCAACCTGCTCCTCTTCGAGCGCGCGCACGATGTCGAGAAACCGCTCGAACTCTCTCACGTTCCTATCTTCGATAGCGAACGCGCCACTCCCGTAAAGGAGCTCACCCTGCGCCTCGGCCGCTCCAAGCCCCGCCGGCTCTTCGTCAAGACGCTGCGGAACGAGCGGAACCTCCAGCCCATCCCGGCGACGGCCGCGTCTGCCGCGGAGGAAGTAGGGAGGAGCGGCTGCGGGGCCCGGACTCAGTCCGGGAGACTCCAGTCTTCCCAGCGCAGGCCCGGCACGCGCGCGAACTCGGCGAAATTGGCCGTCACGAGCGTGGTCTCGGTTCGAAGAGCCTGGGCTGCGATCAGCAGGTCGTAAGGCCCGATGGGGGTGCCTCGGATTTCCAGGTGGGCTCGAATTTCGCCGGCTCGAGCGGCGTCTTCGGGGTTGAAGTCGAGCACCTGGATCGGGCCGGCAAGAAAGTCTCGCAAAGATTTTGTGTTTTTCTCAGGGCGCAGGCTGCGCGCAATCCCGTAGCAAAGCTCGAAGAGCACGATGGAACCTACCGAGACCATTGCTTTCGCTCTCAGCTCTCGCCGAAACCGCTCACTGACCGGGTGTGGTTTCTGCCTCAAGAGCGCAATCACCACGTTCGCGTCGAGCAAGTAGCTCAAGGGAAGAGATCTTCAGGTGGTGGCATCGGTGGCTGGTTTCGGCCCTCCTCCAGAAAAGACTCGTCGGCATTCGCATCGAGCAGGGCAAACCAGGTATCCAGGTCTGTGATGATGGGCTCGAGCAAAATCCCCTCGGGCACCCGCCGAACGCGTACCTTCTCGCCTGGCAGTCGGAAAGCAGCCGGCAGTCGCACCGCCTGGCTGCGCCCATGCATGAAGATTTTCGCAATACCCATTTCGCTCATGGTGATACCCAAGTGTACACCATCGGCCCCGCGATGTCCACGGGGAACAAATCAACTCGCAGGGCAAACATCCCCAAAGCAGACGGCCGGCAACGGCCACTGGGAATCGCGTCTCTCGAAGACAAGATCGCCCAGAGGGCGGTGGTGGAAGTGCTCAATGTCATCTACGAGGCGGATTTCCTCGGCTTCTCTTATGGTTTTCGACCGGGTTGTCGGGCCCACGTGGCCCTCGATGCGCTAACAGTCGGAATCCGTATGAAGAGAGTCAGCTGGGTCCTCGATGCGGACATTCGCGGTTACTTCGATGCAATCGACCACGACTGGCTGATGAGGTTTTTGGAGCACCGGGTCGCCGACAAGCGACTTTAAGTTCTCAGGCTAAAGTTTGGTTGCTCGATACCATTGGCGACTTGAAAAATCCCCTATTTCGGGCGAGCCCGCTACCCAAGCGTCCAATTGGCCTAGCAGGTCAGGGCGGCGGGGTAGGTAAAGTAGCGCCCCAGTTGCGGGCCGCGCTGGTGCATGTAGTGGCTCTTGATGTCCACTCCGTAGATCTTGTCGGGCTCCTTGAGCAGCGACTCGTAGACCATCTTGCAGATGGGCTGACCGTGGCGGAAAAGCACGTCTTCGTGGGGCGCCACCTCGAGCACGGCGGGAGTTCCCAACACCTCGCCCTCCTGGCCGTAGCCAAAGCCCGGGTCGAAGAATCCGGCGTAGTGCGAGCGGAACTCGCCGCTGTGGATGTCGTAGGCCACCATCTCGACGGCATGCATGGGCGGGACGCGGAGAAACTCGCGGGTGGACATGATGTAGAAGTGGTCCCGGCGCAGCAGCACCTCCTGGTGACCGCTGGGCTCCAGGGGGCGAAAGAACTCCTCGGCCGGGTGGGCCTCGGGCGAAGTCAGGTCGACCACCTGCATGGAGGCGATGGCCTCATAGCCCACCACAGACTGGTCGAGATCGACGCTGAGGAGCAGGCCTTTATCGAACTCGGGACTGAGCTTGCGGCCCTCGCGGTCATAGACCAGGCCGACCTTCTGGTGGGCCATCTCCAGCTCGAGATCGGAGAGGCGGTTGTCGCCGAGCAGGAAGCGAGCCTGGTTCAGGCACACCCCGGTGGAGACCCGGATGGGCCAGGAGCGGGGCGTGATCATGACATAAGCCTTCCCCCGGTAGCCGGGGGGGATCTTGTCGAAGCGGGGCAGCCGGTCGACCAGCGTGCGCACCCAGATGTTGGTGCGTCCAGTAGAGCTCTTGTTGTTCGTGTAGGCGTGCACCGACTCGGGCAAAGAGAACGACTCCATCAGCTCGAGCACGTAGGTATGATTGAGCTTGAGCACGGTGCTGGAGGTCAGGTCGAAGCTCTCCTCGGCGGTGGCTTTCAGCGCCTCCTCGATGGTCTCGCCAGCCTTGGGCAGAAAGGCGGCCCGCACCCGATGGCCGCGCGTTCCCAGGCGGAGGTCGAGGCTGGCGGGTTGGAGGTTCTTGGCCGGCACGCTCAGCTCGGATGCGATGCTGCCGTTATCGAGGAATTCCTGGATGATCTGGGAGGGAATGGCACCCTGACGACGCATGCCCGTCAATCTCCTTCGAAGCGCGCTTTGCTTGCAGGCTCGCTGCGCTTGGCAGTTCGCCTTGCGTCGGCGCAAACCTGCGCGTATACTGACGCCCATGCCGATTCCCGCAGGAGAGCGCTGAGTCGCCCGTGCAGCGGTTCGATCTGCCACTGGCCCTGGTCATCCTGGTGCTCACCGGCCTCGGTTTGATGGCCATCTATAGCGCCACGGGTCAGGATCTGTCCCCTGAAGGCGAGTTCCGTCGACAGCTGCAGTTCGCCCTGCTGGGCCTGGTTTTATTCGTGCTGTGCGCCTGGAGCGATTACGAGACCTGGGGACGGCTGCACTGGCTGCTCTACCTGCTGGCGGTCGGTTTTCTGATCGCTGTGGACGTGGCCGGGCACACCGCCCGGGGCTCGCAGCGCTGGCTGTCGCTGGGCCCGCTCGCCTTTCAGCCCTCCGAGCTGGCCAAGCTGGCCGTGCTCAACAGCCTGGCTCGCGTGCTGGCCGTCGAGCCAGGGCGCAGGCTCCCCTGGGGCCAGGCATTGCTGCTGGCCGGAGTGCCGATTCTGCTGATTTTCCTCCAGCCCGACCTGGGCACCGCCCTGGTGGTGGTGGCCGTGTTGCTGGTGCTGCTCTACGCTCAGGGCGTGAGCCCTCTCTGGCTGGGGGCCATCGCCCTGGCCGGCTTGCTGGCCGGGCCGCTGGTGCTGCACGACTACCAGCGCGAGCGACTGCTCACGTTCATGCACCCCGAGCGCGACCCGACCGGCGCTGGCTGGAACCTGATCCAGTCCCAGATCGCCGTGGGATCGGGCGAGATCTGGGGCAAAGGCCTGTTTCAGGGCACGCAAAACCAGTTCAACTTCGTGCCCGAGCACCACACCGACTTCATCTTCACCGTCATCGCCGAAGAGCTGGGCCTGGTGGGAGGCGTTTCGTTGCTGCTGCTCTATCTCTACGTGCTCAGCTCGGGCATGGTCACGGCCCGGGTGGCCCGGGACCGCTACGGAAGCCTGCTCGCCCTCGGCATCGTGACGGTGCTCGGCTTTCACGTGGTGGTCAATATCGGCATGGTCATTGGCCTGATGCCGGTGACCGGGGTGCCCCTGCCGCTGTTGAGCTATGGCGGCAGCTCGCTCTGGATCACGATGATCATGCTGGGCCTGTTGTTCTCGATCCGGGCTCGCCGGCCCAAGCGAGAGCCCCTGCCCGAGCCCGAGTTCGGTCTTCCCGACGACCAGGACCTCCACGACCGCTCGAGCTGAGAGGGCTTCCCCCCGGGGCCTTAGAAAGCCTGAGCCATGAACAGAACCAGTGTGCGCGCCGCCCGTGGAACCGACCTCTCCTGCCAGGCCTGGCCACAGGAAGCCGCTCTGCGGATGCTGATGAACAACCTCGACCCGGAAGTCGCCGAAGACCCCGAGAACCTGATCGTCTATGGCGGCACCGGCAAGGCGGCCCGGAACTGGGAGAGCTTCGAGGCCATCGTGCGCTGCCTCAAGAGCCTCAAATCGAACGAGACCCTGCTGGTGCAGTCGGGTAAGCCGGTGGGGGTCCTGCCGAGCCACCCGCTGGCTCCCCGCGTGCTGCTGGTGAACTCCATGCTGGTTCCGGCCTGGGCCACCTGGGAGAAGTTCCGTGAGCTGGAGCGGGCCGGGCTGACCATGTACGGCCAGATGACGGCCGGCTCCTGGATTTACATCGGAACCCAGGGCATCCTGCAGGGAACCTACGAGACCCTGGCCGAGCTGGCCCGGCGCCACTTCGGGGGAAGCCTGAAAGGCCGCCTGGTGCTGACCGCTGGTCTGGGAGGGATGGGTGGAGCCCAGCCCCTGGCCGTGACCTTCAACGAGGGGGTCGCCCTGGTGGCCGAGGTCGATCCTCAGCGGGCTCAGCGCCGCGTGGAGACGGGCTACTGCGACCGGCTGACCCACTCGCTGGACGAGGCTTTGGCCTGGGTGGCTCAAGCTCGCGAGCAGGGCGAGGCGCTCTCGGTAGGGCTGGTGGGAAACGCGGCCGAGGTGTTCCCCGAGGTGCATCGCCGCGGGGTGAAGCCGGATGTGGTCACCGACCAGACCAGCGCCCACGACATGCTGCAGGGCTACGTTCCTCACGGGATCTCGCTGGCCGAGGCACTGGAGCTGCGCCGCATTGATCCGGCCGAGTACGAGCGCCGCTCCTTCGCGTCGGCGGCTCTCCACGTAAAGGCCATGCTCGACCTGCAGAAGGCCGGCTCGGTCGTCTTCGACTATGGCAACAACCTGCGGGCCCAGGCTGAGAAGGCGGGCGTGGCCGACGCCTTCGACTTTCCCGGCTTCGTGCCAGCCTACATCCGGCCTCTCTTCTGTGAGGGGAAGGGTCCTTTCCGCTGGGTGGCTCTCTCGGGCGATCCGGAGGATATCTACGTGACCGATCGGGCCGTGCTGGAGACCTTTCCCGAAGATGCGGCCTTGCGACGCTGGATTGAGAAAGCCCGGGAAAAGGTCCACTTCCAGGGCCTGCCGGCCCGGATCTGCTGGCTGGGCTACCGCGAGC
>CAYYHB010000241.1:0-6078 GCA_964471395.1 uncultured Burkholderiales bacterium | reverse complement strand
CCTTTGCCAGGCAGTTTATGCGCGTTGGGCTGCCAATTGACTTGCCTAGAGAGTACCCCGGAAAAGAAAGGTAATTGACATCAACCCGTTACGCAGGTTGCGCCGGTCAAGCGGCGTGTCCGTGCTGCGGGCGGGATTAAAATAAAAGCCCCTCGATTTCGAGGGGCTTAAAATAATCGGCGATTTATTTTAATCGCTTATCTCGGCCAGCCGAATAACGATGATGTCATCGCCGTGCTGGAATTCAAACTCACCTGTTCGGATGCTCAATCTCCCGGTTATATGCCATCATCGCCTCCCGCTTGGCGAACGAATGCGCTGCGGCCGGGGCTTCGCCGCGGGCCTCGGCGGCGGTGCGCTTGTCGCGGTAGACGGCCAGCGCGTGGAGCAGCGCCTGGTTGCTCTCCGGCGTGGGCTTCCACTGCGGCACCAGCATCTCTCGTGTCTTCCCGATTCGCTCCACCTCGGTATACAGTCCGTTTCTCAGCACCATGTAGGCCATGTAATCGAATTCCGGCGCTGTCTTTGCCGCCAGTGCCATCGCCCGGTAGTCGGGTAATTCGGCCGACGGTGTGCCCGGCAGCTCTCCCTGCACGGCCGGCGGTGGCGCGTTCCAGTCAATATCATCCGGCGGCGGTGGTGGTGGCGCGCCAACATTCGGGGACGGCGCGGGGCGGGCGTCGTGGGGCGTCGCCTCGCGGGCCGCTTTGCTCAGCCGCAGCACGTCGCCGAACCGGCGCTCCTTGCCCATCTGCGTATCCTTGCCGTCGTAGGTGACGATCTCGAACGGCGGGCACTCGTGGTAGATGCCCTTTTTGCGGGCCTGTTCTTTCGACGGGTTGGCCTCGGTGTCGCCGCCGTCGACGTTTGTCGGGATGAACGCGGGCAGCCGCTTCATGTCGTGGTCGTAGACCCGGACCACCTTCTCCTTGAGATTCTCGGCCGCGGGGTAGAGGATGATGAACAGATCGCCGTTCGAGGTCTGTCCATACACCCATCCCGACACCCACCAGATGTGACCCGCTGATTTTAGCTGCGCCCGCAGCATCTTTTCAATTCGTTCCAGCTGCTCGTTATTCATCGTGATTCCTCCGCTCATTCGCCCGGTCCGTTCGCACCAGGTCAACACAGGCTACCGCCAACAAAAACAACACCAGCGCCGCGCCCAGCATCTGGAAGATGTCCATCAGAACACCCCCCAGCCCGACTCGCCGTCCAACTCGGCCGGTTCGTCGATCTCATCGGCCGGTTCGTCGTCCCATTTGCCGGTCAGGATGTCGAGCACGTCGATTTGGGCGAAATAGATTACCTGGCCGTATTTCAGGTCGCACCCTGAGCGCTCGATTTTGTCCAGCAGGCGCTCAAATGCGGCCGCTACCTCGTCAATCGTCACCATCTGTATGTTCGTCCCGTTCATGACATTTACCTCATCAATTTGGTTCATCATTTTTCGTTCGTGGTTCGCGGTTCGTGGCTCGTCGTTCCGTTGGCCTTGGCCCAATCGGCGGCGGGGAATGATTTGGCGCCATTGGCGGCGGCGGCCATGAGCCGCTGCCGGGCGCCTTCGCTGCTGTTGTAGAACGCGCGGCGGCTGCGCTGTTCGTCGTCGATCACTCGGCCGCTGGCGATGAGTGCCCGGTCTTTGGCGCTGACCTGGGGGCACGTCTCCGGCGCGGCCGCCGGCGGCAACCGGAAGCCGTTGGCGGTCAGGTGGCGCGCCATTCGCACGGCGAGCCTGTGCTTGCACCAGCCGCCGCGAAAGGTGAAGTCGGGGCAGGTGCAGGCGTCAGCCGAGATTCGCCAGGGGCCGATTTGGGCGGTGGCGTCGTCGGTGAGGGTGACGCGGCCGTCGTGGACGAGCTGCGCGGCCGAGTCCAGCCGGCCGGTCAATGCGGGGCGGGCGGCCTTCCCTTTTGCCGCCATCTGCTCGATGGCTTCGTCGGCCGATGCGGGCCGGCTGGGGGCGGGCGGTTCGTCTTCATTCGCGGGCGGTTCGTCGTGCCCGGCGGGCGGTTCGGGCCAGATGACCGCTACCTCCACGCCCCGGCAGCGCATTTCCAGGCCGAGGTTGAGGTGCCGGAGCCGGGCGCCGGCGGCCAGGAGGGAGCGCCACAGGGCGAAGTGGCGGGGGTGGTCGAGGGGGGTGATTGTGCCGTCGGCCGTCTCCATTTCATACCGTGTGCCGATCTCGCGGCCGTGGTGGGCCAGGGGGATCGCTCGCAGTCGGGTGATGGTTCTGAGGTTGATGTCGTTCATTGTTCCACCGGTTCCGCCGGTTCCACCGGTTCCACCGCGGAGGCGGCGAAATCGTAGTGGCGGCCGAGGGCCAGGGCGCGCGGCCGCGAGCAGGACGTGGCATGGGAGGCATAGGGTTCGTGGATGATGATGTGGCCGCGGCCGTCCCAGCGGCCGCGGAGGAACAGTTCTGTGGCGACGGCAATTGCTGCGGGGTGGCTATAGGGTCGCGGCCGGCCGCGGCCGACATGTACCTGGCTGGGCCAGTCGATGTCTTTGACAGAGAGGGGGGATTCAACTAAAGTAGACATGATCAACACCTCCATGTGTTGTGTTGGTTGCTGAGCGCACCGTTTGCCCTGAGAAAGTTTGCGGTGCGCTCTCCTTATGTAGCTATCTACTATTATACTCGTAGCTATCTACTTGTCAATAGGCAATTGACAGTAGATAGCAACATCGGTTATGATTACCGAAGAGGTGAAATTCGATGGTGAAACGGGCGTATAAGTGGGTTTGGACAGCGCGTATTGAGAAGGATAGCCTAATAGCTCTTCAGGAATTGGCGAGCAACCTGGGTTTCATAGTCAACACTCCCGGTGGCTTCCACGGCGACCCCTCTCCTCCCGCCATGCTCGACGCCCTCGCGGCCGCCTACCGCGCCGACAGCGGCCCCGTAATCGACGCCATGCGTGCAATCGGCGTAATGGCGGCCGAAGCAACCGAGGAGCCGGCCGGTGACTGACAAGCAACTGGCTCTGCTTTTGCGGCAAATCGCCGCCCGCATCCGCGCCGCGGCCTTCGAGATCGAGCCGTTCATCTATGACGGCGCAACAGTTCCCGACACCACCATCGACTGGTCATCCTCCTCGATCATGAGGGGATTGAAAACAGTCGAGAGAACCCGCTTCGCGGCCGTCCAGCATATCCTCGACCTCGCGGCCGACATCGAAGACGAAGCCGAACTGCTCAACCTCAACCCCCAGCCGGCGGCCGAGTAATCCCCCTACTCGACGCCAACTCCCGACCGAACTAAAATCCCAACAGCACACTACTGCCCGATCCGGGCAACTCCGGATCAGCCGGCCGGTAGCCGCCCAGGGGCAAACGGTTGCCGGCCGGCTCGCCTTAATCCAAAGCGAAAGCCCGCGGCCCCATAATTCAACCCAACCAACCCCATATTCTCAGGAGGATCAACCATGTCTCAAAAACCCATCCCGACCGGCCCCGAACAAGCCGCATCCAAGAAGCCCAGCCGCCGGACTCTCATCATCGGCGTCATCGTTCTCATTTTCGCCTGCGGCCTCTGCGGCCTCATCACCACTTTCTTCAGCGACCCATCCCCAGCCGGGGAAACGGCCGAGCAGCCGGAAGCCACGGCCGAGGTTGTAGCGGCCGTTGAAGAGGCCCCAACCGAAAGCCCAACCAATACCCCGGCCCCCACCGACACGCCTGCCCCGCCCACACCCACGCTCGAACCCGGCGAGGCGCTGCGTGCGGCCATTGCCCTCGCCCTCGGCAACGGCAACCGTGATGTCGACCGCCTCGCGTCGGTGGTGGATGACAACGGCCGCATCGAGGTTGATTGGGCCATCAACGACAATCTGTCCGAGGACCTGACCCGCGCCGGCGCCCAGCTCGACGCCACCGAAATAGTCCGTGCCATCGCCGAGTCCGGTTATGACTACGAATTCATCCTGCTGCGCGGCACATTCCCACTGGTGGATCAACTCGGCAACGTCGAGGAGACCAAGGTTGTCGAGCTATTCTTCGGCCGTGAGCTGGTCGAGCAGATCAACTTCGACAACTTCCTCCATCGCAACATCTACGACATCGCCGACTCGTCCCAAATCCACCCCGCCTTCGTCCGCGACTAGCCCCACCGTTTGCGCGCCAACAAAAAACAACCGCCTGTGGTTTTTGCCACAGGCGGTTGTTGGGGGGGGGGGTGCAGTACGAGCAAACTTAATCACTCGTACGGCGAGTTAACTGAATGATACCAGACCCCAGCGGATAGTCAAGGCGAACCCACGAGCGGCTTTCCCAATCTTCAATTCTCAAGCCAATGCTACGCAGGCACGAGCCGATGGTTCCGGCGAGCCTGGAAAACGGGGCGCAATAGCTCACCAGCAGAACCGGGAGACTTCGGCCCCGGTTGCGTCATGCAGCGTGCCGCAATCCCCGCTGTTGCGCCAGATCGCATCCCCTCGGCCGAACGAAAATCCGCAACTCTCCGGGTGGAACTCGTTCGTATACACCCGGCAGCTTTGTCCTGGTTGCAGATCGAAATTGGGAAAAGTGAAATTCTGATCCGGCTCCCCGGCGTTGAGCCGCCAGTTGCCGATATTCACGGCCGCTCCGCCCCGGTTCGTGATCACCGCATACTCATCACTCTCCACCTGCGGCACATCTCCGTTATAGCGAATTGACGAGATGATCACGTCTCCCGGCGCGGCCGCAACCGGTAAGGTCGCCGTCGGCAAAGGCGCGGCCGTTGCCGGTGCCGCGACAGTGGGCGCGGCCGTGGGTGGTATTGCTGTCGAGGGCAGGGCAGTCGGGGCCGGAACGCTGGTGGAGGTTGGAGGCGCGGCTGTGGGCTGAGCCGCGGCAACGGTAGCTATCACGATCGCGGCCGCACGCGCCGGGACCTCGGTTGGCTCGTCCGTCGGCGTTTCGGTCGGCCGCGGCGTATGGGTTGCCGGCTGCTCAGTCGGCGTTTCGGTCGCGGCCGGGGTGTGGGTGGGCCTGTCTGTCGCCGTGGGAGGTTCCTCGGCCGGCTCGCTGCTCGCCACCTCGACCGCCGCTACCCGGTCGGCAACTTCGGCCGTTGGCGTCGCGGCCGGCGGCGAAATCAGGGCCGAGCACATCGTCAGGCCACAACAGGCGAACAGGAACGGGATGCCAATCCAGATGACCTTGCCCACCCCGCCCGCGGCCCGGAGACGGCCGAGCCACCAATCACGAACCCGCTTCACAATCGTCATAGTATCCTCCAGCCATGACCTCCCTAATCCCCGCTCCAACGATACCCCACTCGGCCGGGAATACTATAGAATCTTTGTTCTTTTTTCAGAGGCGGAGGGCGTTCCATACGAAACGGCCCCTGAGCGCTCAGGGGCCGTTTCGTTCGTGTCTGTCTGTCCTTGTTTCAAAGGGGGACGCAACTCCCGCAAGAAGTTGCGCCGGTCAGGAGGATGATGCGCATCCCAAAGGGGTTGCTGCCAATCATAGCATATTTGTTCTATAGTGGAAAACTGCACTACAATCGGAAATTCATTGGATATTGGTCTGGGTTTGTCGTTGACTAATACCAGATGATAATGTTATAATACCGGCGTGGGATTTTGAAGCGGAGGTGTGTCTATGTCCGAAGAGAGCGGCACCCGCATCCAGACGGGAGCGCGAATGTCGCAAGAGGCTTATGAACTCCTAAGACAGTTCGCGCAAGAACACGGTCGAACGATGGGAGAGGAGATGGATCGGATAATTCAGTTCTATGCTACCCATCACAAGGGACAACCCTTACCTGAAGACCTCGATGCCCGTTTAAGGGCGGTTGAGGAATACATCCAGAGACAAGGCAAGCGATAGCCGCTGAATCGCAAAATAAAGCGGCCGAGGCGCCAACCCGCAAAGTACACGCCCCGGCCTAAGACGCACCTTAAGAACCGAATAGTGAGGCCCATCCAGGCTTCAGGTGGCCAAGCCGCCCGGCGGGGATCGAACCCGCCCGCCTCTCGGCTGCATCCGGCGACGGCAACACCGACAGTAGTCTTCCGCTCATTTGAGCAGTGACGCCAGATGGATTTGAACCATCGACCTAGGGCTTATGAGTCCCCCGCTCTA
>CAYYHB010000240.1:0-6103 GCA_964471395.1 uncultured Burkholderiales bacterium | reverse complement strand
CCTGGCCCAGACGCTCGAGCAGGCGCCAGCCCGCCACCCGGGCCAGAACGAGAGGATCCTCGCCGGCGTGCCAGTTGGCCAGGTAGTCACGCCGTATCCGATCCAGGCTCTTCAGCCGGGCTCGCCGGGCCAGCCAGAATCCCAGGAAACCCAACAAGGAGGCTCCCGCCAGCAAAGGATAGACATGCTGGCGCAACCACTCGCCATGCGTGATCGGGGTGAGCCTGACGGGCCGACCGGGCGGCCAGACCCGGTCGTTTTCGAAGAAGCCGCTGGGGATGGTGAGGATCTCCTCGCGGAAACCCTCTTTGTGGCAGCGAATGCGCAGGGTGGAGACCCGGCGCGTCTCGGTCAGGTCGAGCCAGAACCACTCGCCGGAACGTCCCAGGTAGGAGCCTGCCGCACTCGAGCCGGAGACATCCAGATAGAGGCGGGCACCGGGAGGCGTGGTCATGATTTGGACCTGCACGGCGTCCGAGCCGTCAACCCGGGCAAACAGCAGCAGGGCAACCAGCAGGAGCAGGCGTCTCACGGCTCGTTCCTCAAGAACACGTCGCGACTCAGCTCGAAGCGTTCGGGACGGTTGTGCAGGATGGGCCTCTCGAGCACCAGCCGAAGGCTCAGGGGCTGAGCCGGGGTTTCGGCCGGACCGGCCAGGGAGGCCTCGAACTCGACCACGCCCGAGGCCACGCAAACTTCGCCGTCATCACGCTCGGAGGCCACCAGTCGCATCAGCGGCCGGGGCAGTTTGCTGGGGTGCTTGCGGGCCAGCTTCAGGGGAGGGCCCTTCCCTTTGGAGGTTCCGCTGGCAGAGCGACTGCGTCTCCACAGCTTGCGCTCTCCCGGCGACCAGGCGTAGACGATGAGGCGCTCTTCCCACAACTGCTGGCCATCGGTGCCCACGTCTTCCAGCCGGACCAGTCCAAGAGCGCTTCCGTTGGCTCCACTGGCTGGAACCAGGCTCACCCCGCCGGGGGCCGAGAGGCGTGCGTCATCGGCCATTCGCCCCATGGCCATGGCGGCCATCTGCTGCAGCTCCACCCGGGTGGAAAGCCGTGACCATTCGTGCACCGTGAAGCGAAAAAGGGCCAGGAGCAGTCCCAGGATGAGCAGGGCCAGAGCGGACCCCACCAGCAGCTCGATCAGGGTGTATCCCCGCCTCATCGCCCCACCGTCGAAACCCAGAGCTCGCGTGACAGCTGCTGGGGACGCCCCCGCCAGCTCCAGCTGACGCGCACATCGAGGCCCCGCAGATAATCCGGGTCCCGGCCGGGGACAACGAAGACCTCCACCTGACGACGATACTCCAGACCGTTGCGGGTGACCGCCGGCAGCTCGCGTTGCCCCAGGCCGAGCGCGGCGAAAGACTGGCCGCGCAACTGGTCGAGGGCGGATTCGGCCAGGCTCTGAGCTTCCAGGCGCTGGCGGCTGGACTCGATCGAGATGCCCGTCATGGGGTAGAGCGTGCACAACACCAGGACGACCAGGGCCAGCACGCCGATGGTAACCACGCTCTCAAGAGCCGACAGGCCGCGGCGGCTCATTCCTGCTGCTGCCGCCAGAGCGTGATCCGCATCCGCTGCTCGAAAGGGAGAAAGCGGCTCAAATCGAGCTGCAGCGGGTCAACCGGAGCGGGCGGGGGGGCCTGCACGAGCCCTCGCAGGGCTGTATCTACCTCCTCCCGGGTGGGAACAGTGGACGCTCCGGCCACCTGCTCGACGACCAGCATCACCCGGTTGATGGCCTCCTCGTGCGTCAATCCGCTCTGGCTCTCCAGAGTGAGCGGATTCTGCACCGTAAAGGTGGGATTGTCAAAGCGCACGGGAATGCGATAGCCGCCCGGGAGAGCCAGCTCGCTCAGACCGCCCGGAACCAGGTCAATGGCTGTGGCCTGTGGTGTCTGTACCAGCGTGACCCCATTCAAGACCACCGAGCCCTGAGCGATCAGGCTGCCGACCACCATGACGTGAGTGGCCCGGAAGTCTCGGTCTGAATACAGCATTCCCTGAAAGTGGGAGTCAGGACCGCCCACGATCCGCACGTCCCCGCCCGAGACCAGCGCCACCTGGTTGTCGCTGGCCAGGGAGGAGCCACCGTGAAGAACGGTGGCCCCGGTGACGAAGATGGCCCCCACTCCGTGCACGCCGCCGTCGATGCGCAGATCTCCGTCCACGAACAGTACCCCGTTGTCCAGGGCCAGGCCGTCGCGAATGCGCAGATCGCCCTGGCGGCGCACAAAGCCGATCAGGGCCGGGTCGGACAACTCGTCCATGGCCAGATGGCGAACCTGGCTTCGTCCCTGGGCGACCGGGTCGTAGTCCCGAACGTCCAGGCGGGGCAGGCTCACCGGGGCCAGGTTTTGCTTGACCTGACCGCGCACCCGGCTGCCGCGCGGGTCGACGAGCACCTCGCCCCCGGCCCGCAGGTCGCCGGTCACACGCGAGTTGGGGCCGAGCACCAGCGAGCTCGAGCCGGGCGCGTTGCTGAGCAGGTTGCCCGGGCCAAGATCGTCTTCCAGACGAAGATCCAGGGAAGTCGTGTCCGTGCCTGCGGGAACGGAGCCAACCAGCAGGTTTCCATTCGAGCGCAGGCTACCGCCGGCCGCAACGGCATAGGGGAAAGCGGGCATCTGCAGCAGGATCTCCACGTTGCGCGTCACCCCGCCCACGGTGGCTGAGCCGACCAGGTGGGCGCTGGCAGGCGGCACGGCACGGCCCGCGCCCGAAACGGCCACATCGCCGGCCAGATTGTTGGTCGAGCACGGGATCGAGAGTTGAGCCGCCAGGAGGGGGTCGAAAGTCAGGATGGCCCGGCCGGGGCCAGTCCGCGGGCTCATCTCGAGCAGTCCCCCCCGATTTGCGATGGTTCCGAAGGTGACATCCGTGCGCAGCTGGTCGGTCGCCAGCGCAACGACCGACTCGGATAGCGCGCGCCCGTGCTCGAGCGACTCGAGTCGGGTGGTGAAGCTCAGATTGCTTACCCCGACACCCGCCAGGGCAAAGGACAAGGTGACCAGCACCGCCACCAGCATCAGAGTGCTGGCCAGGCTGGCTCCACGCCCTCCCGGACGTCTCCTGGCGGGAGAGAGCAATTTGCTCGACACGGTTGTGATCAGTACGTAGCACACTCCCTGGGGATCTTCAACCAGAGAGTCTGGCACACTCTCAAAAACCGCTACAGAGGGGTCCGCTGGGACCCGGCACGATGCATCTTTGGATCCAACGACTCTCTCCCAGGGAGGGAAGCCCTGGAATGCCGTCATCGGGTATACTGGAGTTTGGAAGTTATCTACATGGCACGACCCGAGGGAGAGATAGAACATCGCATGGTAGAGCTCGAGGTGAACAAGACAACCCAGGTGCTGATCGTCGATGACCACCGGATGGTTCGCGAGGGCCTGCGGGCTTTGCTCGCCTCCGAGGACGATATCGAAATCGTGGGAGAGGCCTCCAGCGGCGAGGAAGCGCTCGAGCGGGTGCGAGAGCTCATGCCCGACGTGGTGGTGATGGACCTGCAAATGCCGGGCATCGGGGGCCTGGAAGCCATCCGTCGGGTCAAAGACCTCTCGCCGGCCACCTCCATCGTGGTCCTCACCGTGGACAACGCCGAGATGGTTCTGCTGGAAGCCATTCGGGCCGGTGCTGCCGGCTACGTTCTCAAGGATGCTTCGGCCGAGCTGTTGCTCCAGTCCATCCGGTTGATCAAGGAAGGCGGCACGCTGCTACCCAACGAGTTGCTGGTCAAAGCCCTGCGCGGCGTGACCATCCGCGGGCCCCGCCAGGAGCGCCCCCCGGAGTTCGAGCAACTGACCCCCCGTGAGCAGGAAGTGTTGTTGCTGGTGGCTCGGGGCATGGGCAACCAGGAGATCGCCGAGTCACTCAGCCTGTCCAAGGTGACCGCCAAGAAGTATGTGCACAATATCTTGCGCAAACTGCAAGTTTCCGACCGTACCCAGGCAGCTCTGATGGCGGTGCGGCTTGGCTTGACCGACTGAACTACCAGCTTTCTCCCCCACCGCCACCCAATGGATCCCAAGGGTTCCCCTCACCGACCCCAAGGTGATATAATCGGGCTCAACTGAGTAACCCAAGGGGGATCCATGAGAGTCCGAAATCGCGGATTCAGCCTGATTGAAGTGCTGATGGCAATGACTGTCCTGGCCGTCGCCTTCCTGGCTCTGATCCAGATTTTTCCCAGTGCCTACCTGACCGTCTACCGGAGCAAGGATCAACTGGTGGCCGTGCAACTTGCCCAGTGCTTCATGGACGAGACCAGAGCCGTGCCCTACGCTCAAATGGCCTCCTCGTCCCAGTACGACATCCCCGTCGAGAGCGTGATGAACGACGTGACCACCAGTGTGACCTACCACGTGGTGGTGAATGTCGACCCGGTCTCACCGGCCGGGTCGACGCTTCCCAACTCGGACCTGGCCCGCATCCGGGTCTCGGTACAATGGCCCCAGAAGAGCGCCTCGGGCTTCGTGATGCTGCGCAGCGTGCGGGCTGAGTCGAGCCGGCTGAGAGATTCTTGAGACGATGAAGAAAACACCTGGTTTCTCGCTCATCGAGCTGACCATCTACAGCTCCCTCGTCCTTTTGATGATGGCCATCATCATCCCGATGTACCTGGCCTGTCGGCGCTATTTCGAGATCTCCCGGGCCTCGGTCGGAGTTCAGCAGGCGGCCAACCTGGCTACCTACCGTCTCAACCTCGAGTTGATGGAGAGCAGCCCCGCCTCGGCCGAGTTCTACCCTCGGCCCAGCGACCCGAGCGCGCCTGTAGGGGTGGTGTTCCTGTCGGCGCGGGGCAACGATCGACAATTCACCATCGATCCATCCACCGGAACCCCCTCCTGGCAGCGAGTGGTCGGCTACTACCTGGATACCGATCCCATGTATCCGAACAACCCTCAGGTCCAGGCTCTCTACAGGGCCGAGCTCGTCCCTAACGGCTTTCCCCGGAGCGACGGGGTGGCCCCCTCGACTCTCAGCCCGAGGGTCACCACCGCAACGATCCGGAGCACTGGCATCAACCGGAGGCTGATCGCCCACGACGTGCTGGCTCCAGCCGCCACCGGAGACCACGGCGGCTTCGAGATCTTTGCCAGCGGCCAGAATCCCTGGACGACGCCCGGTTTCGTGCCCAACTACGCCAGTTCGGGCCCACGGGTCTACCTGCGCCTGAGAATGTTCAACAACACCTCGGGGGTGGCCAGCGTGTCCACTCGCCGAGCCGTCAACCAGGTCGAGACGCGCAGCTCGATCTTCATCCGCGGCTGACCGGAGGGCCCTCAAAATGACGAAATCGCGTGGAATCGCCCTGGCGATGACCCTGGTGGTCATCCTGGTGATCTCGGTGGTGGCGGGAGCCATCGTACTGCTGGGCGTGAGCAACCAGGCCCAGATCGGGCAGAATCAGCAAGAGACCTTACTGCTGCACATCGCCGACGGGGGTGTGCACGAGGCTATGGCCGCGATCTATGAGAATCCTGCTTACCAGTCGGACGGCTCGGGGCAGTACACCACCAACCTCGTGAACGCCAACTACTGGTGGACGTTTAACAATACCGGCTCGGGACCGTGGTGCGTCAACAACATGAACGGGGCCACGGCGGTGAATGGCCCGAGCCCGCCCGGGGGTACCCCGGTGCAGGTCCCCCCGGGTACCGCCTTCATCGTGGTCAGCGCCTCGGCCGAAGGGGTCAACGGGCCCGCTCCGGTGCGGGTGGCTTCCATCGTGACCAGTGTCTATCCTTACGGCATGGCCTCAGACGGCAAGATCCTGATCAACGCCTTCCGGGGCGCGAGCGCCCCGGGCTCGCTTCGATCCAACCTGGTTGGTGGCAATCCCAACATCGACATTCGCACCACCCTGAGCGGCACGGCCATCTCTCGCGACGGGGAGGGCAGCATCACCGGCAACGGTGGAACCAAGCTGTTCAATCAGCCTCCGGTCGGCATCCCCAACATCCCCATCGACCAGATCGTGGCCAGTTGGGGCAGCGTGGCCGGACCCTATCCTCACGGCGGCCCGGCCACCTACCGGGTGAACAGCTCGGTCGACTTCAGCGGCAACCCGCCCAACCGGATCATCCTCGGGCCGC
>CAYYHB010000239.1:0-6133 GCA_964471395.1 uncultured Burkholderiales bacterium | reverse complement strand
CGCTGGAGGCGATGGCGCAGGCGATCTTCCGCGACTGGTTCGTCGACTTCGGCCCCACCCGCCGCAAGCTGGCCGGCATCACCGATCCGGTCGAGATCATGGGCGGCCTCTCGCCCGACCCCACCCGCGCCGCCGCCCTCGCCGCCCTCTTCCCCGACGCGCTCAGCGACAGCGGGTTGCCGATGGGGTGGATAGAGAGCCGCGTGGATGATCTGCTAGAACTTGCTTACGGAAAGTCCCTAACCAAGTCAGATCGTCGAGACGGTCATGTCCCGGTTTACGGCTCTGGCGGGTTAACTGGAACCCATAATGAACCCCTCGTTGAAGGGCCAACAATCATTGTTGGGCGCAAGGGTACTGTGGGAAGCTTGTTTTGGGAAGATCGAGATTGCTTCCCGATTGATACCGTTTTTTATGTGGTTCCAAGAGCGCCCCTCCCCTTCTGCTTCTACATGCTCCAAACCCTCGGTTTGACTGGCATGAATACCGACGCGGCGGTTCCGGGCCTTAACCGCAATAACGTCTATCGCCTCACTGTTCCGCATGCCGTTCAGGCGCAAGAATCATTCGCGTCGATCGCATCGCCTCTTCGATTGCGGATCAGTCACAACGAAGTAGAGAACAAGACCCTCGCCGCCACCCGCGACCTGATACTGCCTAAGCTGATGTCCGGCGAAATCCGCCTCCGCGACGCCGAGCAGTTCCTTGGCGGAGCGGCGTGATGGAGTACCTCCGCCCGCGCTTCATCGAAAGCCTCAACGAGGAAGGCAACGTCTCCGTCGCCACCTTCGAGTGGACGCGTCATGACGTACTCACGGGGATGTTGAACGAGGACGCCGCCGAAGAAGTTTTCCGACGATGGGTAGCGGACTACAAGGCCCAGTGCATCGAGCGCTGCCGCTATCTCTTGCTGGAGACACAGTGCCTGGATCGGTTCAAGGATCTTTCTGCTCGCGTGGAGAGGGGCAGCGTGCTTCCCTTCGTCGGTGCGGGAATGTCGATCCCGTGCGGCTTCAAGTCGTGGGGCCCTTTCCTTCTCTCGTTGCTTGCTGATGCTCCACATCGACGCCTGGAAGTAGAGTTGTTGTTGGATCTCGGCCTGTATGAGGAAGCGGCGTCGCTCATTGCCACGACGCTGGGGACCACCGCTTTTGCCGAAGAGATCGAATCAAAATTCGGCGGCCACCACACTCGCCTGGACGGCCCCGTAAGTCTGCTTCCGGACCTGTTCACTGGTGGCTGCTTGACGACAAACTTCGATCTGGTCTTACCGAAGGTGTACCGCAATGCAGGAAGGCCCTTCGAAGCGGAATTTGCCGGTGCGCGGCTGCAGGATGGCGTCCGTCGCGTTGCGAATGAACCGCACTGCCTGATGCGCCTTCATGGCGTCGCAGACGAACGACACGGCAGGGTGCTGACTGCGGAGGAGTACGAGGCCGCTTATTCCCAACAAGGACTCGACTACACCCTTGAGCGGCTGATCGGAAACAAGAGCCTCTTGTTCATGGGCTGTAGCCTCACGGCCGATAGAACGCATAAGGCGCTGAAGATGATCAAGGATCGTAGCAACGGGACGCAGATCAAGCATTTCGCGTTCCTTCCGTTACCGCCGGCCGATGAGCGTATTCAACGTCGGCAGTTTCTCAGCGAGGCGGAGATTCACCCCATCTACTATCCAGACGGCGATCATAATGAATCATTGGAAGCTCTGCTCATCGCCCTGATCGAGGGTGGTATCAATGACTGAGTACAGCCAATCGCCCAGCGCATACAGCGCAGGTTTTTCCGAAGAAATCGTCGAGGACGCGACGCTCGCGCTCTTTGCTGGCTTGGGCTACGCGACCGTCAATGGCAAGGACGTTTCTCCGGATGCTCCAGCCTCCGAGCGTCAGAGCTACGTCGACGTAATCTTGCGCCAGCGGCTCGTCGCTGCCGTCGATCGCCTGAACCCTGCCATACCCTCGGACGCACGCGCCGAGGCTATCAAGCAACTCACCTCGGCCGTCACGCCGTCGCTGGTCGAGGAGAACCGGCGCATTCACAAGTTGATCGCCGAGGGCGTCGCTGTCGAGTTCCACGGCGACGATGGCGTCATCAAGGGCGACACGGTCCGCCTGGTCGACTTCGACAACGTCGCCGCCAACGACTGGCTGGCGGTCAACCAGTTCACCGTCATCGAAAACCGCCACGATCGCCGCCCCGACGTCGTCGTGTTCGTCAACGGGATGCCGGTCGGCGTGGTCGAGTTGAAGAACGCCGGCAGTGAAGGAGCGACACTCGACGGCGCCTTCAACCAGCTGCAGACCTACAAGGCCGAAATCCCGTCGCTGTTCCGCACCAATGCCGTGCTGGTCATCTCCGACGGTCTGATGGCCCGCGTCGGCTCGCTGACCGCCGACCGTGAGCGGTTCATGCCCTGGCGCACCGTATCGGGTGCTGCGGACGATTTCACGCCGCACGGCCCCCGCGAATTCGAGACGCTGATCCGAGGCGTGTTCACGCGGGACGTTCTTCTGCAGCTGATCCGCGACTTCACGGTGTTCGGCGACAAGGGCAAGGGTCCGTTCAAGATCATCGCCGGCTATCACCAGTTCCACGGCGGCCGCAAGGCGCTGCAACAGGCGATCTATGCGACGCTGCCCGATGGCGACCGGCGCATCGGCGTGATCTGGCACACGCAAGGCTCGGGCAAGAGCCTGCTGATGGCGTTCTTCGCCGGTCTTGCCGTGCGCCACCCGGCACTCGCCAACCCGACGCTGGTTGTCCTTACTGACCGCAACGACCTCGACGACCAGTTGTTCGGCACCTTCAGCCTTTGCAAGGATCTCCTGCGCCAGACGCCCGAGCAGGCGTCGGACCGCGACGACCTGCGCCAGCGTCTCGACCGTTCGTCGGGCGGGGTGATCTTCACCACCGTGCAGAAGTTCGTGCCCGAGAAGGGCGAGGAGCGCATGCCGGTGCTGACCAGCCGGCGCAACGTCATCGTCATCGCCGACGAAGCGCACCGCAGCCAGTACGGCTTCGATGCGCGCTTGAACCGCGAGACTGGTGAGCGCCGCTATGGGTTCGCCCACTACATCCGCGAGGCACTGCCGAACGCCTCGTTCATCGGCTTCACCGGCACTCCAATCGAGGCCGACGACGTCAATACGCCAGCGATTTTCGGCGACTACATCGACGTCTACGACATCAGCCGCGCGGTCGAGGACGAGGCGACTGTCCCGATCTACTACGAGAGCCGGCTGGCACGTATCGAGCTTGCCGAGGACGAAAAGCCGAAAATCGATGCGGCCATCGATGAACTGCTCGAAGACGACGAGTTGTCTCTGCAGGAACAGCAGAAGATTCGCTGGGCTGCGGTCGAGCGCCTCGTCGGTGCCGAGAAGCGGCTGTCGCTGATTGCAAAGGATCTGGTCGACCACCTTGAAGCCCGCATTGAGGGAATGGCCGGCGGCAAGGCAATGGCCGTCGGCATGAGCCGTCGCATCTGCGTCGACCTCTATCGCCACATCATCGCACTGCGGCCGGACTGGCATTCGGACGAACCCGACGCGGGCGCTGTCAAAGTCGTGATGACGGGTGCCGCCTCGGACCCGCCAGAGTTTCAGCGTCACCTCACGACCAAGAAGGAACGCGACGCGCTCGCCAACCGTGCGCGCGATCCTGACGATCCGCTGAAGCTCGTCATTGTCCGCGACATGTGGCTGACCGGCTTCGATGCGCCGTGCATGCACACGATGTACGTCGACAAGCCGATGCGCGGTCACGGCCTCATGCAGGCGATTGCGCGCGTCAATCGTGTGTTCCGTGACAAGACGGGCGGCCTCGTCGTCGACTACATCGGCATCGGCGAGCGGCTGAAGAATGCGCTGGGCGACTACACGGCGACCGATCGCGAGCGGACCGGTATCGACGAGGAAGCCGCGATCGCTTTGATGCTTGAGAAATACGAGATCGTCCGCGCGATTTTCCACGGTCACGACTACACGAAGGGCATTGTCGGCAGCACCGGCGAACGGCTGTCGGCACTGGTCGATGCCATCGAGTGGGTGCTCGAATGGCAGAAGCAGCAAGCGGCCAAAGCCAACACGGAGGAAGAGCGCAAACGCGCGCATCGCGGGTATCAGGACGCGGTGCTGGCGCTGTCAAAGGCCTATGCGCTGGCGTCGGCTAGCGACGAAGCACGGCAGATCCGCGACGAAGTCGGCTTCTTCCAAGCGGTGCGCGCCGCGCTGGTGAAGACCTCGGGCAAGGGCAAGCTATCGGAAGCTCAGCGTTCACTCGTCGTCGAGCAATTGATCAATCAGGCGATCGCCAGCACCGAGATCGTGGACATCCTTGCCGCAGCCGGCCTTAACAAGCCGAACCTTTCCGTGCTCTCCGACGAGTTCCTTCTCGAAGTACAACGCATGGACCGGAAGAACCTCGCCCTTGAGGCGCTGAAAAAGCTGATCAACGGAGAAATCAAGAGCCGAACCCGCACCAACGTCGTCGAAAACCGCAAGTTCTCGGAGCGACTTGAACAGGCCGTCGCGCGCTATCACGCCAATGCCCTGTCGACGGTCGAGGTGCTGCAGGAATTGATCAAGCTCGCCCAAGACATGCGGGCTGCCGCCCAGCGCGGCGACGACCTCCATCTATCGCCGGAGGAAATCGCCTTCTACGACGCACTCGCCGACAACGAGAGCGCCGTGCAGCTGATGGGCGACGAGAAGCTCCGTGTAATCGCGACGGAGTTGCTGACGGCACTGCGGACGAACGCGACGGTGGACTGGAACCGCAAGGATAACGCTCGCGCTCGCATGCGGACGCTCGTGAAGCGAATCCTCCGCAAGTACGGCTATCCGCCCGACCTCGAAGACGGCGCCGTGCAGACGGTGATCAAGCAAGCCGAAGCGATCTTGGGCGAAATGGCCGCAGCGCACTGATGCGCGCGGTCGGCATTACTTTAGCGGCTGGCTGAAAAAGCCACCACATTCCCCTCGCGCTTCTCCAGGTACCCTGCCCAAGCTTCCATCAGCGCCCGCCGCTTCTCCAGCGCGTCGCCGCGCCGGTAGGCGGCTTCTGCCTTGTCCTTGAGCCGATGCGCGAGCGCGGCCTCGATGTCCTCTCGCGCGAAGCTCGTGGCATCGCCGGCCCAATCGCGGAAGGTCGAACGGAAGCCGTGCGTCGTGATACCCGGCACGCTCATGCGCTCGAACAGCGCCTTGAACACCATGTCGGACATGCGCCGGCCCTTCGTGTTCGGGAACACAAGTTCGCCCCGCACCGGTTCGCCCAGCGCCTGCAACAGTTCGAGCGCCCGGCACGACAACGGAACGCGGTGCTCGCGAGCCGCCTTCATTCGCTGGGCCGGCACGATCCAGACCTTGGAGTCGAAGTCGATCTCATCCCAACGCATACCCCTCACCTCGCCCGAACGTGCAGCGGTCAGAATAGCGAACTCCAGTGCGCGTGCTGCCGGTGCCTCCCGCTCTCGAAGCCGGGCCATGAACGCGGGCGCCTCTTGCCACGGCAACGCGGCATGGTGGCCGCGCGACAATTTCGTGCGCCGAGGAAACAGGTGGTCGAGGTGGCCGCGCCAACGAGCAGGATTGGCACGCTCCGCCGGTATGAGGCCACGCGCTCGCGCCGCACTCAGAACCGACTCGATCCGTCCCCGCAGCCGTGAGGCGGTTTCCGATTTGCTCGCCCATATAGGTTGTAGGCACGCCAGAACATGCTCGGTCTTGATGTCGGCAACGTCCATGTCCATCAGGCGATCCGCGTAAGTGGCGAGCGTCGAACGCCACTGCGCCCGATGCTTCTCGTTCCGCCAGCTTCCCTCCATCGCGGCTATGGTCGCGTCAGCCACCTCACGGAAGGTTCGGCCGGTGACGCTTGCGGCAGCTTCCGCCGCCGCCCGCTCGGCCGCCTGCATCTCCCGCCTAAGCTCAAGCGGATTGCCACCGTTTGCGATCTCCGCACGGAACCGAGCCGCCGTCTTGCGCGCGTCGGCAAGCGACACTGCGTCTAGGCCGCCGAGCCCCATTTCAGAGCGCCGGCCAGCGATCTGAAATCGGAACGTCCATTGCTTGTTGCCGTTGCCGTCGATCTGGAGGTAGAGGCCGCCGCCATCGGCATGCCGTCCCCT
>CAYYHB010000238.1:0-6202 GCA_964471395.1 uncultured Burkholderiales bacterium | reverse complement strand
AGTCCGGCCAGCTCACCATGATGCTGCAGGAGTTCATCGAGTGGGATGACTACATCCGCTGCCTGTGCATTGGCGCCAAGCACGCCCGGTCGATCCGCTACATCCCGCGTCCCCATGGAATGGGCGAGTACGTGCAGGACCTGTCGGTACTCAATCCCAAGCACGCCAAGCTGGCCGAGGAGTACTCCATCCGGTTCAACAAGGTGATCGGCTACGACATGAACGCGATGGAGTTCGCCATCAAGGGCGACAAGCTCTACGCTATTGACATCACCAACTATGTCTGCGACATGGACTACAAGTCGCTGCGGGACGCCCACTTCGGCTGGGCCGTGCATACCATGTCCAAGTTCCTCATCGACAAGGCCAAGTCCAAGCAGCACAACAAGCCCTGCGCCAACTGGGAGTCGCTGATGGCCAAAGCCTCGCGCTGAGAACGAGCTGGCCCGAGCAAGGAAAAAGGCCCCGCCCGAGGCGGGGCCTTTTTTTACCCGACCGCCGAGGCCCAGTCGAGCCAATCCTCGGCGCTGGCATTCTCGTCGAGGTAGAAGTGGGCTTTGAGGTGAAACTCCGGATCGGTCCCCCGCTGCTTGAACTGGGGAGGCTGCAGGTAGCCGCCGGTGTTGCCGCTCTGAACGGGAGGTTGGGGATAGCCGCAGAACTGTCCGACGTTGTCCTTGAGTCGACTCACGAAAGGCCCCAGACTATATTCGCCTGAGGCGGCGTTGCTGTTATCGTGCTCGTTCATCGGCCTGGTCCTCTCTGACCCTGGAGGGCTGACTCCAGATTGCCAGAAACGGCTTAAGGGAAGCTGAAATGGCCACCAACGATTACTCGTTCCAAACCCGCTGGGTGGTGCCTGGCACCCCCGAGGAGATCTCCAGCCTTCTGAAAGAGCCGCTGGAGCTTCCCCGCTGGTGGCCCTCGGTCTACCTCTCGGTCCGGCAAGAGGGTGAGGTGACGCACCTTTACACCCGCGGCTTTCTGCCCTATCGCCTGCGCTGGTCGTTTCGGGTGGAACGCTCCGATCCGCCCCGCGGCTTCTCGCTGGTGGCCTGGGGCGATCTCGAGGGCCGGGGGGAATGGACTTTCACCCCCCTGTCGGCCAGCCACACCGAAGTCCTCTATGACTGGCACGTGGTGGCCAACAAGCCGATTCTGCGGCACCTCTCCTTCCTGCTCAAGCCTTTCTTCCGGCTCAACCACGACTGGGCCATGTCCCGAGGGCGCAAGAGCCTGGAGCTGGAGCTGGCTCGCAGGCGAGGCCTGCAGGTCCCCCCTCCTCCCGGGCCGGCCAATGACGTCTGGTTCTGGTTCCTGGCCATCGTGCTGGTCTGGATGGTCATGCATCGGTGACCTGGCTGCTGGGAGGCCTCGGCCTGTCTGCCTTCTTCTGGCTCTGTGGCGCCTCGGGGATGCACCTGTGGCCGCTCCGGCCGCTCACCAACGTGGCGGAGCTGGCCCTGACTCCCTTCTCCATCGCCGCCGGGATGTTATTCGCAGCCCACGACCACCACCATAGCGCGAGCTACTATCTGGCTCGCAGCTTGCTGGGTGGCTTCGGCTACGTCACCGCCGTGTGGCTGGTGCACGAGGTAACCCGCCTGCTGAGAGCTGTGCGCGAGCAACCGTTGGAAGGCAAGCGCCGCCACCTGCTGGCAGGCTTGCTGCTGACTCCCATCCTGGGCACTGCCCTCTACAGCGTGCTGGTGGAGCCCTCCTGGCTCAGGCTCCGGCGTTACGAGCTAAAGATTGCCAACTTGCCGCCCGAGCTCGATGGCCTCAAGCTCGGGCACTTCTCCGACAGCCACTATGGCCCCCTGGTGGGACTCATGCATATCCGGAGGGCCATCGCGATGCTCAACGCCGAAGAGCCCGATCTGGTGCTCTTGACGGGCGACTACGTGCATGAAACCCCGGCCTCGATCCCCGATGGAATCTCAGTTCTGACGAGTTTGAAAGCCCGCCTGGGCAGCCTGGCTGTGCTTGGCAATCACGACCACTGGGAGGGCGCTGAGGCCTGCCGGGCCGAGTTTGCGCGCCACCGCCTGCCCCTGATCGATAACCAGCGCGTCTTTCTCAGCGCCCGGGGACTGAGCGATCGGCCCGTCGGCCCCTGTCTGGCAATCTGCGGGGTGGGCGACCTGTGGGAGGACAGCGTCGATCCCGAGAAAGCTCTGCAGGATGTGCCCGCCGATTGTCCGCGGGTTCTCCTGAGCCACAATCCCGACGTGGCCGAGCTTCTTCCCGATCGCTTCCCTCAATTGCGCTTCGATCTCCAGCTAAGCGGGCACACCCATGGAGGCCAGGTCAGCTTCCCGGGACTTGGCACGCCCATCGTGCCCAGCGCCTATGGCCCGCGCTACGCGGGCGGGCTGGTGCAGGGCCCGGCCTGGCCGGTGGTGGTCTCGCGTGGTGTGGGGCTGGCCGTGCTGCCAGTGCGATTCCGGGTGCCCCCCGAAGTAGGGCTGATCACCCTGCGCCGGGGATAGGCAGCACGTTGAGGGGGATCCGCACCAGCTCGGTTCGATCCACGGCGATGTGAAAAGAGTAACGCCCAAAGCGCGGAAACTCCACGTTATAGAAGCCCATGACCAGTCGAGCGTTGGTCTCGGTGCCTCCTACCGGACGGGCCAGCTCGAACTGCCCGTTCTGCTCGAGGAGCGACCGGCCGTCCGCGTCGATCAGACAGACCGTAAAGCTGCGGGCTCCGGCCTCCACCACGCTGGCTCGCATCTGCACCACCACAAAGAACTGGGGATGACGGGCCGGTACCTGGGGAGCGTAAATGCTGTCCACCCCGATGCCCAGGGCGTTCACCTTCCCGGTGGCGTCAGCGTAGTCGCAAAGGAAAGCAAAGTCGAGCGTCATGCCTGCGCCCTTCGGACGAGTCAGGGCAACCCCTTCACACGAGCAGAACGTCGACCGCCACCGAGACTTTCTGCTCCCCCCCTCCGAGAACCACCCCCTTGACCGGGGAAACGTCGTCGTAGTCACGTCCCCAGGCCATGGTAATGTGGCTGTTATAGGGGATCTGATTGTTGGTGGGGTCGAAGTCCACCCATCCGTAGGGAGGGCAGAACACCGACAACCAGGCGTGGGAGGCGTCGGCCCCCACCAACCGAGCCTGACCCGGGGGAGGGGTGGTCAGCAGATAGCCGCTCACGTAACGAGCCGCCAACCCCAGCGAGCGCAGCATGCCGATCTGCAGGTGGGCAAAGTCCTGACAGACGCCGCGGCGGTTGCTCAGAACCTCCTTCAGACCGGTGGACAGGTCGGTCGCCTCGGGGTCATAGCGAAATTCGCGATGAATGCGCGCCATCAGGTCGAGCACCCCTTCCACCAGAGGCCGACCAGGGGTCAGCGAAGCCCGGGCATAGTCAGCCAGGTCCTCGCCCGCCTCCACATAGGGCGAGTCGAAGCAGAATGCCCGCTCGGCCAGGTAGGCCCGATCGCCCACCAGTTGCTCCGCCACCTGCTCCCAGGGGGGCGAGGCGGTGTACTCCTGAGCCGGTTGCACCTCGACCAGGAATCGAATGGTGACGGTGAGCTCGGTGTGGGGCTCGTGCACTTCGAAAAAGGTGACCGAATTGCCGAAATAGTCGCGGCGACGTGCAACCACAGCCGGAACGGGCTCGATCTCCAGGCGGACCTCGCTCACCTCCTGCCCCGGATGGGGACGGGGGGCGCCGATCACCTGATTATGGCCCAGTGAAACCGGGTCCTCGTAGCCGTAGTGGGTGGTATGGCGCACTCGATACTTCATTCGTGGCGTTCCTCCAGGGGCAGGGGGGGACGCTGGCGGGCGGGGGCCACGTGCACCAGGTAGTGACGGCTCAGGGCATCGCCAAGTTGGGGCAAGCGCTGCTCGCAGCTCTCCAGAAAGAGCCTGCGGCGCCTGGGCTCCGCCGCCAGGGCGGCCACGTCCAGCAGGCGCAGGTCGGTCAGGAGAGCCAGGGCGAGGCGTTGCTCGGGGCTGCGCAGGGCCTTCTGATCGGGCAGCTGGCTCAGGTGCTCCTCAACCTGCGCCAGCTGGAAAGCCACCGAGCGCGGGTTGGACTCGTCACAAAGGATGAGATCCAGCACCGGAGCCACCTGCAGACCTGCCGGATAGCGTCGCCGATAGGTGCGGCCCGAGTCACAGATGCGCAGCACTGCCTCCAGGAGGGCGTCCTCGTGGGCCCCCGACTCCACCAGCGTCCCCTGAACCAGCTCCACGGTGCGCACGGCACGCTCCAGGCGCCGTCCCAGATCCAGGAAGCGCCAGCCGTAACCGCGCGACATACTCTCGGTAGCCATGCCGCAGAAGGCCCAGAGCTCGGTGATCAGCTCCTCGAGCTGGTCCATCAGCACTCGCTCGTGCTCGGCCGGACCGATGGTGAGGCCGGTCAGAATGCGCCAGCAATCCACCGAGACCCGATCGCGCACGCTGGTGCTGAGCCGGTGCACCTGGCGCAACAAAAAGGCCAGCCCGAACTTCTTCGACTCGAGGGCCAGCTTCCGGATGCGGGGCCAATCCTCGCCCTCCTCCGGATGCAGCACGTCCAGAAGGCGCGGCACCGTTCCCGCGTCCTCAGGGTCGCCCAACAGCTCGAGGCAGCCTCGAATCAAGCGCACCATGCCCTCGGCCCGCTCGACGTAGCGACCCAGCCAGAACAGACTGTCGGCCACCCGGCTGGGCAGGTCGTTGCCGCCCCGCGACAGCCCCACCTGGGCGCCCGGACGAGCCACAGGGTGGGTGCTGGAAGAGGGCTCCTCGGAGGAGATGACCCAGGTATCCTTGCTGCCCCCCGAGGCCGACAGGGTGACCACCAGCGAGTCGGCCGTGCGAGCCACCCGGGCCAGCCCCCCGGGCAGTACCTCGAAGCCATCCTCACGACTGGACAAAAAGGCGCGCAACACCATGTGACGAGGCTCCAGGCGCTGGCCACTCCAGACCGGCGAGGTCGACATGGAAACCTGATCCTGGGCCACCCAGGCATAGGGACGCGCTCGGATGCGGCGGGCCAGATCTTCACGCTCGGTGCGGGAGAGCTCGGCCCCGAAGACGGCTCGCCGCCCTCCCAGGAAGGTCTGCTGAGGGAACGCGGTGCGCACCACCAGCCGCTCCAGGTGGCTCAGAACGTGCTGACAGGCGCCGGGATGACCGCACCACCAGCTGGGAACCCCGGGGACCTCCAGCTCCTGGCCCAGGAAATGGCGACACAGAGCCGGCAAGAACGGGCCCAGGGCGGGCGTCTCCAGCCAGCCACTGCCCAGCGAGTTTGCCACCACAACGTTTCCCGAGCGCACGGCCTGAACCAGGCCAGGCACTCCCCACCAGGAGTCTCCCCGCAGCTCGAGCGGGTCGCAGAAAGCGTCGTCAAGACGCCTCCAGATCACGTCCACCGGTTGCAGGCCCTCCAGCTGCTTGAGATAGACGGCATTGTCGCGCACCGTCAGGTCGTCCCCTTCCACCAGGGCGCAGCCGAGGTACTGGGCCAGATAAGCGTGCTCGAAGTAAACCGGGCTCTCGGGGCCCGAGGTGAGCAACACGATGCGCGGATTGTTGGGATTGAGGGCGGCCAGGCTCTCCAGCGAGGTCCGCAGCCCTTCGAAGAAGGGCCCCAGCCGGGCCGAACGACACTCGCGGAACAGCTCGGGGAGAAGGCGGCTCAGCACCAGGCGATTCTCCAGGGCGTAGCCAGCCCCGACCGGGGCCTGGGTGCGGTCGCGCAGGATCATCCACTGGCCCTGGGGAGTCCGCACCAGGTCGGTGCTGTAAAGCAAGAGTCGGCTCTGGCTGGCCACCGGCAACCCGTGACAGGGACGCAAGAAGCCCGGGTGAGCGAAGACCAGCTCAGGCGGCAGGAGGCCCTCGCGCACAAGGTCCTGGGCGCCGTAGACATCCTCGAGCACCAGGTCGAGCAGCTGGGCACGCTGCACGAGGCCGGCTGAGAGGCTGGTCCACTCGCTCTCGTCGAGCAGGAGAGGAAGCGGATCGAGCTCCCAGGGACGCTCGAGCCCACCCGGGTCGCCGTGCACGTTGAAGGTAACCCCGTTCTCGCGCATGAGACGCCGCACCTCGGTCCACCTGCGAGCCAGCGTCTCTGCGCCCATGGCTTCAAAGGAGCGCAAAAAGGAGGACCAGTGCGGCCGCACTCCCCCCTGGGCGTGCATCTCGTCAAACGTGAGCGGGATCGGCTCGTAGCCGGCGGCCGCG
>CAYYHB010000237.1:0-6203 GCA_964471395.1 uncultured Burkholderiales bacterium | reverse complement strand
AGGCCTCGCGCCACACGTCCTGATCGACGTTGCGCACCCCCGGCCCCGGGGGGATGGAGGTCAGCCCCGGCTTGAGCCCCCCGCTGCCGCGGTGGGTGCCCACGGCGGCGGCAGCCAGAGCCAGCAGCAGGCAGCCGCCCGGGGTAGGGAAGACGGGCGGGCGCCAGCGCAGGTCGGGCAGGTACTTGAAGACTTCGGTCTGAAAAGCCTCCAGCAAGGGCCCGTGGAGCGCGCTGCCGCTCCAGGAGGCGGTAGGGGCACTGGCCCAGCGACCCCGGCCCGAGGCCTGGCGAGTCAGCTGCACCAGCTGACGGCTGGCCTTCAGGATCAGCGCCCGGCAGGCCGGATCCGGACCGGGGTAGGCGGCCAGCTCGAGGATGACCGAGACCGAGCCGGCCAGCTCGCCCGGGGTGAGGTGGCCTCGGTCGAGCAGGGTCAGCAGCTCGTTCAGGTCGTCCACCCCGAAGTAGGTTACCAGGGTGCGCTCCAGGCGCGGACTTCGGGCCATGCGGCCTTCCATACCGCGTACGGCCAGCTGCAGCGTGCGGCTGGCCAGCCACAGCGAGCTCCCCTCGTCGCCCAGCACCGCCTGCGATTCGCCCGTGCTCCAGAAGCGGCCCGAGCGCTCGAGCCCGGCCGCGGCAGCCCGCATCCCGGCGTGGATCAGAAGGCCGGGGCGGCCCCCCAGCGAGCCGGCCAGCTCGGCCTCCAGGCTGGAGCAGAGCCAGACCGCCAGGCGCTCGGGCAGCACCTTGCGCACCACCGCCAGGGCATGCATGCGGGCCTGGCGCTGATCGAGCCCGGGGATGGCCACCACCGTCGTGGCGTCGCCCTCTCCCACGACCTCGAGGCAGGGCGCCACGGCCGTCCGCAGGACTTCCTCCAGGTTGGACTCGCCCGGGGCGGGGGCGTGGCCTTGGGCCAGCAGGTTGCCCCGCCCATCGGTCAGCACGCACAGGCTGCGGTCACCGCCGCAGTCGACTCCCAAAAGCATCAGGCGTAGGATTTCGAGCCTGCCCGGACCCATGCCCTGCTGGCAGGGCAGTCGCTTTGCGGCTGAGAACTTGTGGGAATGGCTGAGCTCGGACGCATCGACCCCATCAAGCGCATGCAGTGCCCCGACTGTCGGGCCCTGTTACCGGACTGGACTACCGAGGAGGCTGTGGCGGGAGAGCTGCAGTGCCCTTCATGCCTTCGGCCCGTAAAGCTCCCCGACGAGGTGGTGGAACGGGCCCGGCGCTCGCGCTACCTGGGCAAGAACCTGGACATTACCGGTTGAAGCCGGAGGCGAATTCAGGGTGAGTTCGACGACTGCTCGAGAAGCTCAGGCCTGGCTGCATGAGCGTTTCGAGGCTCACCGGAGGGAACGCAACGTTTCAGTCGCCGCGCACGAAGAAGGCCAGGAGCCATCACCCCCCAGGCGGACCCGGGACAGGACTCGACCGCTCATTCCAGTCCTTTTCGTGTCGTGTCCCCTGACGGGCTGTTCTCCCACTCCCAGCGCCCCAACTGCACGTATTGTCGGACATCGTCCGCAAACAGAGGGTCCGATGAGTATGGCCCGACTTTCTGAATGAGCAGGTCGACCTCGTCGTCCGACAGTCGTCCCAGAATTCGAGTCAGATCGCCCTGATCGATGCCGCGGGCGGAGTCAAACTTCATCAGTACGAGATAGGGTAAGGCCACCACGCGCAGTCCTGTCTGATCGAAGACCGGCTCCTCCAGTGCTCGCCGTCCCCACTCCTGGGGCGTGGCCACGATGTCCACCAGTTCGTCGCCTCGGCTCCACGCCTGGCCGTACAACTGGAGCGACGCGTTTGGAAACAACAGATCGCGGTCCTTGGAGAACCCTGCCAGGCGAAGCCTGGCGACCGCCTCGCCAAACCGCTCATGGTCGATCAGAAAATCGATGTCCTTGGTCTGGCGCTCCGGCGCATAAGCGCGCGCAGCAATCCCACCGACAACCACTGTGGGTATGTCCCCGAAAAGTTCATCAGGCGTCACGGCAACAGGAGTCCTTGGAAGATCCATGAGCCGCTGAAGGTCGCTCCCAGCCCCCACCGAGCGCTTGTGCAATCCACGGCGAAGGTAGAATCGCCTGCGGTCCTTGGCCTGGCGAAAGTCCAGCACGGCATCGTCTCAGTTCGCTGACTCTCGGCAGGTCGCCTGCCGCTTGCTCCAGAGCTAGGAGAAAAGGAGAGGCTGGGGATCCTCCGCTCCGCCTCGCCTTCGACCACCAAAAACGACCAGTTACGACCTCCGTGAGCCTCGGCGCTCTGCGACTCGGAGCGGGCGGACTGGAGTTCGCCGCGGAGGCGCTCCAGTTCGGCCAGGAGCGCCTGGCTGGCGTCGGCCGGGGGAGCAGGCGGCACGAAGGGAGGGGCCGAGAACTAGGTGGCTGGAAAATCCGGCCAAGGCATTTGAGCTCGCGTTCTGAGTGCGCTTCGTTGCGGTCGCAGTTCTGGTGGCCTGCTCGGCGAGCCCGGGCTCCTGGTCTACGACCCCGGTGGCACGGTCAGCGGGATGAAACTTACCAGCCGGAGTAGATGGTCTCGTTGTAGTCGCCGCTCTCGGGCATCTGGCGGTCGACGGTCTTGGTGCTGCCATCAGCCCAGGTCACCGTCACCTGGTAGTAGGCACCCGGCTTGGTTGGGCTATCGAAGCTGTTGGTCTTCTCCAGGTTGGAGCGGTCCCACGAGTCCCAGTACTGCTCGACGTCGCGAGACTTGGGCTTGCGGCCGCCCCAGTTGCCGACTTCGTGGATGGAGATGCTCTTGACCGGCACCATCTGGCCGTCGCGCTCGATGGCTCTGGCGGTGATGCTGAAACGGCCGCCCTCGGCCTGGCCAGTCTGGCCGTCCTTCTTGGGCTCGCCCTGCTTGCGCCCGTTCTGGGCTGCGTTGGCCAGGGCCATCTGCTTGAGGGCGGCCATCTGGGCCGCGAAATCGGTGAGCGACGAGCCGCTCTCGTAGGGGCTGCCCATCGACATCGGCTGCCCGGTCACGGCCGCCATCCGGCTGGCCAGCGCCGAAGCGCGCATCTGGTTGAGCTGGGCGAAGAAGGCGCTGTCGGAGACCTCGTTGCCGAGGGAAACCTGATCCAGGCCGCCGAGTTGACCGCCGAACGGGTTCGCAAGCGGCGCGATGGGGGTCACCCACCCGAGGGGGGCTCCCATGTTCAGCCGCGGTATCGTCATCAAGTCGGCCATCAGATTGCTCCGCTGTCAGATTACCTCCGGGTCCTGAAAGGACCCTGAAAAGGCATGCTCTGACCGTTGTCTGATTCTCGCTCGCGGAGGCAGCCCGGTCCAGGCCGAAATGTAACAGAAAGGTTGCCACTCGGACAAAGCGGGGAGGGGAGGACCTCAGACCTGTGGCAGGTCCCGGTAGATCTCGCTGAGCTGCAGGCTCACCTTCAACGAGGCCAGTTCGAGGGAGTCTTCAAGACTGAGCCACTCCTTCCACCGCCATTCGCCGTCCGGCAGTCGTTGGTGGCGCTCAACGGCCGGCCGGTCCTGGGATATCAGCACATATTCTTCGAGCGACGGCAGAGCGCGGTACATGCGGAATTTGTCGCTCCGGTCGTAAGCCTCGGTTGAGGGTGAGAGGACCTCGAGCAGCAGGCGGGCGTCGGTCAGGATGTCGGTGCGCCCCTTCAGCAAGGGGAGAGGCCCGCAAACCACCAGGATGTCGGGATAGGTGAACAGGGTATGGCGCTCCACCAGTAACCGCACGTCCGAGTGAAACACTCGGCAGGAGCTGCCCCGTAATGCCGCGCGTAGACCCTCGACCACATTGGTCACGATGCAGTTATGATTGACGGTCCCCCCGGTCATAACGAAGATCTCCCCGTCGCAGTATTCGCTTCGGGTCTCTGAGGTCACTTCGAGCTGAAGATATTCCTCGGGCGTAAAGCGGCGGCGCTCGCGATGAGAGAGCATGTGGTCTACTTCGCTCCCGACCGGGGCTGGTCCCGTGAGCTTACTGGTTCATGCTTCCCTCCAGGATGGGCAGCATGCCCTCCATGGTCAGGGGGTTGTGGTCCGGATGGTGGTAGATGACCACCTTGCTGAACTCGCCCGAGAAGATCTGGTTGTCGGGCATCTTGATCACGTACTTGCCCTCGCCCGACTCGCGCGTCTCGAACGAGTAGGGAGCCTCACCGACGCCGACTTTCTCGCCGTTGGGCTTGACCATCCACACGGTGTAGATCTCCTGCGGGCGCAGCTTCTGGGCGCCCATTCCGAACTGGTAGCCGTCCACCAGCACCCAGCCGTAGGGGTAGCGGTCGCCGTTCACGGCGGCCAGTTTGAACTTGAGAAAGTTGGCTTTGGGAGAGTCTTCGTCTTCGTCAGCGGCCCGGGCAGCCAGGCTGGCAAGCAGGCAGATCATCAGGGCGATCAAGCTCAAAGTGCGCACGTTGGGGAACCTCCAAGGGATCAGGTATGTCGTGGCGAACCGCAGCTTATGCGCAACCAACGCCCGTTAATCCTGCTTTTGTGCCTGATTTTGTGGGGCGGCGCCTGGGCCAGGCTGGGCGACAAGCCCGACCCTTACGAGAAGATCGAAGATCCGGCCAAAGCTCGCAAAATCCTTGACGATGTGATGGCCTACCTCAAGAAGAACTACAACTTCCGGGTCAGCTACCCGGTGCAGATGAACCTGGTGCACGAGAGCGTGATGGACGCCAAGTTTGCTGGCAGCCCCTACAAGGGGGCCGAGGTCGGGCTCTACACCTTCGAGGGCGGCAAGCACCAGATCTACGTGATGAAAGGCTGGAACCGCGACGTCTGCTCGGGCGTGACGGCCCATGAGTACACCCACGCCTGGCAGTTCGACAACTGCCCTCGCGACCAGGACCTTGTGCTGCGCGAAGGCTTCGCCTGCTGGATCGAGATGAAGTATTACGATTCCATCGGGGCTTACCAGCACGCCGAGAACGTGCGCAACCACTCCGATCCTGTCTACGGAGTGGGCATCAAGACGATGTTGGCCCTGGAAGACAAAGTGGGGGCCAGAAAGCTGGTCAGCATGATCACCACGCTGAGGAGCGCCAGCGAGCTGGACAAGATTTTGAAGTAGGATTCCCGGCTCAGGCAGCGTATCTTAGGCTTTGTGCTAAAATTCACAAAGTCGATTTTGGCCCGTAAAGTCTGAGGATACGTGCAGCCTTTCTACTCCATATTTGTCATGATCGGCGTGGCCGTGGTGATCGCCACGGTTCTCTCCGCCCTGACGCTCTTCTTCGGTCCCAAGCGCCCCACCGCGGCCAAGCTGGCGCCCTATGAGTGCGGTTTGACCGACCTTGCGCCCATGCCCGAGCGCTTTCCCGTCAAGTTCTTGCAGGTCGCGATGCTGTTTCTCATCTTTGACGTGGAGGCAGCGGCCCTCTACCCGCTGGCGATGGTGCTGCGCGAAGTCGGCATTCCCGCTCTGATCGACATCATGATCTTCTGCGCCGTGCTATTGCTCGGCTACGCCTATGTCTGGCGCAAGGGAGCCTTCAAATGGACGTTCTGAAGCCTCAGGAGAAGGTCATCTACACCAGCGATTCCGTCTTCCCCTGGGCGCAGACCAATGCCGGGGGGTTCCTCACCACCACCCTGGCCTCCATTGCCAACCTGGCCCGCAAGCACTCCATCTGGCCGGCCACCTTTGGCCTGGCCTGCTGCGCCATCGAGATGATGGCCACCAGCGGCTCTCGCTTCGATCTGTCTCGCTTCGGCTCGGAGGTATTCCGGGCCAGCCCCCGCCAGAGCGACCTGATGATCGTGGCCGGGCGCGTCTCCATCAAGATGGCTCCGGTGCTGCGCCAGATTTATGAGCAGATGCCCGATCCCAAGTGGGTCATCTCCATGGGCGCTTGCGCCTCTTGCGGCGGCGTGTTCAACAACTACGCCATCGTGCAGGGGGTGGATAAGATCGTGCCGGTGGACGTCTACGTGGCCGGTTGCCCGCCTACGCCCGAGGCCCTGATTGCGGGCTTTCAGATGTTGCAGGAGAAGATCGCGAAGGGCATTCCTCCCGGATCGGCCCCCCAATCCACTTCCGGTCTGCCGATGGCCCTGCGCCATCCCAAGCCCCAGTGAGCCCGGCCGAGCTGGGCAAGAAGCTCGAGGAGCGCTTCCCCGAGCACTACCTGGGCCAGCGCGAGGACCGCGGCGAGTGGACCTTCTGGGTCGACCGGGCGGCCTGGGTGGAGGC
>CAYYHB010000236.1:0-6235 GCA_964471395.1 uncultured Burkholderiales bacterium | reverse complement strand
AGATCACCTACAAGATCCGCCACATCTACAGCGGCGCGGTGATGGACTTCCGCGGCTTCTACAAGGCGGTGGTGGCGTAAGCAACAACCCCGAGGGGCATTGCGCCCCGTGACGAGAGGGTTTGATCCCGCAGGCCGGTCCGCAGGGGCGTCGGCACTGGCCGCGGGAGTACCTCGCCGAAAAAAACGCCCCATGAACATCCACTGGAGAACCCAGACATGAAGAAGATCCTCGCGACCTGCCTGGTCGTGCTCGCCAGCTTTGCCGCCGCGCTGGTGGCTGCGCCGGTGCAAGCGGCCGACCTTTCGAACTACGCCGAGAACAAGGTCATCGACGCGCTGCTGCGCGGCCAGACGCTCGGCGCCCCGGCAACCGGCTATTGGGCGCTGGGCACGGACACGTGCACCGACGCAGGCCCGGGCACGGAAGTCGCCGGCGGCAGCTATGCGCGGGTGTCCGTGGTGTCGTCGCTGACCAACTGGGCGGGCACGCAGTCTGCGGGCTCGACGGTGGCCAGCTCGGGCACCGGCGGCACGACCAGCAACAACGCCGCAATCACATTCCCGCAATCGACCGCCGCCTGGGGCAACCTGCAGAGCGTCTGGTTGATGGATGCGGCGAGCTCGGGGAATCGGTGGATCTGCATCAATTTGACCGCGCCGTTCAACGTGTCGGCGGCCGGCGTGACGGTGAGCTTCCCTGCGAACTCGCTGACGTTCCAGATCGACAACTAAGCGCGCCAGACGCCATGCCCCACCTCGCGCTCGCCGCCTACACCATCAACAGGGACAAGGGGGGACGAATCCTCTGCGGGTGCGGCTGTTCGCTGTTGGCAGGATGATCAAACAAATGATGAGGCGTGGATAAATGGCGCGTTACTTCCGCAACTTCAAGAACGACACAATTGGCGCCGAACCTGCGGGCTGGACAAAGCGATGGGCCACTGACGCGGCCACGTACCAAGTCATTGCAGACGCAGCGGGCGGTGGTGGAAAGGCGCTGCGAATTGCGCGGACCGCATCGGGCCGTCGCGCTTACACCCTGAACGCGATAGACGCCGACCCTGACCGCGACGAGTGTGACATTGCGCTCCTAGTGCGAACCCCAGCATCAGCGGCCGCAAACGCTTTCGTGCTCGCACCTGTGTCGCACGTCGCAGGAGCGGCCAGCACGGAAAGCTGCTTTACTGCAAACCTCGCGCTCCTGTCAGACAGCGGGCGCTACATGCGAACGCTTGTTTATGAAGGCGGCACCGGCACGACGCTGCCGAACCAGACCCTCGGTGGCGCCTGGGCCTACTCGTCTTTGTACTGGGTACGCCTGCGCCGCGTTGGCAGCACGATCTATCGAAGCATCGCGCCCGCAAACGACCCGTCTGCCGAGAGCTACACCAACACCGAGACGCGCGCCACGCCATCTGCGGCAGGCGCGATCGGCGTGATGACCTTGACGACAGGCGTCACGTTTGAGGTGCTGGCGATTGGCGTGGGCACAAATGGTGATCTGCCGTACTTCTATGACCCGGAAGTGGTGCCAGCAGGCGCGCCGACGATTGGGACGATTACGCCCTCTGCAACGTCCGCGACGGTCCCATACACGTATTCGGGCTTTGACACGACAGGCTTCGAATACCGCATCGACGGTGGCGCAGCGCAATCGCTAGGCGCATCGCCCGCAACAATCAGCGGGCTGACCGAGGGCACGGAATACGACATCGAGGTTCGCGCGGTCAACGAAGCGGGCGGCGGGTCGTGGTCTTCATTGGCGACGTTCAGCACAACGGCTGTCCTCACGAAAAAGCTTCGCATTAACGAAGTGATCTACACCGACAAAACCAAGACGGCTACATTTTCCGGCACGGCTGATGTGACCGTTCTCGATCGTGCAGCGACGCGCGCAATCGCGTATCAGGCAAACGCAGCCACGATCACGGCAGGAACGCTCGATATCACAAACGCCGCTTTCGAGACGCTCGCCGCGCAGTTCGATGTTGTACTTGTGGTCTCCGGTACGGTGCGGGGCGTCTTCCCGGCCACCGTTGTTGAGGACTAAGCGATGAGCGGCTTTGTCCTCCAGTCGATCGAAGCCACAGTCGATCCGGGATTTGTGCTTGAGAGCATCGAGGCCGGGTGGTCGGTGCTTACCCTCGTCACGGCAATCGACGGCGGCAACGCATCACAAACGCTATCGACGATCACGGCCCCGGATACGGAAACGCCGACAGTCTTCATCGACTTCCGCGCCGCTGCGATCAGCGGAACAAACGGATCGGGATGGCGGCAGGCTTTGTTCGCGGTCGAGAACGCAGAGGGCAAGCGACCGATCTTCAGACTTAACCGCGCCAACCTTTCAACGCCTACTGCAACGCCTGGCACCGAGTTCAAGCCGTTTTGGACGCAAGACTTTCAGACGTGGAATCGCGCGCCGTCGCGCACGCTCGTCGGCGGATCAACCGGCTACATTGAATTCCAATTCACGGAGCCGCTGCCTGCTGGTCGGGTCTATGTCGCCACGCACCCGATGGGGCGTCAGCAAGAAGCGGATGCGTTTGCTACCGAGCTGCTGACCACGCATGCCGCCGTGGCGCAGCCTGCCGCGTCGGCAAACGCATCGGGGGTGTATTTCACGTCGCCATCGGAGACTGACGAGCTTGGACGGCAGATCGGGGCTAACCCGATGTACGCGATCAAACTATCGTGGGGCGCAGGCCGCACGAAGAAGCTCGTAAAGTTTGCGGGCGTACATGTGCAGGGCGAGTCCTCGCCGTGGATTCCATTCGTCGCTGCTGTGCGCTGGATGCTGGAAGACCCGTCCGCCGCTGCCGCTGCTTTCCGCGCGGAATGGGATGTATGGCTGTACTTCAACATCACACCCAACGGACTCCAGGGCGGACACCGACGCCATAACTTCCGCAGCCTAACCGACCCGAACCGTGACTTTGCGGTGGGCGGAACACCGACTCTGGCAGAGGTGGCGGCAACACAAACCGCCGTGCTTTCCGATCTTGGTGGGTCGTGCGATGCGTTCTTGAGCTGGCATGGCTACAGCTCGGAAACGAATCTGTACATCCCGTCTACACAGACGACGAAGACAGCCGCGACGACGGCAATGATCAACATCGGCACGTCGATTTTCGGCGTCTCCCCACTCGATTACACCTCAGACATGGAGGTTACGGATCACTGGTGGGCGCACTCTGCCTTAGGCGCGACTGTCGCATTTGACCCGGAGGTGCAGCAGCGCGGCGATACATCGGTCGCTACGCACGAATGGATCGGCGTCAAGTGGATGGAGACGCTGCAGGCGACAGACGCAGCCGGCTGGTTCGACGACCCAGTCGCGCAGGATCTGGCTGCTGTCGGCATCTCCGTCTCCACCGGCGCCGCGTCCCCCTCTGTCGACGTCGCCCTGTCCGCCATCGGTCTCGCAGTCGCCACCGGCGCCGCAAGCCCGGACGGCGCCGTCGCGGCTGACCTCGCCGCCACTGGCGGCGCACAATCCGCCGGGTCTGCGGCCGTCGCGGCCACTGTGACAATCTCCGCCGCCGGCCTCGCCGAAGCCGCCGCCGCCGCGGGCCTGTCCGCGCAGATCCTGCTCGCCGGCGCCGGCGCCGCCCAGGCCGCCGGCGACGTCACGCTCGCCGCGCAGCTTTCCGCCGCTGCCGCCGGCGCTGCCCAGGCCGCCGGCACCGCCACCCTCACCGGCAGCGAGGCCGGACAGCTCGCCGCGGGGGGCTCGGCGCAAGCGCTGGGCACGGCCGCCCTGGTGCTCGAGGTGCGGCTGTCTGCCTCGGCGGTTGCGCAGGCCAGCGGCAGCGCGGCAATTGATGGCGAAGTGGCTGGCGTGGACGCGCTGGCCGCGTCGGGTGCGGCGCAGGCCGCTGGCGCGGCAGGAGTCGTGGCACAGGTGGTGCTGACCGGCGCCGGCTTTGTGCAGGCGATGGGTGCGGGTTACCTGGTGGTGCAGGTGGATCTGGCGGCCACGGGCGCGGCAGTGGCTGCAGGCAGCGCGACGGCGGTGGATGCGGATGCGCTGGTGTTGATCGAGTCGCCCCGCTGGGTGGTGGATGCGCCGGGGCGGCGTTGGGTGGTCGATGCGCCGGGACGGCGCGGGTGGTGATGGCATGATGATCAAGCGACTCCCAGAAAAGCGCCCCGCCGAGGCGGTGACGATTACCTGGCGCTTTGCGCGAGAGCTGGGCGCGGGCGTGACGCTGGCGCCGTCGGCCGCGGTGGTGGTGTCTGTGCGCAAGGGCGCGGACGCGGCGCCCCAGGCGATGCTCGCCGGCGTGCCGGCGGTGTCGGGCACCAACGTGCTTGCGCGGGTGATGGGCGGTGCGCCGGACACGGAATACCTGCTCACCTGCACGACTGACACCAGCAACGGCGACCGCCTGGTGCTCGAGGCGATTCTTCCCGTGGCGCTGCCACGCTGACCCGCCGGGCGCGGGCTCGCTGCCCCTCCCCGCGAAAGCCCAAAACCCCTTTACTTCGTAGGCCACGCGCGCGCGCGACACCATTGCGGCATCCCCTGCCCATGGTGCCGCGATGCCCGCCGTTAACCTCCCCGACCTGCGAGACCTGATCGACGACCTGGTGCGCAACCCAGCGCACCAGGTGACGCCCGCCCAGCGCGAGCGCGCGATCGAGCTGGCGCTGGTGCGCTACAGCGCCGACCGTCCGCGCGAGGTGGTGGAGGACGTGGTGACCGCCGACGGCGCCACGGTGCCGCTGCCCGCGGGCTGGGTGGCGGGCGAAAGCCTGTTGCGCATTGTCGAATGCCCTGTGGTGACGCCGCCGGTACCGCTCGAGGCGGACGCCTGGGCGATGTGGCGCACGCCCACGGGCGAGGTGATCGGCCTGCTGCAGGCGGCCACGCCAGGCGCCACCGCGCGCCTGCACTACACCGCGCCGCACGTCGTCGACGCCACATCCAGCACCATCCCCGCCCCGCACCGCGAGGCCGTGGCCTGCTACGCCGCCAGCCTGCTGGCCGAGCAGATCGCCACGGCGCATGCCAGCGCGCAAGACAGCACCATCGCAGCCGACCGCGTCGATCAGGCGCACCCCGCACGCGAGTGGGCCGCCCGCGCCAAGGCCTACCGCAACCGCTACTTCGCCACGCTGGGCATCGAGATCAACGCCCAGGGCGTGGAGCAGCCGCGCGTGGATGCGGCCGGGGTGGTGGTGGACCTGAACCTGCCCACGAGTCATGGGCGGGGGCGGATGTACAGGAGGCGGTGATGGTGCAGAAAGTCGAGATCGATGCGCGACAGGTGGCGCGGCTGGGGCGGCAGATCGCCCAGGCGCCGGATGTGGTGCGCGAGGAGCTGCGCGGCTTTGTGGAGACGACGATGGCGCATCTGCAGGGCGAGGTGCAGGAGCGCACGCCGACGACGCAGGGCACGCTGCGCACGAGCATCACCAGCCAGGTGCGCGAGCTGCAGGGACTGGGTCTAGAGGGCCGTGTGGGCTCGCCGCTCGGCTATGCGACTGCGGTGGAGCTGGGCGCCAAGCCGCACATGCCGCCTGTCGCGCCGCTGGAGCATTGGGCGCAGGCCAGGCTGGGCCTGCGCGGCAAAGAGGCGCGCCAGGCGGCGTGGGCGATCGCACGCAAGATCGCGCGCGTGGGCACCGAGGGGGCCTTCATGTTTCGTGACACGTTCGAGGACAACCAGGGCGCGATTCAGGCCGGGCTGAGCCGGGCCGTTGAGCGCATCGCACAGCGCATCGGAGCCCCCCAATGAGCAAAGTCCAAGACATTCGCGCGGCGATCGTGGCGACGCTGGCGGCCGTGCCTGGCGCCGGGATGGTGCACGCATACGAGCGCTATGCAGCGGGCCAAACCGGGCTGCGCGCGGTGTATGCGGCGACCGAGGACGGGCAGGACGTGCTGCAAGGGTGGTTTGTGCGGCGCGCGGCCTTCGCCGCGGCGCGGGTTACGCCGGGGCGGCGCCGGGTGACCACCACTTGGGAGCTGACCGGTTACCGGGCGTTGGCCGATGCGGCGGCCTCGGAGCTGGTGATGGATGCGCTGGTGGATGCGATTGCGCAGGCGTTTGACGAGAACCCGTCGCTGGGTGGGCTGGTGCGCGTGCGTCAGCAGGCCGACCCGGCCGGGATCACCCTGGAAGAAGCGACCCCGGTGATGTTTGCCGGGGTGTTGTGCCATGCCGCGAGATTGCGGCTGGTGACCGAGCACGACGAGACCGACCCCGCGGGACCGTGCAGATAAC
>CAYYHB010000235.1:0-6289 GCA_964471395.1 uncultured Burkholderiales bacterium | reverse complement strand
ATCGAGTCCTGTGCGGACGGTTTACGCTCCACCTTTGACTACCTTCATCACAACTGTTTGCCCCTGACGGTATCGAGAAAAAAGGGCAATCTGCCCCGGAAGGCAGGCTTTCACAAGGCTCTGGAATTTTCCTCCACCCGGCGCCCTCGGCGGGGGTCTTCCCAAGCAGAGCGCGAATCGGTATATTCTGCCTATGCTGGCGCGCACACCAGGAAGAACTCTCGCCCTGACGGTTCTGCTCCTTTTTGGGCTGGCCCTGGCTCAAGAGGAGATGGCCCTTTACGCCAACGGGGTGCGTATCGCCGCTCCATGCCTGGTGCGCGAAGGGGTAGCCTATGTTCCGGCTCAGGCTCTGGCCGGAGCGCTGGGCATCAGCGTGCAGTGGAACTCCAACCTGAACCAGGTCAAGATCAACGGGGTCACCATCGAGGCCACACCTGTGATGCAAGAGGGCCGCGTCTACGTTCCGGTCGAGGCTCTGGCCCGGGCCGCCGATACCACGGTCGAATGGGACGGGGCCAACCGCCGCATCCTGCTCAACACGAAGGGCGGTCCTCCCCCCCCGCCGGCACCAACAGCCGTAAAGACCCCCCTGCCCGCTTTTACCCCCACAGTGGACCCCTACGGTCCCTCGGCTCCTCCCCCGCGACCGGTCACAGCTCGCGGAGTCAATCCCAATGTCGTCTCCGACCCCTCCTGGGTGAGCCCGGGGGCTGTTCCCTCCATCGCTCAGAACCTGCCGCCCAACATGCGCGCCCCCATTCTGGATATGACCCTGCCCTCTCCGACCACCGCGCCCATGACCGGCGAATACATCGCTCAGAGCGGCAACCCTGGCGTTTCACCCGCTCCCACCCAGCCGCGCGCGATCGGTGACGTGTTCGTGCCTCGCAGCTCGCAAAACTCAATCTTCATGGTCACGGTGACCAACCTCCAGTCGGTCAACTCGCTCAAGGAATTCTACAAGCCCCGGGGTGGCCACAAGTTCGTCATCGTCTACCTGTCGCAGCAGAACATTTCCAACGAGGTCCAGATCTACACGGGCAAGTTCAACCTGGTGGACCAGTCGGGCAACGCCTATAACGGATTGGACAACCTCAGTAATTTCTGGTTGGTGGTGCTGCGCCCCCACGGCATCAACTTCGGCTACCTGGTCTTCGAAGTTCCTCAGGAGTCGGTGCCGGCACAGATCGTGCTGACTACCGCCAACCAGCCCCCGCTCTCGCTACCCCTGCAGTGAGCCTGGGAGCGCAGCCGGAAACCCACTTGACACACGTTTCCGGCTGCGCGACACCCAACAGATTATGCTGGAAGTCCGGCCGCCGGCAATCGCTTGGGGGGTCTGCGGCCGGGCTTCCAGCGGGGGAATCGCATTCTCGAGAGAAGGTATCCTTCGTGGGCAAGCTCCTCCTGGCCCTGGCGGCCGTCCTCACTCTGCTACTTCCGGCTCGAGCCCAGGAAGAAGTGCCTTTCTGGCACGCTCTGCGGGGCTCGCGCGGCGAAGCTCTTCAGCGCCTGGTGGAGGATTACAACCGGGCCCAACCCGGTTCTCGCATCGTGGCCACCTTCAAGGGCGCCGAGCAGCCGGGCGGCAACGACTACGCCGCCCTGAACCGGGCCCTCCTGGAAAGTCTGGCGCTGGGACAACCACCCGTTCTGGCCCAGGTCTACGAGAACTGGACGCCCCAGTTGATCGAGATCGGGGCCCTGACCCCGCTCGACAGCTTCTTCGAGGGCCCGAACCCGATGACCGCCGCGGAGCAGCTTGACTTTGTCACCGTCTTTCGCGACGCCAACCGCTTCCAGGGCCGCATGGTGACCCTTCCGTTCAACAAGAGCATCTACGTTCTCTACTACAACCGGCCGCTGTTCGAGAAGCTGGGCCTGTCTCCGCCTCGAAGCTACCAGGCTCTGAGCGAGACGGCCCGCATCATCCACAAGAAGACGGGGCTGCCGGGCCTCGTGGCCGAGCCGACCGTGGACCTCTTTGGCCACTACCTGGTGGCTCACGGCGGCAGCTTCGTGGTAGGCGATCAGGCCGTCTTCGGCGGCCCCCTGGGAGAGCAGGGAATGAGCTTCTGGGCCAGCCTGGCCAGCGAGCACAGCTCGGTGTTCGCCCCCGACGCCTCGGAGCGGTTCGGACGAGGACAGGCGGGCATGTACATCGAGACCACCTCCAAGCTGGCCAGCCTGGAGCGTAATCTACCCGAGCTGGGCGTGGCCCCGCTGCCCCGCGGCAGCGCCCCGGCGGTGCAGGCCGCGGGCACCAACCTGGCCATCTTCTCACAAGCCACCCCTTCGAGCCAGAAGGCCGCCTGGGGCTTCGTCAGGTGGGTGACCTCGCCCGAGATCACCGCCCGCTGGGCCACCGAGACGGGCTACCTGCCGGTCCGGCTCTCAGCCATCCAGAGCGCGGACTACCAGGCCTTCCTCAAGCAGCACCCCAACTATGCCGTAGGCTTGAGCGAGTTGAGCCATGCCGTCGTGCAACCCCGAACGCCCGCCTGGGAGTCCATCCGGGGCATTCTCGATGACGCTCTGACCCTCTCGGTGAGCGGCAAGCTGCCTCCCCAGGAAGCCGTGCAGCGAGCCCTGGCTCTCGCCAACGAAGTGCTGACCCGACTGCAGGGCAAACCTTGAGCCACCTGCTGATCATCGCGGTGGCCCCGGCCATCGCCCTGATGTATTTCTTCTGGCTCAAAGACCGCTACGAGCCCGAGCCGCGCAACAAGATCGTGTTGGTGATGTTTCTGGGAGCGCTGTCGGTCATCCCGGCCATCATCCTCGAGACGCTGGGCAGCCGTTTCGCGGACGTGGCGGAAGAAGGGGTGCCCCCCCTGATCCAGCTGTTCGTGCACACCTTCATCGTGATCGCGCTGGTCGAGGAGCTGGGCAAGTTCGTGGTGGTGCGGCTCACTCTTTACCGTGATCCCGAGTTCGACGAGCCTTATGACGGCATCGTTTACTGCGTGGCCGCCTCGCTCGGCTTTGCGCTGCTCGAGAACATCCTCTACGTGCTCACCAGTGGCGTGGGAGTTGGCATTCTGCGCGCCCTCCTGGCCGTGCCGGCCCACGCGCTTTTCGGCGTGGGCATGGGCTACTTCGTCGGACAGGCTCGCTTTGCGACCAGCAAGGCAGTCGAAAACCAGCTGCTCTTGATCGGCCTGGCCGTAGCCACGGTGATGCACGGCGCCTACGACTTCGTGCTCTTTTCCGCTCGACCGTTGTTGATGCTGAGCGTGCTGCCGCTGATGGTCTTCTTCTGGATCTTCGGGCTTCACCTGGTCAAGAAGGGCGTCGCGCTCTCCCCCTTCCAGCACCGGCACAACCAACCCGCTCCCGCCCCCCTGGGAGGGCCGCTGCCGATCCTTTTGTGCTCGGGCTGCCAGGCCAGCCTGATGCCGGGGTCCGGTTTCTGTATGGCCTGCGGCCTGGCGGTGACGCGGGGCTGCCCCTCATGCCGACTTCCCCTGCACGCCCATTCGCTTTTTTGCGGTCATTGCGGCCACCAGCTCGCCTGATCTGAGGATGCGTCGCCTGCTCAAGAGCCTTCAAGCGCGCACCGACGAGCTGGTGCTGGCGTTCATCGCCTTCTTTCTCTTCTTCGTGGCCACGAACACCCAGACGGGCTGGCTGTTCGTGGTCAGCTCGCTGATCGGGGGCGTGCTGGGGGCGAGCTTCTTCAGCTCGCGGGCCACTCTGGCAGGCCTGCGGGTGCGGGCCCTGCCCAGCGCGCCCGTTTTCGCCGGCCAGACGGCCCGGCTGCGCCTGGAGATCGACAACCCGCTCCCCCGCTCGCGCAGGTTTCTCACGGTCTCGGCCGGCCAGGTCCCGGTGGTGCTCAGCTCTATTCCTGCCCGCGGGCGCGTGGTGGCCGAAGTGGAGGTGGACTGCCCGCGCCGGGGCGCGTTCCCCGTCCCCCCTATCCAGCTCTATTCGGCCACCCCCTTCGGACTGTTCGGTGTCACCCGGGTACACCGCCCCGAGGGAGAGCTGGTGGTCTACCCGCGCGGACCTCTCCTCGAGCACACCGCACTGACGCAGGCGGCTCCCCGGCGGGCCTACTCGGCCCGCACCCACAACCGGGCCGGCTCGAGCTATGATTTGCGCCGCATCCGTCCCTATGAGCCGGGTGAGGACATTCGCGCCGTGCACTGGCCCCTGACAGCTCGCACCGGCCAGCTGATGATCCGCGAGCACCAGGAATCCAGCGCCCGCCGACTCAGCCTGGTGCTGATCAACGGCGCGGCCAGCGCCACGGGCGGCGATCCGCCTCCCCTGGAGCTGGCCGTCGACGCGGCCGCCTCGCTGGTCGAGCTGGGCCTGCGCCAGGGTCTGGCAGTGCGCCTGCTGGCGGCACGCCAGGGGCAGATCGTTGAGAGCACCGGCAGCCAGGCCCACTCCCATTTCGAGATGCTGGCCCGGCTCACGGCCGAACCGCTGGATGGCTCGGAAATCCTGCGCCTGGCGGCCGAGAAGGCCGAGCCTCAGGGCTCGCTGCTCATCCTGGCCGCCTCGCCTCTGGGCCAGGACGGCTGGGCGGAGGCCCGCCGTAAGCGACTTGACCTGACCGTGCTGGCCTTTCACACCGGCCCCCACACCTTTCCGGCCAGCGTCTCGCTGCGCCGCGTGCAACCCGGAGACGACCTGCTCGAGGTGCTGTCGAGCCGATGAGACTGCTGCGCAACTGGATCGAGTTCCTCAAGCGCCAGGTCCACCCGCCCGAGAGCTCGATCCCCTTTCGGGTGGTGGTGGCGCTCGCGGTGCTCATCGGCATCGTGGCCACATGTCACCAGCTGGAGTGGCCCGCCTACGGCTTTCTGACCATGGTGTTGACTCCGGTCGGCTTTGCGGTCAGCTACCAGATGCGTCAGGCCAACACCTGGCTGATCAAGGCCCTGCTCTCGGTGGGCATGGTGCTTGCTCTCCTGCAGTTCTTCGCCCATCTCGGCGCCAGCACGTGGGACCCCCGGCTGCCCCTGGCCGAGCTGCTGCTCTGGCTACAGACTCTGCACAGCTTCGACCTGCCCGCCCGTCGCGATCTGAATTACTCGCTTCTGGTGGGACTGATCTTGATCTCGCTGGCTGCGGTGCTCTCCACGGGGATGCTCTTCGTGCTCTATCTTCTGGCCTTCGCACCGGTGGCGCTGCTGGCCCTGCACTACAGCTATCTCTCCCGGTTGGGCGAGTTGAGCAGGCGACCTCCCCCGCAGCTCGTGCTGCTCAGCGAGCTTCCCGCCGCGGGCCTTCGCACGGCCGGCTCGACCGTGGGCCTCTTGCTGTGCGCCGTGGTAATCTTCCTCCTGCTGCCCCGCTACGAAGGGCTTCGCTTGCGAGCGCTGCCGGTGAGCTGGGACATCCAGTTTGGCCTGCCACGCACCTCGCAGGGCGAGGTCGTCAACCCCTCCTACCCTGACTTCGACCCCAACCGCCCCGGTATTCTCCAACAGGACAACTACGCCGGCTTCAATCCCGTCGTCAACCTCAACGCCCGCGGAGAGCTGAGCGACGAAGTGGTCATGAGCGTGCGCTCCTCGGACTGGACCTACTACCACGCCCTGGCCTTCGATCTCTATGACGGCCGGAGCTGGTCTCTCTCAGACAACGAGCTCGAGACCCTGGTGGTGGAGAACCCGCCCCTGATGATTCCCCTCGAGGGGCGCGGCGATCGCCAGATCGTGCAGATCTTCACCATCCAGCGGCAGTTGCCCAATCTGATCTTCGGAGCCTACCAGCCCTACCAGCTCTTCTTTCCCAGCACCGAGATCTATCTCGACAAGCAATTGTCGCTGCGCAGCCCCTTCCCCCTGGAACAAGGCATGACCTATTCGCTGATCAGCCTGAGCCCCCGCGTTCCTCCCCGTCGCCTCAAGAAGATCTCCAGCCGTAAGACCCACCCGCCCCCGCTGCGCCCCTTTCTGCAGCTTCCCGAGCTCTCTGCCCGGGTCAAGAAGCTGACCCACGACCTGACCGATGGCTTTACCAGCGATTACGAGAAAGCCTCGGCCCTGTGCCTGCATTTGCAGCAGAGCTATCGCTACACGCTGGACATCCCGCCCTTCCCCCGGGACTCGGAGATGGTGGATTACTTCCTCTTTGAGCAGAAGGCAGGGTATTGCGAGCAATTCGCCACGGCCATGACGGTGATGTGTCGTGAGGCGGGTATTCCCAGCCGATACGTCAACGGGTATCTTCCGGGCACTTACAATCCCTTTACCGGCGCTTACGAGGTCAAGAACAACGAGGCCCACGCCTGGACCGAAATTTTCATTCGCACCGTGGGCTGGGT
>CAYYHB010000234.1:0-6304 GCA_964471395.1 uncultured Burkholderiales bacterium | reverse complement strand
GGGTCATTTTGATCAAGCTGGCCGACCGGCTCCACAATCTGCGCACTCTGGGCTCCTTGCGGCCTGAGAAGCAACGCTCCATTGCCCAGGAGACCCTGGAGATCTTCGCTCCCATCGCCTCGCGCCTGGGCGTCTGGGCCGTCAAGAGCGAGCTGGAGGACCTGTGCTTTCGCTACCTCTGGCCCACCGAGTTCGAGGAGCTGCGGGCCGAGGTGGACGAAGTGCGCCACGAGCGCGAGGAAGCCATCAAAGAGACCATCGACGCCATCCGCGAGAAGCTCGACAAGCTGGGCGTCAAGGGGACCGTGGAGTGGCGCCCCAAGCACCTCTACAGCATTTACACCAAGATGCAGCGTACCGGCCACGAGTTGAGCGAGATCTACGACCTGGTGGCCCTGCGCATTATCGTGGACTCGGTGGAAGAGTGCTACGGCGTGCTGGGAGTGGTGCACTCGCTCTGGATTCCCGTCAAGGACCGCATCAAAGACTACATTGCGGTGCCCAAGTCCAACAACTATCGCTCGCTGCACACCACCATCTACGGGCCCGGCAACCACCCGGTGGAGATCCAGATCCGCACCCAGGAGATGCACCGCGTCAACGACTTCGGTATCGCCGCCCACTGGGCTTACAAGGAGGGCGGTCAGGGCGGCAAGGACATGGTGTTGTTCCGCGAGATTTACCCCTGGATCCGGGCCATCCTCGACTGGCAGGCCAACTCGCGCGACGCCAAGGAATACATCGAGAACCTCAAGCTCGATCTTCTGAGCAACGAGGTCTTCGTGTTCACGCCGCGAGGGGACGTCATCGACCTGCCGGCCGGCTCCACCCCCATCGATTTCGCCTACCGGATCCACACCGAGGTGGGTCACGCCTGCGTGGGCGCGCGCGCCAACGGGCGCATGGTGTCGCTCGACTACCGTCTGCAGAACGCCGACATCCTGGAGATCCTTACTTCCAAGACCGGCACCCCTTCGCTGGACTGGTTGCGCATCTGCAAGAGCAACCAGGCCCGCAACAAGATCCGGGCCTGGTTCAAGAAGGAGCGGCGCGAGGAGAACGTGCTGCGCGGCCGCGACATGCTGCGCCGCGAGCTTTCGCGAAACCGGCTCGACCACGTGCTCGGCGACAACGCCCTGATGCAGCGGGTGGCGGAACGGCTGAACTTCGTGCACCACGAAGACCTGATCGCCTCCCTCGGTTACGGCGAGACCACCCTTCCGCAAATCCTGGGACGCCTGCGCGACGAGCTGCCCAAGGAGATCTCGCACGAGATCCTGCCCACCTCGCCGCGCCGTCCCTCGCGCCGCAAACGCCAGGGCCAGGCCATCCGCGTGCGGGGAATCGACAACATCCTGGTCAAGTTCAGCCGCTGCTGCGCCCCCGTGCCGGGCGATCAGGTGGTGGGCTACATCACCCTGGGCAAAGGCGTCTCGGTGCACCGGCGCGACTGCCCCAACTTCAAGAGCCTGACCGAGAAGTCGTCCGAGCGCATCATCGAGGTCGACTGGGATACCCCCTCCGACGAGCCCATCTACCAGGTCGAGGTGGAGGTGGACGCCTGGGATCGGGCCGGCCTCCTCTCCGACCTGATGGGGGTCATCAACGAGAACAAGGTGTCGGCCCGCTCGTGCAAGGCCTGGGCAAAGAAAGATCGTGCCGTCATCAAGCTCTCGCTCGACATTCAGCACAAGAAGCAGCTTGAAGAGCTGCTGCGCAAGATGCGCAAGGTCAAGGACGTGCTCAGCGTCGAGCGCAGCACGCACTCCTCCAACTGCCGCGAATGAGAGTCGTGGTGCAGCGGGTCAGCTCGGCCGCCGTGGTGGTGGAAGGCGAGACCGCGGGGGCGATCGGAAAGGGGCTCCTTTTGCTGTGCGGCATCCACGGCTCGGACGGGCCGGCCGAGCTCAAGTGGATGGCCGATAAGGTGGTCAACCTGCGCATCTTCGAAGACGACGAAGGCAAGATGAACCTGTCCGTGCTGGACGTCGGGGGAAGCGTTCTGGCCGTCTCGCAATTCACGCTGTATGGCGACTGTCGGCGCGGGCGCCGGCCCAGCTTCATCGAGGCCGCTCCGCCCGAGCAGGCTGACAGGCTCTACAAAGACTTCGTCAACCTGCTCAAGGAGCGGGTCGGCCATGTCGAGCAGGGGGTCTTCCAGGCCCACATGGACGTTTCGCTGGTCAATGACGGTCCGGTCACGATTCTCCTCGACTCGGCCGTCCGCTGAGGCGGTCGAGCACCTTCTCGCGACCCAGGATGAGGTAGATCTCGGAGGAGCCTTCCGTGGAGGGGCCCAGAACCAGTCGATCCAGACGCTCGCTCTGCTCGGAGGTGAGATCGGCCAGCGGGTCGCCCTCCCAATCGGCGGCCTCCATTAAGGTGGCCAGCTCGGGGTCAGGGGGCTCTTGCGGAGAGGAGAAGTAGAAGCGGGCCAAGCGGGGAAAGTCGAGCAGAGACTGGCACTGGTCGGCCAGCAAGAGAGCCATGGCCTCCAGATCGAGGACCGTCTGCTCGTCCAGCTCCTCGGGCAAAAGCCCGCTCTCCCAGTAAGGCAGCGAGCGCTCCCACAGCTCGGCCGGGGTCAGCTCGGCCAGGAAGTTCAGGTGGCGCTCGCGCAGGGCCTCGGGGTCGAAGACCACCGGCTCGCCGACCAGAGCGTCCGGGTCGAACTCGCGCAAGAGCTCCTGGCGGGTGAAGAAACGCTTGCCCTGAGGCGGACTCCAGGCGCTCTCGGCCAGGTAGCTGAGCACGCCTTCGGCCAGGATCCCCTGACGACCCAGGCTCTCCAGGTCGGGAACCTCCCCCACCAGGGGAGCCAGCTCCAGGCTCTCCGGGCCCGGCGTCACCGGTCGGCCCCGGTCGAAGACCCGCAGTCTCACGCCCAGCTCGCTCTGCAGCCGGGCCCAGAGCTCCTCGGCCGGGCGGTCCAGGCCCAGGCTGACCTCCCAATCCAGGCCCAGCCAGGCCAGTTGCTTGAGGGCCTCTGGATGGCCCTCCATGCGCAGCCCGCCTTTGCGGCGGCGGGCCATCAGCCAGGTAATGACCGCCTCGCGGGCGGTCACCAGGTCCACTTTCGAGCCCTGCGGGGCCACGTAGAGATGCTCAGGGATAGGCCATCACCTCCAGGTCCTCCCCCAGCACTTCCACCTCGGGAAACGAGGCGATCAGCCTGCCGGCCGCCTCCAACTGGCCCCGAGCCACCCCCGCATCGGCCCCCACGCAGGCCACCCCCAGGACGGCCCGTTGCCACAGGTCCTGGGCGTCCACCTCGGCGGCCGATAGCTGCAGGTTGCGCAATCGATCGCGCAGCCTGCGCACCACGGCTCGCTTCTCCTTGAGCGATTGGGGCCCGGACAGCAAGTGGAGATCGTAGCGACAGATCCCGACGTACATGAAACTCCTCGCAGAGAGGTTGAGCTTCGTCGCATCGCCCGTGGAAGCGATTCGAATCACCGCACGGTCGAGGCTACGAAGTTGGAGAAGGAGCTTTGCCTTCAGCCAGCCAGAACCTGCAGCACCTCTTCCAGCACCCCCAGATTCTCCAGGCAAGCGTCCGGCAGGTGCTCCTCGAGCTGGGCCCGGGTGTAGCGGCCGGTGGCCACCGCCAGCACCCGTGCCGAGAGTGCCCTTGCGGCCTGCACGTCGCGGTCGGTATCGCCCACCAGCCAGACCCGCTCCAGGGGATAGTCCACCCGGTAATGGGCCCGGGCCCGGTCCAACGCGAAGCGTCCCAGGTTCTCGCGCTGGTGGCAGTCCGAGCCGAACCCTCCGATGGGGAAATAGTGGCTCAGGCCCACCCGCTCGAGCTTGAGGCGGGCGGTGCTCTCCAGGTTCCCGGTCAGAAGGCCGAGGTGAAACTCACGGTGGCCGGCCAGGTGGTCGAGCAGCGCCACCACCCCCGGCATGAGGCGCACCCGGGCGTCGGGGCCGGCCAGCTCCTCGGCCAGGTAGTCCGGGTAGAGCGCAAAGAGCTCTCGCTCGGCCTCGAGCCAGCTCTCCGGTGCCAGACCGCCAAGCTCGAAGGCCTCGCGCACGATGGCGGGGTCGGTCTTGCCGTCCGGAAGCACGTCGAGCAAGGAGAGATCGATGCCGGTGACCTCGCCCATGGCCCGGCCCAGAGCCCGCATGCCCACGCCCGAGCTGGCCATCAAGGTGCCGTCGATGTCGAACAGAATCAGCCGCACAGGGCCCGAGCCACGCCTCCCAGCTCCAGCACAGGGATCCCCTCTCTGCGGGCCTGCTCGCGCTCGTCCGGGGTGTTGTAGCCCCAGGCGGCTAGAGCCACCCGGGCCCCGGTTTCCTGGACGGGGCGCAGATTGTCCAGCAGGTCGTCCAGAAAGGTGATGGCTGACGGCTCGACTCCCCAGTCGGCGGCCAGGTGGCGGATCTGCACTCGCTTATCGGTGGAGAACTCGCGCCCCAGCACCAGCAGGTCCAGGCCCAGCGGAGCGATGAGCTGGCGCACCGAATCGGCGTCCTTGGTGGTGGCGATGGCAGGCTGGCCGAAATGGGCGTGCAGGGCGGGGAACTCCTCCAGGAAACCCGGGTAGGGCCCCTGCAGGGCGGCCCAGCCGGCCAGATCGCTCTGGCGAGCCTGCTCGCGCTGGCGATAGAAGACCTGCTCGAACTGCGGACCCTGCGGGAAGAGCAAGGCCTCCCAATCGGTGCGGGAGTAGCCGCCCAGGTCTGCCTGCGGGTCCCGGGCGGCCAACGAGAGCAGCTTGCCGAAATCGGAGCCCACCCGCGCCATCCAGCGCCCGCTGCGAAAGCCCTGCTCGCACTCGGGCAGCTCAGCGCCAAAAAGCTCGCGCCAGGCCCTCTGAGCCGTGACGTAGCACTCGCCCACGCTGTCCCAGAAGACCCCGTCGAAGTCGAGCGCCAGGTGCATCTCAGGCCACCGGAAGCTGGATCCGGTCGGCGGCCGCGCGCAGGCGGCGCACGCAGGGGGCCTGTCCAAGCACCTCCATGGTCTCGAACAAGCCGGCTCCCGCCCCCACGCCCGAGATGGCCAGCCGGGTAGGGTGGATCAGCTCGGCCGGGTTGAGCTCGCGCTCCTCGGCCAGGGCCCGCAAGCACTCGTCGGTAGACTCGACCGTCCAGACGCTCAGCGTTTCGAGCCTCTGGGCGAAGGTGATCATCAGCTCGGCCGAGCTCTCCTTCCAGCGCTTCTTGAGCACCTTCTCGTCATACTGCTCGGGATCTTGGTAGAAATAGCTCAGGGCCGGGACTTCGTGCATGAAGGTCACGCGCTCGCGCATCAGATCGATGATCTGGCCCAGATAAGCCCGCCCGGGAGGGCTCTCAAAGCAAGGCAGAGCCCGCTCCACCAGGGTCTCGGTAGGCAGCGTCTTGACGTAGTGGCGCTGGATGTAGTTCAGCTTGTCCAGGTCGAACACACCCGACGATTTGTTGACCCGCTCGATGGAGAAGGCTTCCACCAGCTCTGTCAGGCTGAAGAACTCGCGGTCGTCGCCGGGACTCCAGCCGATCAGGGCCAGAAAGTTGATCAGGGCCTCGGGGAAGTATCCCTTCTCGCGATAGGCTTCCACGGCCACGTCGCCGTCTCGCTTGGAGAGCTTCTTCTTCTGGCGATTGAAGATGAGCGGCAGGTGGGCAAAGCGCGGCGGCTCCCAGCCGAAGTACTCGTAGAGCAAGAGGTGCTTGGGAGTGGAAGTGAGCCACTCCTCGCCCCGGATGACGTGGGTAATCTCCATCAGGTGATCGTCCACCACGGCCGCCAGGTGGTAGGTGGGGAAGCCATCCGATTTGACCAGCACCTGATCGTCCACCACCGTCGAGCTGAACTCGACCGGACCGCGCACCAGGTCGTCCACCACCAGGCTGCGCTCATCGGGGATCTTCATCCGGATCACATGGGTCTCGCCCGCCTCGACGCGATGTCGAGCCTCGTCGCGAGCCAGCGCCCGGCAACGCCGGTCGTACATGCTCGATAGGCCCTGGCGGGTCTGCTCCTCGCGCCGGGCGGCCAGCTCTGCCGGGGTGCAGAAGCAGGGGTAAGCGTGGCCCTTCTCGACCAGCTCGGTGGCGTGGGTGCGGTAGATCTCCAGCCGCTCACTCTGGATGTAAGGCCCGTGAGGGCCTCCCTTGCCCGCCCCTTCGTCGGGCGACACACCGGCCCAGCTCAGGGCATCCAGGATGTTCTCGGTGGCGTCGGCCACCAGCCGATTCTGATCGGTATCCTCGATGCGCAGGAGGAAGGTGCCCTTTGTCTTGCGGGCCAGGAGATAGTTGTAGAGGGCGGTGCGCAGGCCGCCGACATGGAGATAGCCGGTAGGGCTGG
>CAYYHB010000233.1:0-6431 GCA_964471395.1 uncultured Burkholderiales bacterium | reverse complement strand
TCCAGGTCTCCGCCTTCGTGGCCCGTTTCGGCGAGAAATCGCTGACGCTGGGCTTTGAGGTGTTCCGACTGCGCGAGAACGACCTGGTAGCCGACGGTCAGGTGGTGCTGGCCAGCGTGACGCGGGGAGACTTCAAGCCGGTGCCCATTCCCGAGGAGATCCGCCAGCGGCTGGCCCCCTACCTCCAGCCCGCCTGAGCCTCACAGATCCCAGCCCTGCTCGCGCTCTTCCTGACTGAGCTCGTGGCCACCAAAGGGTCCGCCGGCCGCGGACACGACCACCCACTTGCCCCCCTTCTTGGCAAATAGCAGCGTCCAGACGGACTCGGGGTCCTCGGACTGGCGGCCCAGCGTGACCCTCGCTTTCTCTCCGCGAATGACCTCGGTGAGGACCCGAGCCTGGGAAAGCTCGCGCCCACGGCTCGTGCCATAGGCGCGCAACTCGGTTTCGAAGGTGATCTCGCTCACTCGCCCTCGGGCCGACTCGGAGTAGAACGTGTAAGCCTGCTTGAAGTTGCCCTTCTGCGACAGCTCGAGAAATTTGTGGGCCAAGCCGAACGGACGGTCGCTCAGGTCGGGTGGGAGCACGTCGGCGGGGCCATCGGTCGGAACAGTGGAGGGAGCGCCACAGCCGGTCAGGAGGCACAAGACGACAACCGCTCCCCACAATCGGACCATAGGCAGGGGTTAGAAACTGTCCAGGAAATTCCTTCAAAGCTCGATCTGGAGGCCCTCACGAGCAGCGAAGACCTGGGGTCCTCCCGACTCGAGGCCGGCCACGAGGACATCGAGGTCGTGGTCGGTACGCGCCGGATCGTGGTGATAGAGGGCGACCCTCCGAGCTCGGCTCAGGCGGGCCAGGGTCATAGCGTCGTGAGGGGTCGAGTGGCCCCAGCCGCGGCGGGCCTCGACCTCATCGGGCAGATACTGGGCATCGTGGATGAGCAGGTCTGCGTCTCGAGCCAGCTCCAGCGCGTCCGGGCAGGCGGCGGGACCCTCGGGATACTCCACGTCCGTGAGATAGGCCAGCACTCTCCCTCCGTCCTCGATACGATAGCCCGTGCACTGGTCCCGCTTTCCGCGAGGAAGCCTGCGAGCCATCACCCGGGCGGGACCGATGCGCACCGCCCCGTCGCCGAGCTCGCTGATCTCGACGTGGGCCCCCACGTCCTCGCGGATCACGAAGTTGGGCACCGGACAGTAGGCCGGCTCCATCTGGTGCAGCAGGTTCTCCTGGAGGCTGTGGCCCAGGCTGCCCCGGCCGTAAATGCAGACCCGGTAGCCTGGCACATACATCAGGGGAGAGAACGGGATCCCCTGGATGTGGTCCCAGTGGCAATGCGTCAGGAGCACGGAGACCGGAGTGCTCTTGGGGCCCTGGGAAAGCAGGTCCATGGTCATCCAGCGAAAGCCCATCCCTGCGTCCAGGATGATGTCCGAGCCATCGCTCAGTAACACCGCAACGCAGGGCGTGTTGCCTCCGTAGCGGGCGTATTCGGGCTCGGGGGTGGTGATGGAGCCGCGCACCCCCCAGAAAGTCACTCGCAAAGCCTGACCTCGCCGGCCGCCACCTGATAGACATCCCCCTCACGGGCCACGTGCAGGTCGAACTCCTCCCCCTCCAGCTCGCGCTGGTGGCGCAATATCAGGCAGGCCAGCTCCTGATCGGTGCGTTCGGGGTTGTGGTGATACATGAACAGGTGGCGGGCCGAGGCGTAGCGACAGACCTCGACCCCGTCCTCGAGAGTCGAATGGCCCCAGTGCTTGCGCTGAGAGTACCACTCAGGGGTGAAGAAGGTGTCGTAGATGACCAGGTCCGCCTGGTTGGCCAGCTTGAGCTGGTTCTCATACAACTCGCGCAGCCAGTAGCTTTCCCGCTGGTCGGGCAGGCCTTCGGCCAGCAGCATGTCACGCGAGGGGGCGACATCGGAGATGTAGGCCACCACCCCGCCATCAGCCTCGATGCGGTAACCGCAAGTGATGCCCGGATGGTTGAGGCGGTAGTTGCGCACTTTAAACGGGCCTACCTCGAGCAGGTCGTTGTCGTCAAGCTCGGAGAACTCCAGGCGGGAGCGAAGCGAGTCCAGGGGGATCGAGCTGAAGGGCAGCTCTTGCTGGCCGCCCAGGAGCTCGCGCAGACCCGCATCGGGTCGGCGCAGGCTGTAGAGGTGGAGGGTGAAACGCTCGTCGTTGGCTGGAGCAAAGTGCGGAAAGCCCTGAATGTGGTCCCAGTGATGATGGCTGATGAGCAAGGTGAGATGGTTGCGTCCGCCGTTGGCGCCCTGCACGAGCTGCTCTCCCAACCGGCGAATTCCCGTGCCGGCGTCGATGATCAGCTGGTGGCCGCCCGATGTCAGTTGCACGCAGGCGGTATTCCCGCCGAACAGACGCACGTGAGGGCGGGCGACAGGGCAGGACCCGCGCACGCCCCAGAATCTCAGCTTCATGAAATGTTGCGCGAACCGGAACCAGACCAGGCCACGTTCAACTCACCTTCACCCCTTAGCATAGGCGCAAAGAAACCTGTTCGCTCCCGGATTGAATGAACTCCTCTTTTCTCTCGTCAGGCGACCACTTCAGCCCGATAGAAGGCCCGTCCGCTGGAGGTAACCCGCACCTCGACCTGCTTGCCGAGCTTGTCGCCCCCGCTGACCACCTCGATCAGATTGCCCTCGATTACGGCCAGGGCACTCTGAAGGTTGACGCCAAAGTTGTCCTCCAGCCGCACCCTGGCCTTGCGACCCTGGGTCAGGGGCACCAGCTTCTGCTTCAGGTCGTCGGCCCGGCCCGAGGTGATTTCGAAGTGCTCGAGGTGAAAGTCGCGGTCGACCCGCACGTAGACCGACTTGCCGGTATCTCGCTCCAGGCCCTCGATCTCTTCGCCATCGTAGCCCACCAGCGACACGCCCACGCGCGGGTGCACCGTGACCAGCATCGCCTCGTTGCGGCTCTGCTGGGCCTGGCGCAACAGCTCGCGACGAGCCCGCAGGGCCACCGTCTCCACCGAGAGCACCCTTCCCCGGCCCGAGCAATAGCTGCATGACTCGCGCATCACCGAGTCGAGGTCCTTGCCTTCGCGCTTTCTGGTTAGCTGCACCAGTCCCAGCTCGGTCATGCCTACCAGGTGGGTGCGGGTGCGGTCTTTCTTGAGGTCCTCGGTCAGGGTCTCGAGCACCTTGCGGCGATCCTGCTGGGCATCCATGTCGATGAAGTCGACGATGATGATGCCACCCATGTCGCGCAGCCTGAGCTGGCGGCAGATCTCGCGGCAGGCCTCCAGGTTGGTTTTCAAAATGGTATCGGCCAGGCTGGTCTTGCCGGTGAACTTGCCGGTGTTCACGTCGATGACCCAGAGGGCCTCAGTGCGCTCCACGATCAAGTATCCGCCCGAATCGAGCCAGACCTTCCGCTTGAGGGCCTTGTCGATCTCGCTTTCCACCGAGTGAAACTCGAACAGGGGCCGGGTATCGGTGTAAAGGTGCACCCGGTTGACCAGGTTGGGAGCCGTCTGCTCGAGCTTCTCGCGAATCTTGGCGAAGTGCGACGGGTTGTCGATGATCAGGCGATGCACGTCAGCGGTGAACACGTCGCGCAGGATCTTGTCGACCAGGGCCAGCTCCTGGTGCACCAGCGCGGGAGCTCTGCGGCGGCGGGCCACGCCCTGGACTTTGTTCCAGGAGCGTACCAAAAAGTCGACGTCGCGCTGCAACTCCTCCTCGGTACGGCCGGAGGCGGCCGTGCGCACGATGAGGCCCATTCCCTCGGGGCGCAGCTTGTCGGCCAGCACCCGCAGTCGATTTCGTTCGGCATCGCTCTCAACCCGCCGCGAGATGCCCACATACTGGGCCGAGGGGATCAAGACCACGTAGCGACCGGGCAGAGTCACGTAGGTGGTGACTCGAGCCCCTTTGGTGCCCACCGCCTCCTTGACCACCTGCACCAGCGTCTCCTGATTGACTTTGAGCACGTCGGCGATGGAGATGTTCTTCATGCTCTCATCGGCCTCTTCGCCCAAATGGGCCACCGCGTCGTCGGCGCACAGGAAGGCATTGCGCTCGACCCCAATGTCGACGAAGGCGGCGTTCATGCCAGGCAGCACATTGGCCACCCGAGCCTTGTAGATACTACCGACCTGCCGCTCTTCGCGAGCGATCAAGATTTCCACCACCGAGCCGTCTTCCAGGACGGCCCCACGGCCCTCCCGCTCGTCGATGCTGATGAGTATTTCTCTGTACATGGGTCTCTGCTTTGTCTTAAACTTTGACGGGGAGCATTATACTCAAAGGCCTGGCCGGAAGGAAGGGGGGGCAGCCAGGTCGCAGGTGCGCTCGCATGCGTCGGGCTTTCTGGTTTTGGGGGGCGATTCTCCTGGTGGGTTGCTCGAATGCTCCTTCGTCCGCCCCCCGTCTCGCGACCACTCCCCTGGCCACAATGTCGCCTTCGGCCTCGGCCACTCCAACCCCTCGCTTCGAGGACCGCACCGAGTCGGTTAAAAAGGCTATCGGACAGCTGCAACCGGGCGTAACGGTGGGATTTCAACAGCTTGGCTCAGAAAAGATACTTTTGCTGGGCGAGCAACGCTCCTACGAAGCGGCCAGCCTGGTGAAGGTGCCGGTTCTGGTGGAGCTCTATCGCCGGGCCGAGGCCGGCCAGCTCTCCCTGGACGAGGAGATGACCTTCGAGGAGCGATTCCGGGTGGGGGGCTCGGGGGAGATCGGCCAGGGCCCGGCCGGCACGCGCTGGAAACTGGCCGAGCTGGGCCGCCTGATGATCGTCACAAGCGACAACGTGGCTACCGACATGTTGCTGGAAAGACTGGGGATGGAGTCCATTCAGCGGTCCATGGGCAAGCTGGGGCTGCAAGACACCACCGTCCAGCGCACCATCTTCGACTTTGCCGCCATCGACGCCGGAAGAGACAACCTCACTTCCACCCGCGACATGGTCCGGCTGCTGGCCATGATCGCCAAACAGGAGCTGCGCGGCAGCGAAGCGATACGGACCGTGCTCGAGCAGCAGACGAAAAACGAGCTGATCCCCGCTGGCCTACCACCGCTCACGCGCGTGGCCCACAAGACCGGCGAGCTGACGGGCCTTCTGCACGACGCGGGCATCGTCTCCACGCCCAAGGGCGACTATATCCTTGTGCTCCTTGGCGAATTTCCTGATCGTCAAACGGGAGTGGCCACCTGGAAGGCTCTTTCCGCCAGAGTTTACCGGACTTTCACCCGTTGACACGCCGGGGTGCGATGTCTATACTCTTTCGGTATTCTGGGCCAGTCTAGCTATGTTCGAATCACTCAGCGATAAAATCGGCAGCGTTCTCAAGCGCCTGCGCAACCGCGGCAAGCTCACCGAAGAAGACGTGATGGAAGCGCTTCGCGAGGTGCGCCGCGCTTTGCTCGAGGCAGACGTGAGCCTGCCCGTGGTTAAAGAGTTCGTGGACGGCATCAAGAAGAAAGCCGTGGGCGAAGAGCTGTGGAAGAGCCTGACGCCGGGCCAGCTGGTGGTCAAGCACGTGCGCGATGGCCTGGTAGAGCTGATGGGCGGCGAGACGGCCCGGCTCAACATGGCCACCACGCCCCCCACCGTAATTTTGATGATGGGCCTGCATGGCGCCGGCAAGACCACTACCACCGGCAAGCTGGGCCTGCTTTTGAAGAACCAGGGCCACCGCCCGCTCCTGGTGGCCACTGACGTCTACAGACCGGCCGCCATCCAACAGCTGCAAGTGCTGGGCAAGCAGCTGGACATCTCGGTCTTCGAGATGGGCAGCGGGGCCAATCCAGTGGAGATCGCCAGCGAAGCCCTGAAGTACGCCCGCCAGCACGCCCACGACGTGGTCCTTATCGACACCGCCGGCCGTCTGCACATCGACGAGGAGCTGATGGCCGAGCTGCGAGCAACCCACGACGCGGTGCAGCCTCAGGAGAAGCTTCTGGTAGTCGATGCCATGACCGGCCAGGACGCGGTCAACATCGCCAAGACCTTTACCGAGCAACTCGGCGTGACCGGCATCGTGCTGACCAAGCTCGACGGTGACGCCCGCGGCGGAGCGGCCCTCAGCGTGCGCCAGGTCTCGGGCAGCCCCATCAAGTTCATCGGCATGGGCGAGAAACTGGGAGCGCTCGAGCCCTTCCATCCCGACCGCATGGCCGGACGCATTCTCGGGATGGGCGACGTGCTGAGCCTGATCGAGAAGGCCGAGGCGGCCATGGATGAGGATACCGCCGAGAAGCTCGAGAAGAAGCTGCGGGACGCCTCCTTCAACCTGGAGGATTTCCTCGAGCAGATGCGCCAGATGAAGAAAATGGGTCCCATGGGCGATCTGCTCAAGCTTGTGCCGGGCCTGGGCGGCCAGCTCAAAAACCTGCCGACCGGCGCCATGGAGCAGGGGGAAGGCGAGATGAAGCGTATCGAGGCGATCATCTT
>CAYYHB010000232.1:0-6517 GCA_964471395.1 uncultured Burkholderiales bacterium | reverse complement strand
ACCGTGAGGTCGCCCTCGGGGCCGCGAAACATCTCAACGCCCGGGATCGAGAGCAGGGCCTTGAGCACGAAGAGGGGGGGATCGCCCACCACGCCCACCCTGACCGGGCGCTGACGGGGAGCCACCGCCCAGGCTACGTTGTCGGCCGTCAGGGCGTCCTTGCGCAGCAAGCGCAGCTCGAACTCGGGGCTGCCGTCAGGATCGACAGCTACCACCATGGTGCGGCGGCCCCCCCCCGGCAGGGTCAGCTGGCGCCGGTCGATGGCCCGTCCCCCCTGCAAGAGCTCGAGCTCCACCGTCTCCACCCCGCGGGCATAGCTGGTGATGGCCGCGAAGGCCTGGAGCGGATCGCCGGGGGCGATCTGGAAGGCGGAGATGGCCAGGTTGTCGCCCGGCTCGCCGTGGGCGAGATAGCTGACGCGGGGGGGCAGCTCCCAGGTCGGAGGATGGTCGCTGAGGAGGAAGGCCTCGGCCTGCGGACGGTTGGCCAGAAGCGAGGCCAGCAACGAGCGAGCCCCCTGGCGCGCTTCCTCCACCGCCTGGGGGGTGAGCGAGCGCAGCGCCCGGCGCAGCTGCTCCTTGTCGGTGGTGAAGGGCACCACCACGCGCGCCTCGCGTCCCATCACGGCCAGGGTCAGCTCGGTGCCGCGGGGAGCCTGGTCGACCAGCTGCAGGGCGCGCTTGCGGGCCGCCTCAAAGCGGCCGTCGGAGGCGCCCATGGAGGCGGACACGTCCAGCACCAGGGCCACCTGGGGAGAGACCCTGCCGCTCACCACCGCGTAGGGGCGGGCCAGGGCCAGGCCCAGCCCCAGCAGGGCCAGGATCTGCAGCCACAGCAAGAGGTTGTTTCGTAGCTTCTGGAAGAAGCTGTCCACCCGCGCCTCGCGGGCGGCCGCCTGCCACAAGAAGAGGGCCGACACCTCGGCCCGCTTGCGGCGCAGCTTCATCAGGTAGAAGATCACCAGCAGGGGCAGCAGCGAGAGCCAGACGAGCGAGCTGGGGTCGAGGAACTTCATTGCAAGAGGCCGCTCCGCCGCAGGGCTCCCACCACCAGGCCCTCCAGAGCCTCCACGGTGGAGGCCTGCAGAAAGCCGCAGCCGGTCTTCTTGCACCAATCTTCCAGCTCTTGGTTGTGGCACTGTAGTGCCGCGCGATAGGCCCTGAGCACGCCCGAGGTGAGGGTCAGCTCGCGGGTGCCCAGCGACTCGACGTCCACCAGCTTGAGATCGCCCCCCGCCTCGGGGGAAAGCTCGCCCGGGTGCAGCACCTGCAGGGCGAACACCTCGTACTTCTGGTAGCGCAGGTGCTTGAGCCCGGTGATGCCGGCTCCGGGCACCAGAAAGTCGCTCAGCACGATGGCCATGCCCGGGCGCGGATAGCGGCGCACGTAGTCGGTCAGGGCCGCGTCCAGGTTGCCTTCCCCGCGGCACTCGGCCCCCTCCAGGAAGCGAAAGAGGGCCAGGGCCTGGTTGCGCCCCCGCACCGGCTGCTGGTAGTCCTCCAGCTTCTGGCCCAGAAGGCCCACGGCCACCCGGTCGTAAGAGCAGAGGGCGATGTAGCTGAGCGCCGCCGCCAGCTTGAGGGCGAAGTCGAACTTGGACGGGCCCTGCGGGCCCAGGGGCGACGAGCAGGTCATGGAGGCGGAGCGGTCCACCAGCACCGTCACGGTCTGCTCGCGCTCTTCCACGAACAACTTGAGAAACAGCCGCTCGAGGCGGCCGTATGCGTTCCAGTCGATGTGGCGGAAGTCGTCGCCGAACGTATAGTCGCGGTGCTCGGCGAACTCGACCGAGCGCCCCCGGTGTCCGCTCTTGCGCTCGCCCGGGGCCTGACGCGAACGGGTTCGGCGTGAGAGCACCTGGAGGCGCTCGAGTCGGCGCAGCAGCTCCGGCTCGATCAGCGAGCTCACCGGTTGTCGCGCCGTGCCGCCGGGGCCAGCTCGGCCGCCAGGCGCTTTCGCGCTGCCAGGTAGAAGAGCGCGGTGGCGGCCGGGTAGAAAACGCAGGAGGCCACCGCCACCGGAATGCCGCCCGTCAGGTTGGGCTCACCTTCAGCCAGGCTTACGGTGGCCAGCACCGGCGAGAGGAAGATTCCGGTGAAGAAGCTGTAGGTGTCGCTCGAGCCGCCCAACCAGAAGACCGGCACGATGGTGGTGACCGAGACCAGAATGTAATAGAGCGTCGGAACGTGGGCTTTAGGGCCGATCATGGCCGCAAAGCAGCGCGCCAGGGCCTGGTAGGAGAACAAGAAGAGCACCGCCAGCCCGGCCGCCGAGAAGACCCAGATCCCGTTGCCCGCCCCGTGACAGGCGCCGGCCAGGCAGAACAGCCCCACCGCGAAGAACAAACACCAGAAGGTGGGCCGGGCGAACCAGGAGCGTCGGTAGCGCAAAGTTTCAGAGGGGTTGATGAAGCGAGGCACGTGCACGAAGAAGCCGGCCAGGAAAAGGTGCATCACCAGGATCGCGCTCCACAGGGCGGGCTCGTCCGAGCCGTTGGCGTTGGTGGCCACGGTGTAGGCCACCAGGGCCACGTTGACCAGGTAGGCCAGCATGAAGGCCCGGCACAGGTTGTAGATGTTCTTGAGAGCGGGGCGCAGGTGGTTGACCGTCTTGAGGAACATCAGCGTGGCCAGGTAAGCGATCTCGAGTACCAGCACCAGCTCGGGGGCGAACGGGAACCAGCCGGCGGTGGCCTGGAAGATCAAGCCCAGCGGGACGATCAAGAACATGAACACGATCAGGCCCAGCACCACCAGCCCGTAAGTCTGGTTGGTGGCATGGTTGGTCTTGTTCTCGCGGGCCGAGAAGGTGAGCCCGATCTGGGCCGCGATCAGCACCGCGATGGCCAGGTGGAAATAGGCCAGCAAAAACTCGCCCGGGGCCACCCCGCCCACGAAGAAGATCAAGGCCGTCAGCGGCATGGCCGAGAACAAGAGCAGAGCCATGAAGGCGATGGCAAAGCCCAGCTTGCCCAGCACGATGTCGGAGGGGGCCAGCCGCGAAGCCAGCAGCATCTCCATGCTGTGGCGCTCTTTTTCGGTGGAGATCAGGCCGCAGGTCAGGCTGGGGGTGATCAGGATGATCATGAAGAACTGCATCCAGAATTGCGCCTGGAAGAACTGTTTGCCCGACTCGGCCAGGGCGGCCGGATCGTTGCGGTCGGCCACCACCGCCAGGTAGACCAGGGTGACCATTCCCAGCAGCAAGAGATAAATGGTCTGGATGACGAAGATGCGCCGCTCGCGCAGGCCCTGGCGCAGCTCCTTGAGCAGCACCGGGTTGTCGAACAGGGCTCGGGCCAGACGCTTGAGCAGGCCCCCTCGAGGACGGGTGATGGTGGTCAAGACGGCCCTCCCGTCACCTTGAGGAACAGGTCCTCGAGATCGGTTTTCTCCTCGGCGAACTCCACCAGCCCGAAGCGCACCAGCTGCTCGGTCAGGTCGGCCAGAGCCTCGTAGGGGCCGCGATACTCGAACTGGATCTCGCCGTCTTCGAGGAAGGCGTCAGCCGACTCGTTGAAGCCGTCCACCAGGGCCAGGGCCGCCTCCTGCTCGCGCAGCACCTTCACGCGCATGCGCCGCCCGCGTCCCAGCCCGGACTGGATCTCGTGCACGTCCCCGCTGACCAGCAGGCGCCCGTTCTCGATGATGCCCACCTTGTTGCAGAAGTCGGCCAGCTCGGGCAGGATGTGAGAGCTGACGAACAGAGTCTTGCCCATCCGGGTCAGCTCGCGCAGCAATTCCTTAAGCTCGATGCGGGCGCGGGGATCAAGGCCCGAGGCCGGCTCGTCTAAGATCAGCACGGCCGGGTCGTGGAGCAGGGTCTTGGCCAGGCAGACCCGCTGCTTGAGGCCGGTGGAGAGGGTCTCGATGAAGCTGTCGCGCCGCTTGCCCAGGTCGGTCAGCTCCAGCACGTCATCCACCAGCTTGCGCCGCTTGGGGCGCTCCACCCGGTAGGCGGCGGCGAAAAACTCGAGGTACTCCCACACCCGCATGCCGTCGTAGACCCCAAACTGATCGGGCATGTAGCCGAGCACCCGACGCACCTCGTCGGGCTCGTCGATGACCGAGTAGCCGCCCACCCAGGCCTCGCCCTCGGTGGGCTCCTGCAGGGTGGCAAGGATCTTGATGGTAGTCGTCTTGCCGGCTCCGTTGGGGCCGATGAATCCGAAGGCATCGCCCGACTCGACCTTCAGGCAAAGGTTGCTCAAAGCCAGGTGGTTGCCGTAGTCCTTGCTCAGCGCCCGGCACTCGATCACGGCCCGGTCTCCACCACCAGCAGGTAGTCGCGGTGCTTTGAGGCCAGGCCGCTCAGCTCAAGCCCACAGCTCAAGCCGTCGGTCCAGCCGACCAGCGTTCCCGCAGACATCCTCTTGAAGGCATCGGTGAGGGCCGCGTTGGTCACCTTGAAGCGGTCCTCCCGGCTGTCGGTGTTGCCCAGCAGGCTGCCGGTCAGAGCGTTGGCATCGGCCATTCCCAGCTCGAGCTTGTGGCGGCTCTGGCCCGGGCCCACCTCAAAGGACTTGCTGGCCCGATCGCCCACCACCAGGCAGCAGGCAGTGAGCTTGAGGCCGCTCTTGTTGTTCACCTCCAGCTCCACCGTTTGCCCCGAGCGCTTCAGCGCCAGAATGATGGGGCCGTCCAGCTCCGGCACGGCCCGCACCGAGAAGCGGCGCAGCGAGGACATGCGCATCTCCAGGTCGGGATAGCTCATCTCTTCGGTCAGCCGGGCCGGGGGCTGGGGGTCGGTTCGCATCGAGCTTTCGGCCAGAGCGGTCGTGGCCCGGGGAAAGCGGGCCTGGTAACGGTGGGGGAAGGGGGAGAACAGGGTGAGCTGGCCTTCCAGCAGGCCCTGCGACTGGCCTGAGTCGAGCTTCACTACGCCCACTTCGCGCACCACCGTGACCGTGCCCCGCGAGAGCTGGGTGGTCACGAACATGCCCAGCGTGAAGGCCACCGCCAGGACCGGCACCGAGACAAAGATCCAGAGCATGCGGTCGCGCTTTTTGAGGATGAAGAAGTTGATCGGGCCCACCACCAGCACGTAGAGCACCAGCCCCCAGGCCATCAGGCCGGGGGAGGGAAGGCTGGCTTCGGGCAGCCGGTAGAGCAGGTTGTCGCTGCGCAGGCCGAAGATGTCCAAGGGCTTGATGTTGTTCAAGACCGGCTTCCAGAAGGTCTTGCTCAGGTCCGAGCCCAGCACGGTGTCCTTGGAGGCAGGCACGGTGAACTGCCAGACCGAGCCGTTCAGGGCGGGGGCTACGAGCAGGGCCGGCAGGCCGTCGAGCTCTTGCTCCACCACGGCCCCGGGCCGCAACTCGCCGGTGACGATGGGGCTGGCGGGCAGGTCCGTTGAGGAGCCGGGTACGAGGGGCAGTAAGCTCTCCAGCGGGGTGCCCCGGTATTCGCCGGGGTCGCCCGAGGAAACCAGCACCAGTCTGCCGCCGGCCCGGGTCCAGTCGGCCAGCGCCTGCAGGGTCGAGCCAGGCAGGTTGAGGCGCGGCAGGTCGTGCACCACGATCAGGTCGGCGGCCAGAAAGCCGCTCCAGTGGGTGGGCAGCCCCACGTTCTGGGCGTTGAGGTAGACGGGCGGATGCGTGCCGTTGGCTTCGGGCAACAGCTCGGAGTAACCGCCCAGGTAGCCGAAGCTCTTGTCGGGCGGGGCCACCAGCAGCACGGCCAGCCCTTCTCCGAAGGTGTCGTACTTGAGCACCGCGGAGGCCACTTTGCGCTCGCGGCTACGCACGGTCACTTCCAGCTCGCCGCCCCAGCCTTCGAAGCTGGGCACGGCCATCTGGAACTCCTGGCGAGCGCCGGAGGGAACCTTGACGTTCAGGGGAGCGGTCATGGGCAGCTGGCTGCCGTGCTGCAGGGTCAGCGAGAAAGTGCGCTCGGGGCCCAGGTTCTGAAGCTCCACCGTGACTGCCTGGCAACGTCCCGGGTGCACCTTCTGGCCGGTCGAAAGCCAGGCCCGCACCTGCACGTCTGATGGTTTCTGGGCCGCGACGGGCAAGATCAGCAGGCAGAGCAGGAGGAGAAGGGCTCGTTTAGACACCGGGCAGGGCGGCCGCCTCCATCGGCAGGGCCTGGATCAGATCGGCGATGATCTGGTCGGTCTTGATGCCTTCGGCCTCGCCCTCGAAGCTCAAGATCAGTCGGTGGCGCAGGGCCGAAGCCGCCACTGCCTGGATGTCCTCGAAGGCCAGGTTGAAGCGCCCCTCCATCAAAGCCCGCACCTTGCCGGCCAGGAGCAAGGTCTGACCGCCTCGGGGGCTGGCCCCGAAGCGCACGAATCGCTTCACCTGGGCGTGGGCGTTCGGCAGCTCGGGATGGGTAGCCAGCACCAGCCGGGCGGCGTAGTCTCGCACCGGCTCGGCGGCCACCACCTCGCGGGCCAGGCGGTTCATCTCCAGCAAGGTCTGGCCGTCGCAGACCGCCTTCAGCTCGGCCTGGCGTGTACCCGTGGTCAGGTCCAGGATGTCCGAGAGCTCGCGGGCGTCGGGAAAGCGCACGTTGA
>CAYYHB010000231.1:0-6580 GCA_964471395.1 uncultured Burkholderiales bacterium | reverse complement strand
GCCTGCGCACCTCCGTCTTCGCCAAGCTGGCCGAGCGCATCAAGGCCTTCGGCTCGGAGTTTCTCCCCCTCCACATCGGCGACACCTACCGTCTGCCTCCCGAGGCGGCCCGCCTTGAGAAGGTCGACGCCAGCTCGCCTGGCTTCTACAAGTACGCCCACCCACACGGCCACGCTGAGTTGCTCGAGGCGCTGAGCCACAAGCTCAAGACTCGCAACCAGATCCCGGCCGGCACCGACTGCGTCCAGGTAGCCAACGGAGCCACCCAGGCACTGTCTGCCGCCATCGCCACCGTGCTCGATCCCGACGACGAGGTTCTGGTGCTCTCCCCCTTCTGGCCCCTGATCACGGGCGTGATGCAGAGCAACCGCGTCAAGCCAGTGCAGATTCCCTATGGCTTCAATCTCGAGCCCTACCTGACCGAGAAGACCCGGGCCGTCTATTTCGGCAATCCCAACAACCCCGACGGACGCGTGGCCACCCGCTCTGAGCTCGAGCAACTGGCGGCTCAGGCGAAAGCCCACGACCTCTGGGTCATCGCCGACGAGGTCTACGAAGACTACGTCTACGACGGTCGCGAGCACGTCTCCATCGCCTCCTTGCCTGGCATGCTCGAGCGCACCCTGACCGCCTACAGCTTCTCCAAGAGCTACGCCCTGGCCGGAGCGCGGGTAGGCTACGTGGTGGCTCATCCCGAGGTGATGGACCCTCTGCGCCGGGTGGCCAACCACCAGGTCTACAACGTCAGTCTGGCCATGCAGCTTTGCGCCCTGGGGGCGCTCAAGTACGGCCACGAGTGGCTGAGCGAGTCGCAGACGCTCTATGACCGCGCGCGCCAGGCTCTGCACACCGGCCTGCAGGGGCGCTGTCCGCTGTGTGAGGGAGGAGCTTACCTTTTTCTCGAGCTGGAAAGCGAGCAGGCCATGTGGAGCCTGCTGGAGCGGGCTCTGGAGCGCGGTCTGGGCCTGGCACCAGGGGAGGCCTTCGGCCAGGCCTCCAAGCACTGCCTGCGCATCTGCTATACGGCCGTCCCGCTTGAGGGCGTGGAGAGAGGGGCCCGCATTCTCACCGAGCTGCTCGGATGAGAGGAGCCGCCCTGGTGCTGGCGGCCGGCCGCTCGAGCCGGATGGGCCAGTGCAAGGCAGGTCTCAAACTGGGGGACAGCACCTTTCTGGGCACCATTCTGCAACGTCTGCCGCCTGGTCTCTGGGTGGCTGCGGTGGTGGGGGAGGAGACCGAGGTCCCCAGGGCGGTCACGCGGATCGAAAACCCAAAGCCCGACCTCGGACAACTCGCCTCGCTGCGCTTGGGCCTGCAGGCTGGGGCCGCAGGCTATTCCTTCACGCTGGTGGCTCTGGTGGATCTGCCCGGCGTGGCTGCCAGCACGTATGCTGGCCTGGTCCAGGCTGCCGAGGCCGGAGGCGGCGACCTGTGGGTGCCTCGCCAGGGAGGGCGACGCGGCCATCCGGTGGTGTTCGGTCAGGCCTGCTATGAGGATCTGCTCAGTGGTCCGCTCGAGCAGGGCAGTCGCTGGGTGGTGGGCCGGCATCGAGAACGGCGCATCGAGGTTGAGGTGGACGACCCCGAGATCCACCGCGACGTGGACACACCCGCTGACTATGAGCGGCTGCTGAAGGACGTGGATCAATTGCGCAGGTAGACCGAGAAGGGAGCGGTCTGGGTGAAGCGGCTGACATAGCAAGGAGCCGCCCCGACCTGGATCTCCCGGCGCGCTTCCTCAATGCAAAGTGCTCGCAGGTCGATGAAGACTTCTGTCGGGATATTATTGGGCGGGGGAGCTGAGAAAGACTCGAAACCGAGCAACCATGCGGCGCTGATCTCGCGCTCGGTCAGCCCCGGCTCGACCATCGCGGCCAGGTCGAATCCGACCGGCCGGGTCAGGTAAGGGGCCACGTTGGCCAGCAAGGTCTCCTCGGTGGTCTCGTCGGTGGGGATGGTGGCTGGCCCGGAGTCGATCACCTTGCGGATCAGCACCTTATGCGGGCAGCGGTCGTCATAGCCGTTAGCAGCCGCGCCTCCCTGGCATGTCATTTGGAAGGTCGCGTTGTGGTTGTTGGGCACCACCAGGTAATAGAGGATGTTTCGTTGCCAGAACGGGGAGCCGTCTTGCTTGTGCACCATCTCGCCCGTGGCCGGGTCGACCGGAGAGAGAAACCAGAGCGCTTCGCCGTCCTTGCCCCCGCCGCCGAGCGAATCGGGCACCTGAGCCCTCTTCACCTCGCCCGGGCGGCTCATGATCAGGTCCCGCTCGATGGCAGCCCGGGCTTTGCGCAGCTCGCGCATGGCTGTGTCGAGGCTGTTGGTCCGGCGAAAGGCGGCCTGGCTTTCACGAAAGAGCAAGGCCGTGATGGCCAGGATGGCGGAGAAGATCCCGAAAACGACGATCAGCTCCTGCAGGGTGTGGCCACGGAGTTTGACTCTCACGGGGCCCCCTCGTTGACCAGACGGCTGGCCTGAACCTGGAGGCGTCCGTAGCCCTGGCGGTTGCTGTTGCTCGAGCGAGAGCTCCACCACCAGATCACCACGTCCACCTTCTTGAGCCGATTGTTGCCCGCCCCGGCCACCGTGTTGGCGTAGATGGCGTACTCGTAGTTCACCGAGCCGATGGCCTCGGCGGTGGGCCCGCGCCAGGGAGCCGGGCCGGCGGCCGCCCAGAATGAGGCTTTGGTGCCGGCCGGATGGTCGTTGGCCACCTGGTAGAGGGTGCGGTTCATGATCGACTCGCTCACCTGGGTGGCCGGCCCGAGCAGGGCGGCCTTCTCGCTCGAGCGGATGGCCGAGAAGGTGACCCCGATCAGGGTCAGCAAGATGATGACCAGAAGTCCAATGGCCAGCAGGACTTCGGTGAGAGTGAATCCGGGGGCCGCTCGTGACGTTAGCGTTGGGTGCTCCAGGCGATGGTCTTGACCTCGAAGCCAGGCGGCAGGGTGGCCGAAATGGCTCCCACATAGGACGAGTCCAGGGTCAGGTTGACCGCCTCGGCCCGCAGGTCGACCCTCCCCTTGCCGTTGGTGCCCGGAGGCCCGGTCGGGTCGCCACCGTAGGCGATCAGAATGCCGTCCAGGTCGAAGTTGGCCCACTGGCCGGGCAGCGTGTCGCTGCCCAGGCGGGCCGTGAAATTCCCCTGGGCGTAGACCACGCCCTTGAGGCTGACCGGTTGGTAGCTGTAGGTTCCCGGGCTGCTCTCATCCAGGGTGGAGAAGTAGATGTCTCCGGCGGCATACATGTTGACCGCCTCGGAGGAGAAGGTTGCTCCCATCCCCACGATGCGGATGTCGCCGTTGCTGGTGATCGAGCCGCCCACCCCTTCGACCGAGCCGGTCAGGCGCACGCTGCCCTCGGAGGTCAGCACCACCGAGCCTCCGGCGGGCGGATCGAACTCCAGGCTCAAATCGGCGGCCGTCAGACTGTCGGTCACGCCGGGCGGGTCGATCTGCCCGGCCGGGGGGCCTCCCCCGCTGAAGCCGAACTGGGCCGCGGCGGCGAGTTGGTCGAAGGGGACCGGCGCGCAACCGGTATCCCAGCCCCAGGTCGGCTGGGTGGACTGATCGAAGATGTACTTGATGGCATCCAAGTCAGTGGCGCCGTTGGTGGAATTGATCTGAATGTTGGTGGCGTCCCAGATGATCTCGATCTTGTCGGCGCCGGCTCCGCCAGAATCCTCCGCGTCAATCTCCCCTGAGGCGCCCTGATACTGCAGCAGGAACTGGTGCAGGATTCCTCCCTGGGAGATGTCTGCAGTCAGGGCCACGGCGGCCGAATCGGCCATGGAGCCTCCGCCGGCTTCCGGGTCACCCGGCGGTGCTTCGGGCGCGCCTCCGCGCGGAACGATGTTGAGCTCGCTGGTGGTGCCGGTGGGGTTGACGTAGAGGCTGCCCGTCAACTTCATCTTGTGGTTGGCCGGGTCGACCGTCACCTCGGGCGGCAGCGCAGGAGGGGAGACCCCGGGATTGTTGGCGTTGGCCGGGACCTGGATGAAGTTGACATAGTCGCTGTAGCTCATGTCGTAGTAGTGCAGGCTCCCATCTTGCCACCAGACGTAGGTGCCCGCCGCCAGCTTGGGGCCGGCCGGGTCGGCCTTCTTCACGTCGCCCCAGGCCAGCTGGTAGAAGGGATCGACGGCCGCTTCCCCGGTGACGGCTACTTTGGCGGCATCGTAGACCGTGCTGGCCGTCAGGGCGCTGTCCACGCTTCGGACCTCGGCGTTGTCGGCCAGCAGATTCTCGGTGGCGTTGCCTCCAGCCACCCCCACGGTGCCCTTGCTGCGGATCCGGGGGGTCTTGGTGGTGTCCTTGGAGGTCACGGTCACCTTGCCGGGGCTGCCGTTGCGAAGGGTCACCGCGAAGTCGTCGGCCGACATGCTGCCCGACTCCTGTACGGTGGGCTGAAGGCTGGGAACCTGGTAGATGGCCTCCACCACCGTGGCGCTGGCCCCGCCCAGCAGGGGCGGATTGGGGTTGGCCGGGCTCAACTGCTGGCAGGCCGGTCCAGCTTTCCCCTGGGCAGCCAGGCTGACCGACATCACCGGGGTCTGAAAAGGTCGGGCGCTGGCGGCGGTCACCGCGTAGCCGGCCCCGTCAGCCCTGGGCACCCAGGCAGCGGCGACCCCCTGGAGATTGTTCAACGAGACGAACTGGTGGTCGATGAACAGGCTGGCCGGGTCGTCCAGACCCTCGGTTCCGCCCGCCGCGGGGCCGTCCTGGTAGTTGAAGCGCAGACGAAACTGAGACCACGTGCCATCGGGCGTGCGCACCAGGCCGATCACGTTGCCGTTGTCTTCCTGGACCCACAGGTCGGCCAGGTTGACAGTGACGGCGTTCTTGTCCCCCTTCCAGAGCGGGTCGGCGCGCAGCTGGGTCAGGGCGTAGTTGAGACCGGACTCGGCCGCCCGCTGGGCGTGGCCCTGATAGAGGACGGCCTGGCCGGCCATCAGGTTGCCCGGTCCCAGGGCGATGGCCGCCCCCACGAACATGATCAGCACGACCGCCAGCACCACGCTGGTGATCAGGACGATGCCTCGAGCGTTTTTCTTCATGGTTCCCCCTCTGGTCGCTTCAAGATCATAGCGCAAAATCTCCTGGTTTTCAGCTTCCTTTGAGCCCTGCCGACAAGCATGGGAGGATGAAGATCGTGCCCACCGTCGTGGCCCAATCCATGCCCGTGCCCGCTCGCGATTATCGGGGCTCGGTCGAGCCGAGCCATTGGGTGCACGAGGCCGATCTGGAGACTTACACCCGCGCCTGCGCCGGCGTGGGTGCGGCCAGCTTCGCTCTGGCCAGCCATGTGCTCATGCTCGGTGCCGGGGCCTGGGCCGGCTCGGCGCTGGGCTCGGCCATCGGTGGTCCCATCGGAGCCCTGGTGGGCGGGGCGGCGGGTGCTTATGGAGCCTTCAAGCTGCAGAGCAAGACCCTGATCGGTCGCCAGCTGGGCGGTCGGGCCGGAGCCGCGCTGGGCGCGCTGGCTGCCCCGCTGGTCCAGAAGGCCGGCATTCCGTTGCGCAGCAACCACGTGCACGAGACGCGCAACTTCAGCTACAGCGAGATGGTCAAGAAGCTCGGCACCACGCAGTATACGAGCCACCCCCACATCTCCGCAACCGAGGCCGATGCCTTCATCGCTCAGCTGCAGCCGGGCGACATCGTGCTCACCAACGATGAAGCGGCGACCACTTTTTCCTTGTTGTGCGCTGCGGTTGACAGCAAGGCCGATTTCAACCACTCCCTGCTGTACATCGGCAACGGCAAGACCATCGAGTCGCGCACCGTCACCGCCGGGGTGGCCGAGGGCGACATGAAGAGCGTGCTGATGAAGAAACACCACGCCATCTCGATACGCCCTCACTACCAGACTGGTCAGGCCCAGGCTGTGATCGACGCCGCCAGAGCGATGATCGGGGTGCCCTACGACTACAAGTTCCGGATGGGCAACGAGGCCATGTACTGCTCGGAGCTGGTGCAGAAGGCCGTCAAGGCGGGCGCGCCCCAGGTCACCTTCGACCGCTGGAGCGTGATCGGGCGCGAGGTTATCCTGCCGGGCGACTTCGTGCGCACCGGCCAGGCCGACGTGGTGGCCGAGGCGGGCGTGGATCGCGGCCTGTTTGATTCGTACCTGGCCAAGTTTACCTGACCCGCTGCGCTTGCGCGACGACGCCGCAGGCTGGCTTGCGAACGTCAGTTTGTCCCCTGGCGGGAACGAACGCTTGCTCGCTTCGAGCTGCGCCGTAGGCTGGCGCGCGAACACCAGTTTGTCTCCTGGCGGGAACGAACGCTTGCTCGCTTCGAGCTGCTTCGCAGGCCCGGCGCGAGAACACCAGTTTGTCCCCGGCGGGGACGAACGCTTGCTCGCTTCGAGCCGAGCGCAGGCCCGGCGCGCGAACACCAGTTTGTGATCGGGTTCGGATGCGGATCATGATCCATCCCCGAGCTGGAGCCCGGAACGTGCGTTCGTCGTGATCGGGCTCGGAAGCGGATCATGATCCATCCCCGAGCTGGAGCCCGGAATGTTCGTTCGTCGTGATCGGGCTCGGAAGCGGATCATGATCCGTCCCCGAGCTGGAGCC
>CAYYHB010000230.1:0-6625 GCA_964471395.1 uncultured Burkholderiales bacterium | reverse complement strand
CCCGGATAGGCGCGACAGGTGGCCTCGCCGGCAAAGTGCAAACGGCCGACAGGCTCGGCCAGCAGGTCGTGCGTTTCGCCGTCCACGCCCGGTGGCCGCAAGCAGTAGGCGCCCAGGCTGCAGGGGTCGCAGCCCCAAGAGCTGACCACGCTGGCCAGGGGATCGCCCAGGCCCGGAAAGGCTCGTCGCAGGCTGGCCAGCTGACTGGCCACGGTCGCCTCGGCACCGGCCGACTCCAGGGATCGGGCCCGCTGGCCCACCACGAAACCGACCAGCACCGGTTGACCCAGGGCTTTCTGGCCATTGAAGAAGACGTCCGTCTCCCCGTCGGCCTGGTTGAGGCTGAGAAAATCCGGCTCTTGCGGCCAGTCGGCCCGGGCAAAGCGCAGGGCGATCTTGTTGAGAACCTCGTTGCCCAGGGCCCGGATGGCGGCGCGCTTGGAGTCGGGCAGGGGAGGGTCGAAGCGGACGTGGCCCGACTGCAGAACTCCCAGGGGCAGCGTCAGGATGACCCGGTCGAAGGAGAGGATCCCCCGGGGGGTGGTCAGCTCCACCTGCGGCCCCCTCCAGCGCACTTCCTCGACCGGCGTGGACAGGAGCAACTGGCACGAGCTCCAGTCCAGGAGCTGCTCCAGACCTCCCGGAAGAAACCGGTCCAGCCCTTCCAGAGGCGCTCCCGAGAGCGGGTCGGGGCGGGCCGCAAAGCAGGTCATGTCGGCGATGGGCAGGCTGCGCACGCGAGAGCGCCAGGGCTCGGGGTCGCCCGCCTCCAAAAAGACCCGACCCATGGCCTCGGCCATCGAGAGCGGCTCGGGGCTGCGCGAAGCCAGGTCCATGGCCTGGGCGGCCAGGTCCAGGCCCGCCTCCTGTACCTGGCGGCTCAGCTCCAGCGTGAGGGGCGCGCCTTCAGGATTGAAGAACAGGTTGCACAGCACATCGGTATCCCGGTGCTCGAAGCCCCGGGCGCGAGCGCTCAGCGGATTGGCCTCGGCGCCGTGCAGCCAGGCGGCCCCCAGATCGATGGGGCAACCCAGGCTGCGGTCGGTCCAGATGCGTCCCCCGGGGCGCTCGCGCGCCTCCAGCACGGTCACCCGGATTCCGCGCTGGCTGAGCCGCCGGGCCGCCGCGCAGCCGGCCATCCCGGCCCCTACGACGCCGACGTGCACGGCTCAGCGCGCTTGGACCATGGGCGGGACCATGTCGGGAATGGCCTCCTGCCAGCTCGGCAGGGCGGCGATACGCTCGTACCAGGCGCGCAGGTTGGCGTAGGGCTCGAGCGGGATGCGGGCCATGTGCGAGTAAACCAGGTTGGCGGCCAGGGCAAAGTCGGCCAGGCTCAGTTTGGGCCCCAGGACGAACTGCTTGTCGGCCAGGTGCTCGTCCAGGATGCGGGCCAGGGGGTGAAAGGCTGCCTCGGCACGTTTCACAGCGACCTCATCGGTGGCCTGGCCGAGCACCATGGGTTTGACCATGCGCTCGTGCAGCAGAGTGCGGACGGTCGGGGTAAAGTGGCCCATGCACCAGGACATCCAACGCCACAACTCCACCCGGTTGCGGGAGGTGCCCGGGATCAGCGAATGCCCTCGAACCTTCTGGGCCAGGTATACCATGATGGCGTTGGATTCCCACAGAAAGTAGTCTTCGTCTTGCAGGGTGGGCACTTTCTGGTTGGGGTTAATGGCGCGATACTCCGGCTTCCTGCAGTCGGCGGGGTCCATCGAGACCTGTTCGAGAGTCAGGCCAAGCTGGTTGGCCACGGCCATCACCTTGATGCAGTTGGGGGAGGGAGGGTGGGTGTACAGCTTCATCGCTCGGCAAGTGTAGCATCCTGAGCACCAGGACGGCATTGACCTGAGTCAAGGCCGCGTGACCAGCAGGGCCACCGCGGCGAACTTGAAACCGCACGCCGCGGTGACCAGGGTGTGGAACACCTCGTGGTAGCCGAACGTTGCGGGGGCCGGGTTCGGTCGACGGATCACGTAGATGACGGCGCCCACCGTGAAGAAGAGGCCGGCAGCCGCGATCAGGCTCAGCCCCAGCGAGCCGATCGACTTCGCCAGAAGCGGCAGATAGGGGGTCACCAGCCAGCCTAGAGCAAGATAAAGACAGGCCGTCAGCGCCCGGGGAGCGCGCACCCAGAAGATGGACTGCGCGATGCCCGCAACCGCTCCCATCCAGGCGATGAGGAGCAGTCGCTCCCCGACCTCTCCTTTCAAGGCGAGCAGGCAGAAGGGCGTGTAGCTTCCCGCGATGAGCACGAAGATGGTGGCGTGGTCGAGACTTCGCATGCGAGCGCGCAGCTTCGGGCTCCAGTCTCTTCGGTGGTAGAGGGCGCTCACGGTGAGCATGGCCACCAGCGCCAGAGAGTAGATGGCGGCGGCCAGGGCGGCCCGCGGGGTGGGAGCCAGGAAGACCAGCACGGCGCCAGCCAGAAGCGACAGGTAGCTGGCCTGCTGGTGGATCCAGCCCCGATAGCGAGGTTTCAAGCCTGCGCTCCCAGGCCCAGCCGGGTCAGGTGGGCGACGATCTCGCTCTCGGGCAAGGTTCGGCGGCTCGACTTGGCCAGCTCGAGGATGGCCTGCTGGCGCAGCTCGTCACACTCCAGGCCGTGCTCGGCCAGCCAGATCTGGGCGTTGGCCCGACCGCTGTAGTAGCCCACCTCGACCTGCTGGTGGCGACCGAGCTCGGAAGCGGGAATCGAGGAGTAGATCCGGTCCGCCAGCTCCGGCCGCCCGGTTCGCAGCGCCTTCAAGATGGCGGCCGCGTGCACTCCGGTGCTGGTGCGGAAGGCATCGCTGCCGAAGGCCGGGTAGTTGCAGCCGATGGGCACGGACAAAAAGCGGCTGGCCTTCTCGACGTAGGCGCTCAATGAGCGCAGATCGCCTTGCCACAGGCCAAGCAGGCGCAGGTTGAGGATGAGGAGGTCGATGGGAGCGTTGCCGACCCGCTCGCCGATGCCAAGACATGTCCCGTGCAGTCGCTCCACCCCCTCCTCGAGGGCGCTCAGGCAGAGCGTGAGAGACAGGCCGCGGTCGTTGTGACCGTGCCAGTCGAGCTCGACGTGGCGGCAGCCCCACTCGGCCAGCAGGCTCCGGGTGAAGCGCACCAGGTTGACCAGCCCCGAGGGGGTGGCGTGACCGGCGGTATCGGTCAGCACCAGCCGGGTGGCGCCCGAGTCCACCGCCACCCGGAACAGCCTCCGCAGGGTGGTTGGATCGGTGCGGATGGTGTCTTCGGTCACGAAGCTGGCGGGGAGATCGTGGGCCACCACCAGCTCGATGGAGTCGGCCACGAAGCGCTCGAGCTGCTCCAGGCTCCAGCCTTCCACCAGGCGGCGCATGGGCGAGCTGCCCAAAAAGGCGCACACCTCGATCGGGTAACCGGTTCTCTGGGCGATCTGCAGCACCGCCCGAATGTCGTGGGGGTGGGTGCGGGCGGCGCAGTTGGGGCGAATGCGCAGGCGCTGCGAGCGGATCTCATCGACCAGCCGGGTCACGTCCGCCACGGCCTGATCGCCCGCACCCGGCAGACCCACGTCCAGGTGCTGGATGCCGCAAGCCTCCATCGCGTGCAGCAGCTCGAGCTTCTCCTCGATCTCGGGGTTGCGCACCGAGGGAGACTGGATGCCGTCGCGCAGGGTCTCGTCGAGCAGTGTGAAGGCGCGGCCGGCAACAGGGCTGTTCCAGTCATGCAAGAGCTCGCTCAAGACAAGAGCTCCATGGCCGCCCGGCGGGCTTCCACCTCGAGTCGATGGCGGCGATAGACCTCGTCGTAGGGCACGTTGGGCAAAGGTCGACAGCCCCCGGCCAGCCGCCCGATCTCCTCCGCCAGCTCGCGGTCGAGGGCTCTCCCCGCCAGTCGAGAGAGCGAGAGCACCCGGGGACGCGGGCCGAGCACGCCCACCACCAGCCGCCCGTCAGCCAGGCGCCCAGGGTCGAGGTCGAGGCGCAGGGCCAGCGAGACCAGCGGGAAGTCCAGGCTGTTGCGCGGGCGCCACTTGCGGTAGACCACCCGGGTCGAGGGCCGGGGCAGGGGCAGGTGGACCGAGCGCAATAGCTCACCCGGCTTGAGGTTCAGGTGCTGGCGACCGTCCGTGTTGTAGAGCTCGCCCAGGGCCAGACGTCGCCCTCCGGCCGGGCCCACCAGCTCGAGCTCGGCGTCTAGTGCGATCAGCACCGGGACGGTATCGGCCGATAGGGCGGCCACGCAGCTCGTGCCCCCCGCCACCACGTGACAGACCGAGCCGTGTGACTTGAGGCACCCGCCCAGAGCCTGGCGGTACAAATCGGTCTGGTTGATGTAGCGGCAGCGGGTGTCCAGGCATAGATTGCCGCCCAACGTGGCCGCCTGACGAATCTGCGGGCCGGCCACCAGACCGGCCGCTCGGGCCAGCGCCGTGGGCACCAGCGGGCTTCGGGCCAGCTCGGCCAGGGGGGTTCCCGCCCCCAGTCGCAGCCCGGCGGTGCTCAGCTCGATTCCCGCAAAGCCCGGTAGTCGGCTCAGGGAGACCAGGGTGGGCGAGCTGACCTGCCCCGTCTTGAGGGCCGGCAGCACATCCGTTCCGCCCGCCAGAACCCGCGCCTGCGGGTGGCGCGCCAGAAGCTCCGCCGCCTCTTCCCAGCTCGTCGGGCACAGCACCTCCAGCTCGGGGATTCTCAGCATGGAGCGGTCTCGCGGGCGCGCAGAGCTGCCAGGACTTTCTCGGGAGTGATCGGGAGCTGGTCGATGCGCACTCCCACGGCATCGAAGATAGCGTTGGCGATGGCCGGCAGGGCCGGGTGCAGGGGTCCCTCGCCGGCTTCCTTGGCCCCGTAGGGGCCGCGGGAATCGGGATGCTCCACGATGAGGGCCTCGATGGCGGGCACGTCCAGCGCGGTGGGCAGGCGGTAGTCGAGCAGGGAGGTGGCCTTCAGGATGCCTCGCTCATCCACTTCGTGGTGCTCGAGCACGGCTTCGGCGGCCCCCATGTACACCGAGCCCTCGATCTGGCCCTCCACCAGCAAGGGCGAGAGGGCCCGGCCGCAGTCGTGGGCGGCCCAGATCTGGATCACCTGCACCTGGCCGGTCTCCCGGTCTACCTCCACCTCGGCCACGTGGGCGGTGTAGGAGTAAGCCGGGGAGGCCCCGATGGTGGCCCCGCGGTAGTCTCCGTGGACGCCGGTGCGGGGGCTCTGGTAGTGGCCGACGCTACCCAGCGTTCCCAGGGCCTCCTCGGCCAGCACGAAGGCCTCCTGGATGCTCATGAAGACCTCCGGGTCGTCCAGCCGCTGGGCCCGGCGGCCAGCCAGCACCACCTGGCCGGGGGCGCACTGCCAGTGCTCGGCCACCACCCGGCGCACTTTGCCGCCCAGGTCGCGGGCGGCCATCAGGCAGGCCTGGCCGGCCATGAGCGTGACCCGCGAGGAGTAGGCTCCCAGGTCGACCGGGCAGAGGTCGGTGTCGGCCGTGACCACGCGCACGTCCTCCAATTCTACCCCCAGCTCCTCGCAGGTCACCACGGCCAGCACCGTGGCGGCGCCCTGGCCGATGTCCGAGACGCCCGCAAACACGCGCACCCGGCCCGAGCGGTCGAGGCAGATCTGCACCCCCGACTGGGGAAGCTCGCTGGGGTAGATGCAGTAGTTGGTGCCCGAGATGTAGGTGCTGCCGGCCACCCCCAGCCCGCGACCGGGCGGGAGCTTGCCCGAGCGCTCCTTCCATCCCGAGGCCTCCTCGACGCGCGCGAGGCACTCGAGGAAGCCGTTGGCGCCGAGCTGAAACTCGTTGATGGTGCGCGTGTCCGCCCCGATGAAGTTGCGCCGCCTCAGCTCGATGGGATCGAGCCCCAGCGCGCGGGCCGCCTTGTCGAGCTGGATCTCCATGGCAAAGCGCGGCTGCACCGAGCCGTGGCCCCGTTTGGGGCCGCAGGCCGGCTTGTTGGTGAAGACCCGGGTGGAGTGAAAGCGATAGCTCTCCATCTGGTAGGGCGAGCCCAGCAGCTGGCCGCTGTAGTAGGTGGTCACCAGCCCGAAGGAGGAGTAAGCCCCTCCGTCCAGCAGACTGCGGGCGTCCAGGCCCAGAATGCGTCCTTCCCGGCTCAGGCCGAGCCGCATGGTCATCTGGCAGGGGTGACGGCCGCGGTGGGCCAGGAAGACCTCCTCGCGGGTATAGAGGCACTTCACCGGACGGCCGGTCAGCATGGCCAGCCGGGCCACCACGAACTCCAGGTCAAAGGGCTCGCTCTTGCCCCCGAAGGCGCCGCCCACGTGGGTGGCGATCACCCGGATGCGATGGGTGGGCAGCTCGAGCACGCGGGAGAGCTCGCGGTGCAGGTAGTGGGGCACCTGGGTAGCCGACCAGACGGTAAGCAGGCCATCGTATTGGGCCAGGGCGCAGTGGGGCTCGAGAGCGGCGTGGGTGCTGCCGTGGAAGGAGTAGTCACCCTCCACCACCAGGTCGGCCCGGGCCAGGCAGGCGTCCACCTCTCCGAACTCGAGCTCCACCTCCTTGGACACGTTGCCCTTCTCGTGGATCCGCACGTCGCTTCTCTGCAGGGCTTCTTGCGGGTCGAAGAGGGCGCTCAGCACCTCGTAGTCCACCTCGATCAGCGACAGGGCCTGGTTGGCCGTCTCCTCGTCCAGGGCCG
>CAYYHB010000229.1:0-6781 GCA_964471395.1 uncultured Burkholderiales bacterium | reverse complement strand
GCAGGTTGACCACCGCCGGGCGCTGGAAGAGCACGCCCTCGTTGTAGCTCTCCTGCACCGAGTCGGAGACCTCTTGCATATACTTGTGGCCTGCGCCCAGGAACATGTCGTCGCGGATGCCGATCACCTCGCTGAAGAAGCTGATCATGCTGGCCGTCTCGCGCACCGTCTCGCCGTGGGAGATCTGCGAGGTGCTCTCGTCCAGCTCTTCGGTCATCAGGCCCAGCATGTTGCAGGCGGCCCGGAAGGAATAGCGGGTGCGAGTCGACTTGTCGCGGAAGATCGAGATGCCCAGCCCGGTATCGAACAGCTTGGAGGAGACCCCCGCCCTGGCCATCTTCTGGAGCGCCTCGGCGGCCAGCAGCACGGCCTTGAGGTTGGACTCACTCTGCTGCCAGGTCAACAGAAAGCTGCCCTGATGCAGGTTGGTCGAGGTCTCGGCCAGCTGGCCGACCAGGTTGCGGATCTCTTCGTGCGCCATCGTCCACCTCACGTTCGTAGGATGTCAGGCGGGCTTCGCGAGGGCGCGAAACGGAACCTCCAGGCTCAGCCGGGGACCCCTCTGAGCCGTCGTGGGCCCGCTCAGTCACAGGGTTCTGCTCCAATGGCCAAGAACTCTACAGAGTGTTCATTCAAGATGGAGCCCCCCTGCGTGTCCCGGGACAGCTCCAGCAGCCGGCTGCCAGGCCGACTGGCAGCTCCGAGCAAGACCCCCTCGAGACGGTCTCGCTCACCACCCACTCCCCGACGGGCACGAGCAATCCGACTCCAACTCCCACCCCGGTCTCGAACCGGGACCAGCGACCCCTTTCCGCTCCAAGCCATCTCCCTGTTCTGGACGAGCATGAGAAGCTGACAGTCGAAGAAAAGCAAGAGCTGGAGCAATATGGAAACCGGTTGCGCCAGGAGGTTGGCACCCTGTTGACCCCCCCTGCGGGTGGGCTGTCGCAAGAGGTGCGCCAAGCTCGCGACTACGTTCGCAATCTCGTGCACGAGCTGGCCGGCGAGGAGCTCGATCGGGCCGGCCTGCACGTGGTTGTCAATCTTTACTCCAGCGAGGAGATCAACGCCTTCGCTCTCAAAGACCCGAGCTTGCAGCAACCTGGCCTGCTGCGACGTCTCAGCGGACAGGCGCTGGATGGACGGCCTGTCTATGAGGTGGGGGTCAATGTGGGAACGCTTCGCCAGCTCCAGCACAAGGAGGAGCTGGCCTTCATCCTGGGACATGAGCTGACCCACATCCTGAAGGGCCATACCGAGGAAGTCGCCACGGGCGACCCAAACCGCGACCGCACTCGCTTGAAGCGGTGGGTGAGCTCCCAGGCTCACGAGGTGGTGGCCGACGCCGGGGGCATCGAGAGAATGGTCCGAGCCGGCTACGACCCGGAAGGAGCCCTTTCGGCCCTGAATCTTCTTCACAAACGCGATCCTTCTGAGCAGGGCAACCTGGTTCTCGAGCTTTACAAGGCTCTGAGGGCTGGAGCCGCCAGTCACCATCACGAGGGAGTGCGGCTCTCGGCCGCTCAGGCGCAAGTCGAGCATCTGCGAAGAACCGAATCGGCCGCGCTTCCTTCCGATGGTCTCACTCCTTTGCCCGAATTCGAGATCGGCGATCCGACACGCCTTCGGGTTCCTCGCAAAGAATTCGAGAAAGTCGCCCGCGAAGTGGCCGACATGGCCGAGGCGATGCTGGATCCGGGCAAGCGTGAAGCTCGCAAGAGCGATTGGGACAGCCTCTATTGTCTTCCGCCGGGAGCGGTCCTGGATCCTGAGCTGAGCTGGCGCAACGACAACGAATTGCGCGGTGAAGTCTTCATGCAGGCCATCCGTCGCCTGGACCGGGCTCAAGCAACCGGACAGGCCAGGGTCGACGCAGCGCTGCACCTGTACCAGGCGATGTCGGTCCAGTGGATCGGTGGCACCAACCTCGACGAAGAGCAAGACCGCGAGCTCCTCAGCTTCCTGACCCGACACAGCGCGGGTGCCACGGGCTGGAAGTCTTCTGCTCTGGTCGCCGGGCTCTCCACCGAGCTTGAAGGCAAGCCTGCTTTCCTGCACGCTGACTTTGCCGTCGAGGTCCTCAGCTCGCGTCAATTCCAGCGACTGCTCCCGAGGCTGGTGGAGAAGAGCGCGCAATGGAAGAGTCTTTGCGAGCTGGCTCCGGAGATGCTCAAGAGGGACCCGGCCAGCGGGTCGTCAGCTGCTGACGACCGTTTCTGGGGGCGTGTGAGCAATGCCCTGGACCCCGGGAACCGTATCTCCGAGCCCGGGAAGGCCGCGCTCCTGGCGAGCCTCGAAGGCCTGGCCTCGGATCCGGCTGAGCTCTCCCGAGCAGAAAGCTGGAACTTCCCGCAGAACGTCAACCGCATCTTCCTCGACGACGCCACGGCCCGATCGATTCGTCAGGCCCTCGAGCCGCTTACGGAGCGTTTTTGCGCCTGGCGCGAGCAGGAGGCGATGCGGGTCCTCGACGGGCCTCCCCACAGCGGGTCGCGCGAAATCGGGAGCGTGCTCGTCAACACCTTCAGCTCGCACGAGCACTTCCCCATCGGGGAGGATTTTCGCAAGAAGCTCACCCCTTCATTGTTGGCCTTCGCCCGCCGTGCCAATCAGGAACGAGACCTTTTCCTTGGTTCCTTTCAGCCCATCCTGTATCTCGCTAACCTGCCCGCGTTGAGCCATCTTCTGGTCGACCTGCTCGAGTCGCCCGAGTTGTCGGCGGCCGACCACAAAGAAGTGTTCCGATTCCTGTCGGCCAATCTACCCCATGACTCGAGCGCTCCTCGGGAAGGAGACCAGGCTCAGCCCTTTCATCGCCTGCAGCGCTACCTGGCCGGCCTGAGCAAAGAAGAAGTGCTGGACCTGGTCAACACGGATCGAACCCGGTTGAGCAGCAGGATGCTCAGCCGGAGCCTGGCCCTCAGCGAGAACATGCTCGATACCCGCACCCTGGGTCGGATTGCCAAATTCAAAGAGCTCGATCGGGAAAGTACTCAGATTGTGGCTGCGGCTCGTCATCGCGAGCAGAACTTGCGATTGAGCACGCTCGGGTTGCTCGGGTATGATCGGGAGCTATCCCAACAGAAGGCCCGAGAGCTCGAGTTCTCGGACCTTCAGTCGATGACCGGGTCCTTGTCCGATCTGCGTCTTCGCAGCCAGGCCATGCGCACGATGGAGAAGCAGCACCTCGCCGGTCCTCACATCGGGATGGACTGCGCGATCTTCTTGATGGACACTCTTTGCGCCCGCCAGCACGAGGCACCCGATGCAGGGGCCTGGTATCAGGTCGTTTCAAGCATCGCCGACAGCAACCCGATGGTGCTCGACGGACGCTCGGCCTACCGCGATCAGCTTGAAGGCTATCTCTTGCCGCACCTGCAAAGCCTGCCTCCGGCCGAGTTGCAGGAATGGCTCCTCCGCCCCCACGTTCTGGGGATGTTAAAGGCGGAGAACGCGGCCGGTCTGCTGGTTCAACTGGCCGGGGGCAAGCCGCACCAGGACGTCGGCCTTCTGGCCGAGCGAGTGGAGGCACTGGACGGGGCTTTTGAGCTGCAAGAAAAGCACCCCCTGATCCACCAGTTTTTCAAAGAGCTCCTGAGCGAGCAGGCCCGTTTGCAGCCCGGACAGCTCGATCAGGTCTTTCCACCCCGAGAGGGCTCGCTGGACAAAGCGGCTGAGTCCTACGCGGGGCACATCCGGGGCCTGTCGGCCATGGCGGCGGCCGTCCGCAGTCGCGAGACCGAGGATCAGCTCCATTTCCTGGACTATCTGCTCGGCCGCCGCGACGACATGCCGGGCTTCATCGAGGAGCTTCAACGAGCCCTGCAGGGTCGGGTCAGGGCTGCCGAGCACGTCTCGCTGGTTGAAGCGGTTCGCAATGCGCGCAGTCAGCTGAGCCGGGCCGAGCCGATGGCACGTCTGCTGGTGACCAACAGCTTTCTGGCAGGCCCGAGCTCGTTGCTGGAAACCGAGCAGGGCCGGGGCAAGCTGCTCGACCACCTGCTGGCCAGGGTTCGCCCAGAGCGACAAGAGCTCGCGCGCTACCTGGCCGAAGTCTTGCTTGAATCACACGGACGCAGCGAATCGCTGGCCGTTTCTTTCGTCCTGTCGCAATCTGCGCCCGGGGGGAAAGGCGAGTTGGACGAGGCCTCCATCCTGAACAGCCTCTTTGATGCCTACGGGGTTCCAGGCATCAAATTCAAGCAGTATCTTGCCTTTACCAGCGATTTTGCCGAGTTTCGAAATACCTTTGAGTCCTCCCAGGATGCCGCAATGCCGCTCAACTATTTCCAGTGCATTCGCCTGCTCGAAAAGCAGTTCGATGGCCAGTGGCCGGACAGTCTCGAGGTGGAGGGTTTGCTCGGCAGTGGCTCGGTCAACCTGGCCCTCAGCTATCGCGACAAATCCACCCACGAGAGCGGTGTTGCCAGTGTGGCCCGAGAGAGCGTCGATGTCGCCTCCGACTATGACTTCCAACGGCTCGATCGCTTGCTAGGATTGCTCACCCGAACCCCGGAGCACGATCAGAAGTATGGCTTTCTCAAGGGACTGGCCCGGGTCATCCGCAAGTCCGTGAGCCTCGAGTTCGATAAGGATGCGGCCTACCGCATGCAGCAACAGGTGCAACCTCTTTACAATCGAGAGGTCAACGGCTGGAAGGTGCGGACCGTCAGGGCCTTCAGCCAGGAGCATCAGACCATCTTCATGGAGAAGGCCCCGGGAAAGACGGCTCGCAAGGTTCTTCAAGGCGACCCGGAGACCTATCGCTCGGCGATGGGAGCGTTGGCCCAGGTGGAGATGGATGTGCTGCTCGGGGTGGATGCTTCGGGCGCGGCCCGCCCGGTGCCGCTGCATGCCAATCCGGACTTTCACGACGGTCAGGTCCTGATCGATCCCGAGAGCCGCACCGTCACCCTGCTAGACTTCGGGCAAGCGGTTCCGCTCAGCAATGCAGAACGAGACTACGGCATCGAGCTACTGGAGATCCTGGGCCGAGCGGCGGATGCCGAGAGCGCCGCCAGGCGTCTCAACGAACGCGCTCCCCAGGGAGCCGAGAGCATCCGTCCCGAGGAGCTCTCAACCCTTCTCGAGCGAGGCGAGCCGATGGATGCCTTCGTCCGTCTCCTGGGCCTCATGGAGCAGAAAGGCAACCCGGTTCCTCTGGGCACCGTGCACTGGGTACTGGCCGTGAATCGGCAGCGGGCGCTGGGAGCCAAGATCGGAAAGCCGGTCGAACGGGCCCTGAAAGGCCTGGTCTTGACCCGCCACCTGGGTGGCTCCCTCAAGGCCTACAACCACTTGCGCCTGGCCGGTCGCCAGGTGCGGCAACTCGCCGGCAGTCTCATCCCTGGCCCCCTGGGAAGCAGGCTGGGACTCGCTTCCTGAGCAAACTCAGCCTACCGCTGTCGACTGCGCAGCCTTCCAGATAGGAACGAGCTCCCCGCACGACGAGGCCAGAGTCGCCGGAGCAAAGCCCGAGCTCTTGCCGTCGCCGCCCATCTGCACAACGAGGAAGATGATAGCCAGAATGGCCAGCACCAGGAGCAGGATCTTCCAGAACGAGTAAGGCGCCTCGCCCGAGACCTTGCCCGTCTCGCCGTTGACCAGAAAGCGATAGGACTTGCCCTGGTAGCGATAGGCTGCCACGTAAACGGGCAGCAGCACGTGCTTCCAGGTCACGTTGTCGAGCCGCATGGAGATCTGCAGGTTGCGGTGGGTATCGCCCGGCACCTCCTTGGCGCAAGCGTTGTACTCCAGGCGCTCGAACTCTTTCTGGCCCTTCTCCCAGCCGTCTCGGGGACCGACGGCATACTCCTCGGCGGCCCAGCCTGAGAGATACTCGGGCTTGTAGCCCACCAGCTGGGTTTTGGTGTTGAAGGGCTCCAGCACCTTGACCAGGCTCTCGGAGAGACCCTTGGAGGCGCAGATCAGGATGTCGTCGTAGCTGCCGAAGTGGTGCCCCGAGCTCGGCTGCCAGCGGGTCTTGGTGACGGTGCGAGTCTGGCGCTTGCCCTCGTTGTCGGTGTAGTGCTCGGTCTCTTGATAGTAGTAACCGCTCTCGGCCTTCCAGCGGGTCTCGGCATTGGCGTCGAACGTCCAGAAGGGGGTGTAGAGACCGTTGATGTCGTGCACCCGGGCCATGCGCTTGAGGTTGTTGGGGCGAAACCAGAGCGAGCGCACCCACTCGGAGAACTTCTGGGCCGCCTGCTCTTTGGTGATCTTGAAGGGGATCAAGGTCTCAGGCGTGATCAGGGTGGCATCGGCGGGCTTCTCGGCCACCATCCGCGAGGCGCAGAAGGCGCACTCGCCCGAGGTCGTCTTCTCGGGGAAGGTCGTGGTGGCGCCGCACTGCTTGCAGGCCACTGAATAGGTCTGGACGCCCCAGCCTTTGTTGGCCTCCCCGCTGAGCAGCTTTTCCAGGGCGTGCTCGACCGGGCCCGAAAAACTGGAGGCCGTGGGCGCCTCCTTGGGGATCTCCACCTCGGCGTCGCAGTACTCGCAGCGCAGGTTGCCCGCGCCGGCGGCAAAGACCAGCGTTGCTCCGCAACCGGGGCAGGGAAATCGGCGCGTGGCCGGGCTGGCTGTGGCGTTCTGGGTTTCGGTGCTCATCCGCCAGAATTCGATTTGCTCCTCGGGAATAACCTGCCGGTGGTCGCGTCTTGAACTTCAGATTCCCAAGCGAGGTGACTGAAATGAACAACAAGTGGATCGCCGGAGCCATCGGGCTCTTCCTGGCCAGCGGGCTCTATCTGTCGACCAGCCTCTCGCGGCCGGCCCAGGC
>CAYYHB010000228.1:0-6789 GCA_964471395.1 uncultured Burkholderiales bacterium | reverse complement strand
TCGCCGGGCTTGTAGCTCTTCTTGTCGGCCACCAGCTCGACCTGATCGTTCTCGCCCCGGGCCCAGGCCACGTAGTCTGACCCGCTGGCGTAGAAGGTGGTCTGGGTCTGGATCCTGCGGCCCTTGCTGTCCTCGCCCCAGGCCTTGACCACGTAGAAGCCGGACTTGTCCGGATTCAGGTTGGCCAGCACGGCCGAATCCTGGCTGGTGACGACGATGGGCTCGCCTACTTTCGTGTCCTCCACCGTGACCACCCAGCGATACGAGCCGCCGGTCTCGGCCCGGCGTACCGAGTGCCACTGGCGCCGGAAGAGCTCCAGGTTGACCTTCTGGCCGCCCAGGTTCTTGCCCTCGGAGGTGACCGTCACCACGTCGATGCCGGCCGGGGCTCCAGCGCTCAAGAACGAGCTCTTGGGCCGCAGGCCGATCAGCCAGTTGCCCGGGTGCACCAGCACGGTGGCCCGTCCGCTGATCTGCTGGCGGGAGGCGGAGGTGACCGTGCCCTCCACGGTGACGGCGGCGCTGCCTTTGTACTTGAGAGCCAGGTCGGCCTCGAGCTTCTTCTGGCCCTGGTCGTCAAGCTTGCCGCTGCCCTTGAGCAGGGTTTTGGCTTCCTCAGGCTGCTCGTCATCCGAATCGAGCCAGCTCATCGGACCGAAGTCCCAGCCGTCCCAGCCCTCGGGCTGGAAGCTGTGGGGCTCGGCCCTCACCGTCCACTCCACGGCGTCGCCCTTCATCAGGCCGCCGAAAAGATAGCGACCGAGCAGCTCGGCCTGCAGCTTGTCGCCGAAGGCGTAGACGCTCTCCTTGACGTCCACCTTGACTTCGAACTGAGCCGGACGGAAGGCCTCCACCCGGAACGAGTCCGTGAACAGGGGGTAGACGCCGCCGTCCTTGAAGCTTTTTCTGGCCTCGCCGGGCAGGTAATACTGAATACTGTAATAGCCAGTGGGCGAAGTTTTAGCCAGCTTCAGGGTGTGGTCGAACGAGCCGAAGCTGCCCAGATCGACCACGCCCAGCTTGACCAGCTGATCGCGCGAGTCCATCAGCTTGAAGTCGAGTTGCTTGAGCTCGGGAATCTGGTAGCTGCCGTTGACCAGCTCGCGCAGAGCGCCCTTCATATAGACCTCTTCGCCTGCGCGATAGAGTCCGCGCTCGCTGAAGGCCATGCCGCGTCGCTCGGGCACTTCGGGCGAATAGTCGTAGGAGAGATCGAAGCTCCAGGGGTCGATCTGCCAGTTCCAGCGACTGCCGATGAAGGCCACCTGATCGCCGGAGCGAGCGTAGACGTAGAGAGTAGGCTGACTCCAGCGGTCTTCCTGCTTGAGCCCCAGAGTGTGCCAGCCTTTGAAGCTGGCGGTGCCGTCTGCCCCGGTGGTGGCCGTGCCCAGCACCTTGCCTTTCCCATCGCGCATCTCCAGGGCGGTGCCAGGCAAGGGTTTGCCGGTGTCCAGGGCGGTGGCCCAGACCACGACGTTCTCAGGGGAGAACTTGGCGGTCAGCCCCAGGTTGGTGACCTGGACGAGCAGGTTGCGGTCATACTTGCCGTGCTCGAGGGTGATGAAGAGCCAGCCCGACCCGTTCTTACCCAGGGCATCGGCCACCTTGAAGTAGCGGTCCTGGAGCACGTTGGGCTTATCGTTGGGGGTGAGCTTCTGGGTGAGCTTGTAGCCGCCCGGAGGCTTGTAGTCACCCAGGCCCTCGACCGCGCGAATCACCTGGTCGCCCTGCAGCACAGCCACCTTCACCTGGGCCTGCTTGACGTTCATCAGGCCGATCGGGATGCGGGGGTCAGGGGTGGAGAGCTCGAGCACGGCTGTGCCATCGGGCATGCGCACACCGGCGGGGTAGTCGCCGGTCTTGAAGGTGAGCTCGGCGGCCTTGCCCAGGGTGTTGCCGAACTGGTCCTTGAGACCTTCGCCGATGCGCACTTTGTAGCTGGTGCGAGGGGTCATGCGAAGATAGAAGTAAAGGTCCTCCGAGGCATAGTCGCGGTCTTCGAGGTAGCTCTCGGGGATCTTGACGGCTGGCTCGAAGGTGAGGTTCTTGGCCAGCTCGGCGTAGCTGACCGGGTTGGAGAACATGAAGCTGAGCGATTCATCGGGCGAGATGGTCTTGCCCGCCTCGCGCAGCTTGGCGAGCTCGAAGAGGTTGACGGTGGAGAAGCTGAAGGCCTGCTCGTCAGCTGAGCCGAGCTCGCCGCTGGCAGCGAGCAAGCCTTTCTTGAGCACCAGACGGTAGGTCTGGCCGGTAGCCATGGGCTGCTTGGGCACGACCGCCACCAGGCACTTGAAGCGCTCTTTGGTGGCCTCGTCCGGCTCGGGGCCGAAGAAGCGCTCGAGCTCCTTGGCGTCCGGCTCGCGGACGTCGAGCTCGATGGTCTTCTTGTCCTTGTCGGTAGACTCCAGACCGAGCTGGCCGGCCAGCTTGGCCGCATTCATGGGCTGGTTGAACTCGAGCAGGAACACCTGCTTGAGCGGAACCCACTTCTGCTCGTCGGGGGGATCGGCCTTGACCACGCGAGGGCGCGGGGTCTCGAACTCGAAAACGTAGTCTTTCTCGAGCTTGGGGCCCTGGGCCGAGGGGGTCCCGGCCGGCACGGTAGCCTTGAACTTCGTGGCCAGCGGCAGCGGCTTGTCGGGCGTGAACACCAGCGTGGCCGTGCCTTTCCAGCGGAACTTGCCGTTGACCGGGGGAGTCAGCGTCAAGGGCCCGATGGAGCGCTCGGTGGGGATCGGTTGGAGCGCCGTCATCGGCTGGTTGAAGCCCACCAGGATGGCGGCCGCATCATCGGGGCTCGCCACCTCTCCGACCGGGGAGGCGAAGGTTACCTCCAGCGGGCGGGGCTTGCCCTCGGGCCATTTGGTGACCGTGGCACCGGATCCGCCCTGGGGCAAGGGCCCGCAGGCGGTCAGGAGCACCAGGATGAGGTAGAGCGCGCTGAGGCGGCGTTGCATGCTGATGGACGACCTCGAAACTTTCTGGTGTTGTGTGGGGGACACCGTTCCACGAGCAGGGTCGGATTCCCGCGAAAAATCTTTCCGGGTTTTCAGGCGGCGTGGCGGGTGCGCATCAGCACCCCACCGATGGCCAGACCGCCTGGCAGCAAGCCAATACTGGCGGTGTGCGGGTCGACGATGCCGGCCCTGAGCCTGGTCAGCACATCGGGGGTCCAATTCTGGTAGGATTCCTCGCGGGCAATTCTGGTTTCAAACAGGCTCATCTTCCTCGATTCGCCGTGGACGTTCAGGAAGGTTCCTTCCTCGAGCCCGTGGGTCTCGATCAGGGCCACCGGGACCTCGAAGAACGGGTCTTTCCGGGGCCTGGCCCGGTCGCAGGGCTGCACCAGGTCGCCCACGCTCGGGAACGAGGAGGTCGCGATCAGAGCGGGGATCGAGCCGTTGCCTGCAGTGGCCGCCGCCAGCAGGTTGGCGGGAAAGTTGAAGGCCTGCCCGGCCGGGTTGACCAGCCGCGCCCGGCCGCCGTCCCTCGAGATCGCCTGAATCTGGGCGCCCCGGGCAAACAGGCTCCCGCAATCGGGGATGAAGACGTCCACATTTACAGGCACCGAGCCCGGACCCACCCAGGTCCCGGGAGATACCCTGTCCCCAAAGTAGCCGATCGGCAGACTGGTTTGTGCGAGCATGTCCAGAGTCTACAACCTGAGCGGTAAAGAAAACTGAAAGTTCAGGCGGCCGGGGGCTCGAGCCGGTCGAGTCGCTCCTCGATGCAGTCGAGGCGCAGACTGACCTCCTCGGCTTCAGCGCGGGCGGCTTGCTCGAGCAATTCGAGTCGTCTTTGGTTGTGGTGCTGGTGCCTCTCCAGACCCGCCTGAACTCGCTCCAGGCCTGACGTGACCGCATCGCGAGTGGTGGCCAGGGCCACCATGACCAGTCGGAAGTCCTCGGTCTGTTGCTCGCGAACCTCTTGCAGGGCGCTTTCGTAATGGCTCCAACGACTCATGGCTGCTCCTTTCGAGAGTGAGTATAGCATGAGTTTAGCCTGTGGCTTACGGGACTTCAGTGATGTTTGGTACCGATCGCTCAGTTGCGAGGCGTGATCTGGCTGGCCAATCGCACCGACTCGAGTCGCTCGGTGCCGTAACGCTTGCGCTCGGCCACGACCTGATATTCGACCGACAAGCCCAGGCGCTGGAAGTTGCAGCTCCGGACGTTGCGAGCGATCACTCGGCCATTGGCAAAGTAGGCGTTGAGAGGCTTGGCGCCGGTCCCGTCGTTGTAGCTCTCGATCGGCCCGGGGACAGTCGCCTCGGGAGCCCCGCCGACCAATGCGATCTTGCGCCACTGCAGGGTCCTGGTGGCGGGGTCATACCAGCAAACGCAGTAGGCTTTCCACTCGATGGAGCCGTTGATATCGCAGGTGTACTGGCCACCATCCACGAGGGGGGAGAGAAAGGCCAGGCCATTCCCGGCCGGGTCCAGCGACAGGCTGGCCGGGACGCTCCGCTCGAGCTCGCGCTGCAAAAGGGAGGCCGACACCTGCAGGTCGCCGATCAGCTCGGCCTGGGTCTCCACCTTCTTCCAGGCCCCCGCCCCCGAGCGGAAAGCCGCAAAGAGAAGCGTCATCAGCAAACCCAGGATGAGGCAGCCGACCAGGATCTCGACCATGGTGTTGCCCCTAAGGCCGCGCGACATAAGTCTCCAGCTTCACGTGGCTGCGCTCGTTCCAGTAGACTTCGACCAGGACCGAGCGCAATCTCGGGTTGACGTCGCTCAATCGGACCACCATGGTGTAATTGCGGGTGCCGTCGTTGGCGACGGGATAAGGATCGGGAGGAAAGTCCAGGGCAACATCCTTGGGGTTTCCCGCCCGCCCGTCAAAGGTAAGGTTGGCGGCTGGAAGCCTTTCGGGCCCTCGCTGTCTGATCTCGTCGAGCACCTGGCGACCCGTGGCAGACGCGAGCGTCGTGTCGGTAGAGCTGACGAACCACTCCAGCCCCCGAGTGAACACCAGCAGGATGGCCAGGATGGCCACCGCCACCACCCCGAAGGCGATCATCAGCTCGAGCAGACTGAGCCCGCGCCGTTTCAACGGCTCATCCAGGCGGCCACGCCGATCGGTCCGCCATTGGAGAACACCCCTCCCGGCTCGAACATGTCCCGCACATAGGTCAGCTGAATGCCGTTATTGAGGCTGACGCCCCCGCGTACCATCAGTCCCCCGACGATGACCAGCTCATTGCTGGCGGTGAAGTCCCCGTTGGTGTAGACGGCGCCCTGAAAATAGGACGTGCCCAGTCGATCGAAGCCGATGCGGGTATAGATGGTAGAGACCGAGCCCCACAGATCGACCCGGTTCATGTCGGCCACGGAGTCGAGCAGAGCGCCGGGATTTCCCGTCAGCTGCCACTGAGTGATGGCGTTGCTGTCGCCTCCGTAGTGGGTGCCGCCGCCCTTGAACATGTCGCTGACCCAGGTGAATTTCTTGACCATGAAGTCGCGTGTGGGCCCGGCTGGCTTGAGGGCAATCTGGCTCGCCAGTTTGCCGGCCAGGTTGGACTGGCCCAGGTGCCCCGGGGCGCCCCCAAAGTTGGTCAGGGCCTTCTGCATCTCGACCCGGGTCACACGAGCAGGGTCCACGCCGGAGCCAAGAGTGGCAATGGTATTCGCTTTGAAGTGGGCGTCAAAGTCGGCCAGCACGGCCTGGGCGTTGGCCCAATCGGCAGCCAGTACCGGATCGGTTGCGGCCAGGGTGCTGAGGTAATTATTGCCGTCGAATCCGTTCAGGGTCACCGAGCCTTCACTGAAAAGGGCGATGCCCTGGTCGGGCAGGCCGGTGATGTTGGCGTCGCCGGAAAAAGTGGTTTCGTCCTGCACGAACACCGAGCCGTCCCCGGAGATCGAGCCGACCACCGTCAGATCGCCATTAACGTAGAGGTTGGCGCCATTGAGCTCGAGGTCGCCCGGAACAGTCAGGTTGCCGGCCACGTAGTAGTCGCCCGAGGGGAGCAAAGTGGCCCCGCCCATGTTGATGGCCGGGGCGGGAGCAGCCGACTTCGAAGAGATGGTGCCCGGGATGTCCACCGAGGGGAAGCGAGCCGGAGGCACCCCGTACTGAGAGCCCCCCAGGACGGCCGCGCCCATGTTGATGGCGCTGGGATTGGTGCTAGTGCTGGTCACCCGGCCGTCCACCAGGGCCGACTCGGTGGGCAATCCCGACCAGGTAACCGTATTGGCCAGCGCTCCCGAAACATTGGTATGGACGTTCGCGTTAACCCGGGTGGCATCGCTCAGCCCCGCAATGCCGTCGATCAGAACGTCGCCCTGCATGGCGATTCCCTGCTCGGCCAGCATCGCGTGGTTGAGCTCCAGGTCGCCGCCCCGACACAGGATGACCTCCACCACGCGCTCGGTAGTGCCGACGCGAGCGCGCACCACCAGGCTCACCGAGCGCGCCGGGACCCCGGTGGGCGAGCGGTAGTTTGCGGCGGCGGCGGTGTTGCCCATGTTGTTGACCGACTGTAGATTGCTGTAGGGCGGACCGGTGGTGTTAAAGGTGACCCAGTACTGCCCGGGGCTATTCTGCATCGGCTTGCCGTTGAAGCCGGCATTCCAGCCGGCGTTCTGGCGCAGCTCCTGGATCGCGTCGGCGATGGCGGCTTCGGCCACGTACAGGCAAGCGGTCTGGCCGCTGTAATTGCGGCTGAGGGAAAACTGGCCCCGGGTAGTGGCAAACAGGCCCAGCACCATCACCAGCATCACCGAACTCATCAGCAAAACGCTGACCAGGGCGATCCCCCGGTGGCGATTTCGCCGAGCCGCACTAGTG
>CAYYHB010000227.1:0-6812 GCA_964471395.1 uncultured Burkholderiales bacterium | reverse complement strand
GCTACAACGCCAAACAAAGCTCCCTTTGGGGCCCGGACCTCCCTCTGCCGGAGACCAACACCGACACAAAGATCCTGATCGACTACGATCGATTACAGGAAGTTGCTCCTGGACCCTCGCAATACCCGGCCGATGGCCTGGCTGCTCGCCAACGCCTCCAATGCGGACCGCGCCTGCGAAATTTTCGCCTGGCGGACGCTCCTGAGCAAGAAGCTCAAAGACACCGTGTTCGTGACCGAAGACCACTGATCGCGAGGTAGCCATGAAACGACTCCGACCCTGGGCCCTGCTCCTCATCCTCACGGTTGGCCTTGTTCTGAGCACCCGTCGTCCCCCGGCTGTCGGGCAGTTCCCCAAGAAGCCCTCCGGCAGGCCCGCGAGCTCATCGGAGGCTTCACCTCGATGGGAACGTCGTGTCCCGATGAGGACCAGGACTGGAACTGGTAGAGGCGTCGCCTGGTCTTACCGTTCATTTGGGGCTACACCCCTCGGTCGGGGTTTGGCAGCCATAGTATGCAGTTTTGAGTTGACAGCTTCTGCGTCCGCTCATGAGCAGACACCGAGCCTGTCAACTCTGGGCACCTCCATCCACTCGGGTCAAGCATGATGCACGAATTGCTCGGCACTGTCTCTGCGTTTGATGGCCCTGCGCGTCCTGAGCGAGGAGAAGGCGGGCGGGCAGCTTCTTGCCCGAGGTCATCCCTGTCTTGCTCGAGCAAAGTGATCTTGACCTCAGCGGGCTGCTGGGCGAAGCAGCATTGCCTCCCCTGCGAGATGCCCTGGAGCATTCCGACCCGGTCATCCGCGAGCGTGCCTGCCGGGCAGTAGGCCTGGCCCGCGACCAGGCTGCGCGGCCCAGGCTGGAGGAACTGGCCAGGGCTGACCCGGTCGGCGGCGTGCGCGTCGCTGCCAGCGACGCGCTGGAGAGAATTCGGCCGTAGGGTCAGCTTTCTTTCAGCCCCTCCCCCTAGCATGGTCTCATGCAGATCCTGCCCGCCCTGACGCTTGCCCGCCCGACCGTCGCCACGACGCTCTCCGAGCACAGCCACGAGCTCGAGAGGCGGGAAGGGGACCTGCGCGAGCGCGAGAGCGAGCTGGACTCGCAGGCTCGGGCTCATCGCGACCAGATGAAGGCTCTGCAGGCCAGCGGACGCAAGCTGCACAAAGGGAAGAACAAGGCGCTGCCTTTCCTCATCGGGAGCTTTGCCACGTTCGTCGGAGGCATGCTCGCGGGAATGATCACCCAGCAACCGGCGCTGATGTACGTCGGCATGGCGGGCCTGCTGGGGACGGTGGTCTCGGCTGCCTTCGTGCAGGCTTCTCAGGACCACATCGACGAGATGGGCGAGAAGTTCGCCCAGCACCAGGAGACCACTCAGACTCTGGATGGCCAGAAGTCGGAAGTCGAGCGCCAGCTCCAGAGCACCCGCGAGAGCCTGGAGGGGAGCCGCCAACTGGCCGCCATCGCCGAGCCTCCCGCGCCGGTCGCCCTGGCCGAGAGCAAGGCGGGCGTTACGGTTGCCGGCGTCGTGCTGCGTCGACGCGACCCCTCCGCGCCGCAGCAGTGAGCGCTGTTGCCGGGCGGTCGGCTTCATCCTGAAGTTGGATGGCGGCTGGGGAGGCATTCCCTGCGCCTGGTCGAAGCCCGCTCGTCATTCCAGGGCTCGAGTGCCCGGGAGAATTGATGCAGATGGAGACTCCATGCGCTCGCGCCTCTTGTCCTTGTTGATTCTGACCGCTCTTCTGAGTGGCGGCTGCGGTACCGATGCCTCGACGATTTCCCCGCAAACCCCTGTTCCCCCGACGGTCTCTGAGGAGGCCAGCAGCGGCCCCATTCGAGCCGAGTTTGGAGAGCTCGACGAGTCGGGGGTCCAGACTCCGATGGTTCGGTCCACCTACAAGTTCTTCCAGATTAGCCCTGATGGAAGTCTCTCCGACTATAACTCCGGCACCAACTACCTGATGCTCCTGGACAGCCAGGATGTGCTCGAAGTGGCCGGGCGAATCGAGGAAGAGCCTCCGATTCCGCGCGCTGAGATCGAGAGCTTCTTGCGCAACGAATGGAAGGCCTTCGACGCCGATCCTCGAGTCGACTTCGTCACCGATTTTGTGAGTGAGTTGCGGTCCGAGGCCCAGGGCGATTTCGACCTCTTCTACCGTTTTTATCGCTCCTCGGGGGTGCCCCTGGCCACCTACATGGCTGATTTGCGGGCCGCCACCGACCTGGCCGACGACCCTGGACTCGATGATCTGATTACGTTCCTGGATTTTCTCGGCATCAGCCTGGGCCAGTTCGAGGCCGAGCTGGCCCGAAATGGAATGACCGGGGCACAGTTCTTCGCGCAGGTGGACGCCAGGGGCGAGGACTTCGCTGACTTGATGGAGCTCTACGGCAACTACGATTTTGCCAGTCGGGACGCGTTCTATCTGGGTGCGCTGGCCGGGGACAAGCCCGAGAAACCCAAAGACCCCCCGGTCATTCAGCTGCTCAAGTTCGCCTGGGACTTCGTCAAGGACAATCGCCCCGAGAGCACGGCCGAGGGAGCTTTTACCTTCGCCCTGTCCAATGTGGACAAGGACCCACTGGCCTACAGCGGAGCCAGGGAGAGCAGGACCTCGAGGTATTACTGGTATGTCACAAACTTGTTCGGCGACGAGCTTTGCCGTGTCGAATACCGGGGCGAAGCCACCTATGACGCCAGGAACGCCAAGTTCCTGGGCAGTTACCTGCCCAGTATCGCGGTTGAGCCGTTGCTCGTTTATGCGGAGTTTTCGTGGAAGATTGATGCCAGTGTGGCCGCCAGCAATGTCTCCAATATCGGCGGAGACTACGCCAATGCGGCCAACCCTCCTAACCCGCTCATGAATTTGACTGCCCGGATCACCTTCTCCGGGATCTTCAGCTCCATGACCAAGACCATTCGTTTTCGAGTCACCGGTCGGGAAGGCATCTCAAGGGCCGCCGACTGAGCTTTTCGAGCGCATCGTAAAGCTGGTCGGGTCGAGCTGCATGCCGGCGGCCTGCTCCACCTCGGCCTGAAGCGCCGCGGGCGAAAGCACCGGGTCGAAGGTCAGCTCCCACAATTGCAGGCGGTCGGAGCCGGCCGTGGCCAGCGTCTTTGCGTCCGGGCTGAGGGCGGCGAAAGCTCCGGGGCCGGCCGCGATCCAGGGGGTGAGGGGAGTGCCCGTGTCGCCGTCCCAGACCCGCACCTGGCCCGAACTGTGCGCGCAGGTGACCAGTCGACCTCCCTGCCAGGCGGCGGTCACCAGCCCTGAGGGGTGGGGCAGGGCGGGGAAGGCTTCCTTCCCCCCGGGTAGCTCGAGCACGTGCACGAGCCCGTCCTCGCAGCTCACGGCCAGCCGCCCGTCGGGACTGAAGACCGGGAAGTTGCCCGGCCCGGGGCCGAGCTTTCTGGCCAGCACGCTTTTGCCGCCCCGATCCCACACTCCCAGCTCGCCTTGCTCGGAGGTGCAGGCCAACCACTTGCCGTCCGGTGACCAGGCCGGCCACAGAGCGTGGCTGGGCAGCGTCAGCACGCTCAAGAGCTGGAACCCGTCCCCGCTCCAGACCTGCAACTGGCCTCCGGCGCGCGGGTTGGTGCGCATGGACAGGGCCAGCCGGTCCCCCTGGTGGCTGAAGGCTCCCCAGAGCGCCTCGACGTTGCGGTTCAGAATCTTGGTCCGACCGTCTCGATGGAGCTCGCCTCCCCCTTCCAGGACCAGAAAACCGTCCGGCCCCAGCACGAGCGGGCCGCGGGGCGACTCAAACACCGTCTTCTCGGCTTTCAGGCTGTAGAGCAATCCCCAGCGCTCGGCGTTGACCGCCACCTCGAGTCCGTTGGTCTGCAGCAGGTCGAGCTCGGCACCCTGCAGGCGCGCCAGGGGCCTGAGGCGTTCCTGGTCCAGCTCCAGCAGGGTGTGGCGCGAGGCCGCCAGCAGGCGAGAGTCGGGAGTGAAGGTCAGGCCGCGGGCCAGGTGGTCGAGTTGCAGCTCGAGCCGGGGAGCAAAGCGCCGCACCTCGCGCAGCTCCACGCCCGAGAGGGTGGTGGCCGCCAGCCAGCGCCCGTCGGGGCTGACGGCCAGATCGCGCAGGCGGTCGCCAAGCTGCAGGCGGGCCTCCACCTTGCCACCCGGAAGGCCCAGGCGCAGCACCGTTCCCGCCTCGGTGCCGGCCCACAGCGAATGGCCCGAGAAGACCAGCCGGCTGACCTGCGAGCCGGCCGATACCGAAGCCAGCTCGGCTCCGTCCTGGCAGGCGTAGACCTTGAGCTGTCCGCCCTCGGCGCCCACCGCCAGAAAGCGACCATCGGGGCTGAAGACGGGATGGCTGATCGCAAGCGTGCCCCAGGGCGCGGTGAGCGTCTTCCCGGAAGGAAGCTCGAGCCAGGTGGGCCCGAGCACGGCCCGGCTCGCCTGGGGAGAAACGGCGTTCCAGCTGGTGTAACCGTGCCGCGCGCCTCCCAACTTGCGACCGTCGAGCCCGCGCAGGCTCAAGCCCTGGCTGCTGATCAGGGCCACCTGATCGCCGGAGAAGGAGGCGTCGTCGCAGGGCTCGAGCTCTCGCTCCTCACGCAGCCGACCGGCCGGAAGCTGCCAGAAGGCCAGCCGACCGGTGCGCTCCAGGGTCACCAACTCGCCCTCGCGGAACGTCCAGGCCGCGACCCGGTCGTGGACGGGCAGGTTGAGCGGTTTTCCGTCGGGCAAAACGCGCACCTCGAGCCCGTCATCAAATGTGATCAGCAGTTTGCCGTCCGGGCTGAAGGCTGCTCGCGAGACCCCGGTGGGCAGAGCCGCCAGCTCCTTGCCCGTGGCTCGCTCGAGCAGTCGGGTATTCAGGTTCTGGCTGACCAGCAGCCGCTCTCCATCGGGCGAGAAAATCGTCAGGCCCGGATTCTCGCCGATTTTCTGACGCCAGACCAGGCGGTCGAGCGGGTGGGTGGCCAGCAGCAGGCGCAGGCGCTCATCCTCGGGGCGCCGCACCAGGGCCGCCGCCCACCACAGGCAGGCCTGGGAGGGGTCACCCTGCTGCTCGGCCGTCAGGCCCCGGTCGGTCATCAGTTGCACCACCAGGTCCTCCGAGCGCTGCTCGGACGCTTTGAGGGCAAGGTTGCTGCGCACGATGCGCTGGTAGGATACGGCCGCCAGAGCGCTCAGGGCCAGCAGAAAAACCAGGGCCACGGCCACGGCGGGCTTGCGCACCAGGCGCGCGAGCCGGTAGCCGAGCGACCAGGGCCTGCGGCATAAGAGCGGCTCGCCCCGGCGCCGCAGCTCCAGGTCTTGCAGCACCTGGGCGGCGGTGGGCGTGCGGTCGTTCGGGTCGAGCGCCAGGCAGGCCTCGATGATGGCGGCCAGGTCGCGGTCCACGGCCGGGTTGAGGCGGCGCAGGGGGAGGAGGGGATTTTGCTCCAGGTGCTGGCGATAGGCCTGCAGCGCGGCCGCGCTGTGCAGGGTGCTCAGAGCGGTGCGCTGCTCCTCGGACAATCGCGGGCAGCGGCCAGAGAGCAGGTAGTAGAGCGTGGCGCCCAGCGCGTAGACGTCCCAGCGCGCGCCGGGGCTCGAGCCGGCTTGCTCGGATCCCAGCAGGGCCTGCTCGGGGGCCATGAAGCCCAGTGTCCCCAGGGCCCCGCGCGCCTCGCCGCGGGCGTAGGCCTGCCCGAAGTCGACCAGGCGGATGCGCCCCTCTTCGTCGAGCAGCAGGTTGGAGGGCTTGAGGTCGCAGTGCAGCAGGCCCTTCTCGTGGGTGAACTGGAGGCCCTCGGCGATCTGCTCGAGCCAGGCCGTAGCCTGGCCGACCGAGGGCTGCTTGACCCCGGCCAGCGAGCCGCGCGTGAGCCAGGGCATCACGAAGAAGGGAGGATCGTGGCCCAGGTCTGCGTCGAGCAAGGTGACCACGTGGGGATGCTCGGAGACCTCCCGCAATCGTTCCACCTCGCGACGAAATCCGGTCAGATCGAGGTGGGCGGCATGCAGCACCTTGACCGCCACCCGCTGGCCGGTGCGCAGCTGCACGCCCGACCAGACCGTGCCAAAGGTGCCCGCTCCCAGCCGGTGCTCGAGCCGGTAGCCGGGCAGAACGGGGGCGCCCTCGGCCTGCGACTGCTGGCGCCCCTCGGCCAGGTCCTGCTCGCTCTGGGCCAGCGTCTGGTCGGCGTCGGACATCTGGTTTTGCGCCTTCTCGCGCCAGGGCAGGACTTCCTGGCCGGCCCGCCTAACCGCCCCGACCGTGGAGTCGAGTCAGGTTCTCAAGAGCATTCTCAGCGAGTACGGGTTCAAGCGGGCAGCGGCCGAGATGAAGCTGACCCAATCGCTGCTCTACAAGTGGTGCCAGCCGCGCGAGGCCGACGAGGACGCTCGGGCCGAGAACCCGCTCGAGCGGGTGCTGCAACTGGTCAAGCTCACCGGCAATGCCCAGCCGCTGCACTGGCTCTGTCAGCAGTGCGACGGCTTCTACGTCAGCAACCCGATGCCGGCCAACGCGCCCTCCAGCCCGGTGCTGCTGGCTACCCAGCAGCTTCTGCGCGAGTTCTCCGAGCTGCTGCAGGCGGTCTCGGAGAGCTACGCTAACGACAGCGCCATCAGCCCCGAGGAGGCGGCTCGCATTCGCTCGGAATGGGAGCAGCTCAAGACGGCTGCCGAGCGCTTCGTGGTGGGCTGCGAGCGCGGGCTCTACGAAGAGAACGCTTGACCCGTTATCTCGCCTTCCTGCGAGCCATCAACGTGGGCGGCCGCACCGTCAAGATGGCCGACCTGCGCCGCCACTTCGAGCAGGCCGGCTTGACCGAGGTGGAGACCTTCATCGCCAGCGGCAACGT
>CAYYHB010000226.1:0-6837 GCA_964471395.1 uncultured Burkholderiales bacterium | reverse complement strand
ACGGTGCCACTAACGGTGCGGTTTTAAATTTTTTTCGACCCGCTTCAAATGTGTTGTGGCACGGGCGATGCGACGAAGCTCAACCGGTTGAGAATTCATCGCACGGTCTATGCGAGGGAATTTAGAGTGTCGAGTTGCGCTTCTGCAGGGTCTGCAAATACTTCTTCAGGGCTTTATGTGTTACGGGGTCGAGCTGGACGAAGCGGGTTCGGACCACGAACAGGTCCTCTTTCTCACGGTCTTCGCGGCAGTTGACCACGCTGCCGGGGACCTCGATGGGCGGGTGGCCTTCCATGGGTCCGATCTTCAAAACGACGTCAATGCCGGATGAGCAGCTGCCGTTGAGCTGGGCTTTGGCTCCTCCTCCGGACAGATCGATCAGCCGGCCCGACCCGATGCGGGAGCCGTCCTTGGCGGCGGTGATCTCGACCGGCAGGCCCGAGCCCAGGCGGATGAAGCGGCGCCGCTCGGCCGCCTTGGCCTTCTCGTGGTAGCCGAGCTTTTCCAGGTAGGGCCCCACCCAGGTGGACTTGAGGTTCTCGGGCCGGCAGGCAAAGTGGACGCCCAGATAGACCCGGCCGGTCTCACCGATGCGGCGGCGCCACATGATTTCGGCGGGAATGGGAGGACCCAGCGCGCCTGTCTTCTTGTCGGCGATGGTGATAACCAGCTTGGATGATTTCTTGATCTTCTCGCGCTCGGATGCTTCCAATCGCATGCCGGTGCTGCCGATGTCGGTGGACAGCGCCGAGAAGGCGGCCCCTTCTGCCTTGCACTGCACGTTGATGTGGCAGGGCAGGCGATAAGCGTTGCGCTTCTCCTCCATGCTCATGACATTCTCTTTGCCGCCGCTCAGCAGTGACTTGAGGCTTTCAAACAGGTTCTCGAACAGGGTCATTCTCCCAGGATCTCCTTGACACGCGTGATCACCTTGCGAGGTGAGAACGGCTTGGTAATATATTCGTTGGCACCGCTTTCGAGGCTGTTGAGACGGTCGGCCTCCTGGCCCTTGGCGGTGATCATCACGATGTAGACGTCCTTGCGCTCGGGATGGTCACGTAACTGCCGGCAGACCGTGTTGCCGTCCATTCGGGGCATCTGGATGTCGAGCAGCAACAGATCAGGGTGGTCGGCCAGGGCCTTCTCCAAAGCTTCCTGACCGTCAACGGCGGTCAGCACCCGGTAGCCCTCCTTCTTCAGGATGAACTCCAAAGAGCGCAGCACGAAGGGCTCGTCGTCGGCTACCAGGATGGTCTTGCCCATAGGCCCTCAGCTTTCGGTGGCCGACTCATCTCCCCCTGGCGAGAGAGCGGTTTCGGTCAGGAGATTGCGCACCAGGCTGGCCAGCTCCCCTTCTGAGAAGGGTTTGGTCAGAATGGTGTTGGCGCCCATGCCCAGGGCCACGGTGCGGTCATCCCGGGGAGCGGCCGTGAGCACCACGATGGGAATGTTGGCCGTCTCGGGGTTGTGCTTGAGCTCGCGCATCACGTCATGGCCCGAAACGCCTGGCATCTTGAGATCCAGCAGGATCAGGTCGGGGGGGTGCTCGCGCACCGACTGCAGGGCCTCCTCGCCGTTCTGGGCGGTGCGCACCCGGTAGCCCCGGTTGAGGAAGATGGTGTTCAGGGCCAGCAGGATGTCGGGGTCGTCATCCACCAGCAGGATCTCGTTCTCCTGGCGGTTGGACCAGGCCATCAGGCGGATGATGCGCTCGAGCAGCTTGTCCTTGTCGACCGGTTTGGCCAGAAAGTCGGCCGCGCCCAGGCGGAACAGTTTGGCTTCGTCCTCCACGATGGAGATGATCATGACCGGGATGTCCCGCGTGGCGGGCTCTTGCTTGAGCCGGGTGAGCACTTCCATCCCGTTGACGTCGGGCAGCATGACGTCCAGGCAGATCAGGTCAGGCTTGTCTTGCCTGGCCAGGGTGATGGCCTCGTCGCCGGTGCGCGCTTCCAGCACCTGATAGCCCTCCAGCTCGAGCACGTGACGCAGGAACCGGCGGATGTTGACCTCGTCGTCCACCACCAGTACCCGGCGGCCCAGTCCCCAGTCGGCCAGGCGGTGGCGGGGCAGGGTCAGCACCGGCAGAGGAGCGTCGTCCTCCAGCGGCAAGCGCACGATGAAGCGGCTCCCCCTTCCCAGCTGGCTGTCCACCGTCAGCGTGCCCTGGTGGGCTTCCACGATGCTGCGCGCGATGGGCAGGCCCAGGCCAGTCCCTTTGATCTCGCGCGTCTCGGAGCTGTCCACCTGGCCGAACTTCTCGAAAATACGCTGGTGGTGCTCGGGAGCGATGCCGATGCCGCTGTCTTCCACCACAACCTCCACCTGGTTGGAAGGCGTGCGGCTGGCCAGCAGGCGCACCCGTCCTCCCGGCGGGGTGAACTTGATGGCGTTGCCGATCAGGTTGGTCAGCACCTGGATCAGCTTGTCCCGGTCACCGGTCATGGGCAGCTTGGTCTCGGCCAGCACCTCGAACACCAGGCCCTTTTTGTCGGCCGCACCGCGCAGCGAGTTGGCGGCGGCGTTGATGACCTCGTAGATGTCCACCGGCTCCATGTCCCACTGCATGCGACCGGCCTCGATGCGCGAGAGGTCGAGCAGATTGTTGATCAAGCGGGTGAGCCGATCAGACTCCTTGTTGATGATCTCCAGGAACTCCATCTGGGTGTCGATGTCTTCGCCCCGGTTGTCGAGCAGGATCTCGGCGAAGGCCTTGATGGAAGTGAGGGGCGTGCGCAGCTCGTGGCTGACGGTATTGAGGAACTCGGACTTGAGCTTGTCGAGCTCCTTGAGCTTCTCATTGACCCGCTGCAGCTCCTGGCGCGAGACCTCGAGATCGCGCCGCATCGAGCGCTCTTCCTCGAGCAGGATGCGCAGGTGTCGCACCGTCTCGTTGACCCCCATGGCCAGTTGGCCCATCTCATCGTCTTCGCCCACCGGGGCCTGGCCGGTAAGGTCCCCCTCCATGACCCGCTCGGTGAAGTCGAGCAGGGTTTTGACCCGGTACTGGAGCCTTTCGCGGGCCGCCTTCTCGAGCTGGATGCGCTCTTGCAGCTGCTCGGCCATCAAGTTGAGCGAGCGCCCCAGCAGGCCCACCTCGTCTCGCCTCCGCGAGGAGGCTCGGGCGGTCAGCTTGCCCCGGGCCAGGTCGCGGGCCACCAGCGCCAGGCGCAGCAGAGGCTCGGTGAAGCGGCGTGTGATCACGCCCATGAAAAGCACCGAGCCCGAGAGCAGGAGCAGGGTCAGCCCGGAGAGATAGCGGCGGGATCGGTCCAGTGCCCGGTTCAGGCTGTCCAGGCGCAGGCCGACCCGTACGGTGCCCTGGCGCCGATCCACCACCACCGGGGCGGAGGCGTCCAGTACGGGCAGACCCCGATAAACGGTGAACTGCACCCGCTGTCCCTCGGCCGCCACCGCCGAGCGGGTGTCCGGGTCCATTTCGCGCTTACCTCGTTCGGAGGGCTCGGAATGGGCGATCACCTCGCCGTCCTTGCCCAGGATCATCACGTAGGCCACGTCCTCGAGCCGCATAAACTGCTCGACGTCCTTTTCGAGCTGGAAGAAGCTGAAGGTTCGCATCTGCTCGCCGGCCAGGAAGGCCAGGGCGTCAGCCAGCGAAAGGGCCCGTTTCTCGGTCTCGTGGCGCAGAATGTCCTCTTCGTGGCGCACGATGATCACGAAGTTGAACACCATGAACACCAAGAGCAACGGCACGATGGCCAGCACCAGCTGGCTGCGCAGAGTTTTGTACGTGCCGGGCCGAGCCATAAGGGCGGCTATTCTTCCTTGTTACCGGGCTTCCTCGGAGACAGTGCGCTGTTCGTGAATATCCTTCCAGGGTTGTGAGTGACTTTCGGGAGCGTGTTGGTCTCTCAGCGACGACAGGAGCGGTCGAAAAGTTGAGCAAGGGTGGGACAACTTTGCCATTGAGTGCTATACTCAAGTAAGACATGCGCACGTGCAATGCCGGGCCTTGCGGGTATGCTCCGCGGCCCTGGAAGAGCGTCCGGCCGTGAGAAGGGTCGGGCTGGTCAGCAAGGAGCTGAGCCGCAAAGAGGCGAGCGCGCCGGCCGCAAAGAAGCCGAGCAAGCCGCTTCTGGGCCAGTCGGCTCCTGCCCGCACGGGCATGGTCTCCAAGCTCACCGTAACCCTGCCCGACGCCAAGACCAAGAAAGAGCAAGTCGTGGTCGCCACCATGACCCTGCGCCAGGTGGCCACCAGGCTCAAGGTGCCCGTCAACGAGGTGAAGGAGATGCTCCGACAGGGTGTGCTGCGCGGGGGGCTCTCAGGAGTCCCGGTGGCCGAGCTCGAGAGCTATATCCGCATCCATCGGCCGCACCTTCTCCGGGTGGCCGAGAGCACGACGGTCGAGGAAACGCACTTCCCTACCTTCCGCAAGCTGCGGCGCGGGCTGATGTGGCGGCTCGACCTCTGGAGCAAGGCCGTGATGGGAATTCTGGTTCCGCGCAAGAAACCCGTGCTGACCGTGACCCTGCCCCCGGCCCCGGTCCCCGAGCCCGAAGGGCCCCCGGACGAGGCCGCTATCCTGCTGGCTCTGCAGGCCACCGATGTCAAGCGCCTGAAAGCCATGTTGGAGGAGCATGTGGACTTGGTGCTGCAGACCACCGACGCCGAGCAGAATACCTCGCTTCACCTGGCGGTGATGGCCGGGGGCTACGAGCGCACCTACCTGCTCGTCAACGCCGGGGCCGAGCTGAACGCTCGCAATGCCAGCGGGGCTACGCCCTTGGGTCTGGTGCTGCAGGGTCGGCGAGGGGGCTGGCGGCAGGTGGCGACGCTGCTGCAGGAGCGGGGCGCGGTCGAATGAGCGCGCCGGCCGCCAGGGCTGAGAGCAGGGGAGCGGCAGGCAGCGTATAGCGCGTCTCCACGTGCAGGAGCGAGTAGACAGCCGTCAGGCAGAGCAAGAAGGCCAACGGCAGGGCCATGGCCCGCACCTCAAAGCGCCTTATGAAGCCAACCAGGGCCAGCAGTAGCACCAGCCGTTGCAGCCCCCGGGCCACCTCTACCAGGAGGGGGACCCGCTCATCGCGGGGGAAGGCGTAAAGGAGAGGATCGCCGGCATCCCACCACAGGCTCCAGGCCTGGTTGAGCACGTGCATCGCGTAGCGGCCGGGATGGTCCTTGATGGCCTGGACGCCGATTCGGGCAAGCTCGTCGTTGACGGCTCGCACCCGCTCTGGAGGCAGGTCTTCCATGCGACCGCCAGGTAGCACCGGAGACCACTGGATCAAGCCTTCCTTGTAAGCTTCCAGGCCGTCGCGGGTCAGGAACACGCCCTGGTCGAAAGTAACCCCGATGTAGATGGCATAGCCCAGGCCGGTGACCGTCATGGGCGTGAATCGCCCGCCCACCTCGTAGTTGCGATAGGCCCAGGGCAGCATGCACAGGCTCCAGATCAACATGGCCAGGGCTCCCAGGCGCCAGGCCCGGCTCAGGCCGGCTGCCAGGCCCAGGGCTACCAGCGCGAAGGGCACCATGGTGGGCTTGGTCAGGCTGAGCAGAGCGGAAAGCACGCCCAGCAGAACGAAGCGTTTTGAGTCAGCCTGCTCGGTGCAGCGCCAGGCCAGCTCCGCCACCCCGGTCAGGAGCACAGTGCTGAGCACGTCGTTCAGGGCCGGCACTGAGAAGAGCGCCCAGTAGGGGTTCAGCATCAGAATGCCCACCGCCAGCACGGCATAGCTCTGTCCGCCCAGCTTGCGCAGCCGCCCGTAAACGAGCACGGCCATCACCATCGTCAGCAGGCTCTGGAACAGCACCACGGAGAGCTCTAGCGGCAGGGGAACCATCATCAGCAGGGTCACCGCGACCGGCAGCAGGGGGGGGCGCGAGATGTCCGGGTAGTAGGGCTCGCAGGGGCTGTGCGAAAACCCGTGGCCCTCCAGCATGTTGTGGGCCAGAATGACGTGATGGTAGGCGTCGCCCAGCAAGCGCTGGGGAATCCAGGCAGCCAGGACGAGGCGCAGCACGACCCCGAGGAGGAGCAACGCCACCAGAGTCCTGTGAGCCATCCGATCGGCCTTCTAGGGTCCCGAGCCTTGACCTGTCTGTTGAACGGCGCCGCTCTCATCGAAGCTCGGCTCGGCCGCACTTCCATCAGTCTGTCCGTCAACGAGGCCGACCTGCCCACCGGCAACGCGCCTCAAGCCATCAGCTGGAATCCTCCCTCAACAGGTCCGTTTTCGGCCGGACAGGCCAGGACAACCGGCCAGGTGACGAACGGATCCACCAACAACAAGGTGGGAGACTCGGTTCAGCGCTATTCCATGAAGGCCGTCCCTGGCCTCGGGCGCTCCCAACTTTTTCTGATCGTGCTCGGTCCGGCTCCCACCAACTAGGGTTTTCCCGGCATGGCCGGGAAGGCCCGGCCATGCCCCCCAAGACCATCGCCTTCTTCCCCGAGGCCGCCTACGGCCCCGCCCTCAACTCGGTGGGCATCGCCCAGGCCTGCGAGAAGCTGGGCCACCGGGCGGTGTTCCTGACCGCGCCCGACCTGGCCGGCACCTACTCCGGCTACGGCTTCGAGGAGCACCAGGTGCCCATGTCGGCCCCCATGCCCCCCGAGGAGGCTGCCAGCTACTGGCAGACCTTCATCGATGGGCACATCCCCAACTTCAACAAGTCTCCCTACGAGCAGATCGACAACTACGTGAAAGATTGCTGGGAGGCCATCGTGGAGACGGCGGAGTGGGCCCAGAAGTCGCTGCCCGAGGTGCTCGGGCGCGTGCAGCCCGACGTGGTGTGCGTGGACAACGTGATCTTGTTCCCGGCCATCAAGCAGTATGGCAAGCCCTGGGTGCGCATCATCTCCTGCAGCGA
>CAYYHB010000225.1:0-6847 GCA_964471395.1 uncultured Burkholderiales bacterium | reverse complement strand
CTCGTGGTGCGAGAGGGGTACTGATACAGCTTATAGCGGTAAGGACCCCACTCTGTGATCTTGTTGACCGTACCGAGGTCGTCCTCAGCGCGTGCCGGCTGACCACCTACCAGAAGGCCGGTCATCAGCGCCGACAGGAGCATCAGAGACGCTAGCGGACGCAAAGACATCGGAACGTTACCCTCGCTTTCCCATTATTGTCAAAAACTTCCGAGCGGAACGCACTACGCCGCTCAACCGACACCTCCTTCCGAACTCCAAACAAATCTTCCTCCTGAGTGCCTGAAGGCGGTCGTGTCTGGCTTCTACTCGCCTGCACCACCGCGAACGGAACTTCAATTCTTCCCCTAAATGCGCAAGCTTTTCAACAGGATAATGAAATCTCCTCCCACTTTCGAGGCAAAAAACGAACACCAGTGTGCCTTCCGTCAGGGCATTTTGCCAAGGAAAGAATGGTCCTCGGCGTAGGACACGACGTGAATGCCGTTCATACTGAGCACGTCCAGAAGCTTCTGAAATGCATCGTCGTCTCCATTGAACAAGAATCGCACCAGGTGATGCGTCTGGGTGGAGACCGCCAGGTGGAAGACCCCGGGGTACGTTTCCAGGTGGCGCACAGCCTCGGCCAAACCTTGCAAAAACTGAACTTGCATCATCCGATAGTGAGTGATCTGCTGCATCAGCGACCGAATCTCCCCGCAGGCCAGGGGGCGGTTGGTGACCAAAATACACAAGTGCGAGCACAATGCTGCCAGTTCCGAGAGCTGCGGGGAACTGAGCACCAGCACCTTTCCCTGAGCACGAATCTCGGAGAGTACTCCCACCATTTCACGCACCTCATTGCGCTCCAGGCGGCTCAGGCAATCATCTACGACCACCAGGGCCGGATTATGCAGCACCGCCCTGGCCAGACTTAGACGACGACGCAGGGCGTAGCTCAGATCGCGCACCGACTTGTGGGCCGCAGCCTGCAGCCGACAGAGGCGCAGAACCTCCTGAATCAGGTAGGGACGATAGTGGACATCGAGCCGGAAGCTCTCGGCAAAGAACTCGAGATACTCGACGCAGCTGAACTCCTCGTAAACTCCGGGCGAAGCTCCCACGAAGCCGATCCTGTGGCGAGTCTGCTTTCCGACTGGACGACCCTTAAGCAAGATCGTACCGGCCTCGGGCCGGGTCAGGCCTGCCAGAGCAAGCATCAGCTCGGACTTCCCCGAGTCATTCGGACCGATGACCCCGATCACCTCACCCGGAAAGAGCCGAAACGAAATGCTCGTGCCACGCTGAAAGGTGGCTCGGGTCAGATTGGCAACCTCCAGCACAGGCTGGCCCAGAGCGGAGCTCACTGGCGGATGCTGATCGTATCGGCCTCGCCCAGATTCAACTCGCTGCGAAGAAGGCGCCGTAGTCTGTCCTTCTCGTCAGCGTTCAAGGGCCGGTCAGGGCGAACGGTAACGGTCACCGAGCCGTCCGGGCGCTCTTCCACCAGCACCGAGGCGTTGGCCGAGACTTGACGGGCAACTGAGCGAGCCTTGGCACCCAGAGCCGCCTGCCGGCTCAGGGCCACCTGCTCGCCAGCAAGTCCATCCACGCTCCGGCTCATGCTCTGCTTACGGGCAACATCTGCCGGAGTCTTCTGAATCGACTGGGTGGGCTGCGCGGTGGAGGCAACCGAATAACCGGCAGCTTTGTCTTCCGGAAGCGAGCGCACCGGGATGCTCGCAGGCGCAGGTGGCTTGACCACGCCGGTGACTCGAGACGATGCTGGAACACTGTTGGAACGAGTTGCTGCCGGGGCGCTGGCGGGTACCGAAACCCGACCACCGGAGGCAGGAGCACCTGCGGCCGGAGGCAGGGCGGCCGACCCGGCACCCTCGGATTGAGTGGCGACCGGGATTGCTTCCTCTCGCAGATCGGTTACCGCATTGGGAACCGGTCCCGTGGCAGGCCCGGCGGCTACAACCTCTGGCTCGGCGGTCGCCACGCCCTCGTCCTTCGTGCCAGTGGCGGTACTAGAAGCCTCCATGGCCATCATTGGCGGGGGAGCAGGGGGGGTCTGGGGCTCCCCCGCTGAAGTTGTTGCTGCCGGCTTCACAGTGACGGGCGTGGCAACCCCCTGCGCGATGGGCTTCTGAACGGCCGGTTTCACTGCAGTCGCGGCAGCAGCCGGACGCGGAGCCGTCGCAGTTGAAGCGGTGCGAACGGGCTGAGCGGTTTTAGCGCTGGGGCGCGCCCTCTCGGCAGAAGGCAATTCGCGGGCCGTGCGTCTTTCCTCGGGCTCAACTTGTGCGAGCTTCTCATCGCGCAAAGGTGAGGAGGGAGTTGGCCTGGGCTTGTCTTCACGTGAAGTAGCCAGCTTCTCGCGCGCAACCTCATCCTTCTCCTTCTTGGGCTCGTCTATACGCCGAGGAGCCTGCTTCTCGAGCGCACCCTCATCCTTCTTCTGAGACTGAACCGGAGTCGAATTCCGACTGGGTGGGGCGGCTCGATCGGCTTCCTGATCGAGCATGGCGACCTCGCTGGAGGAAGCGGCCGGATTCTTGGCCAGTTCCGGGCTACTGCCACCCCGTGTCAGCGAGTAGCTGAAGGTAAGCGCCACAATGCAAAGCGAGGCCATCACCAGGCTCTTCGGATTGATCCAGGCCATGAGCCGATCAGCCAGACCCAACGTACGCTCCGAGGCGGGCCGGTGGGTAAGGCTCGGCGAGGGATAGAGTCGCTCAATCTCAAGACGAAGAGCTCGAGCGAGAGGCTGAGGGGCCTGAGCTGTCTCCTCGAGAGGCTCGGCATCAAGCTCTCGCAACATGGCCAATTCTTCACGACAATCCAGGCACTCAGCGAGATGTACCCGCACTTGCCTGGCTTGCTCGTCGGTCAGGCCTGAGCCGGGCAGGAACCCGGCCTCACGCGCTCGCTCGTCTTCAAAATGCAGAGCCAGCCAATCGCCCGGAAGGTGCTCACGGACCTCCTTCCAGACTCCCGTCCGAACAGCTGCCTTCAGGGTCAAAATGGACTCTTTCACCTGACGAGCTTCGTCCTGACAGGGAGCACATCGTCGAAGATGACCGGCAACCTCGGTGCGGTCGGGCTCACCCAGAGCACCTTCCACATAGGGCACCAATTTTTCGGCTATGTCGGGGCGATCACAATTCACGGCGGTCACCTGAGCAAGTTGATTGTAAGTTCTGTCGCAACCGCCCGGGAAAAAATTCCCAGCCCGGCAAATTCTCCTTGGCCCCTGAGACAAATGGCTTCAACCCGATCATCGACCAGGCACTGACGCACGGCGACTTGTCGAACGCGGACCTCACACCCTTTCCTTCTCTTCCAGAAGATTCTTGAGCTTCCCAAGGCAACGCTTTAGACGCGAGCATACGGTGCCCAGGGGAAGGTCGAGCGACGCGCAGATCTCGGTATAAGACAGTTGACGGTAGTAGCGCAAGCGGAGAATCTCGCGACACTCCGCGCCGAGCGCCGCCAGCGCCCTCCCTACGTGGCCGGCCGATTCCTTGGAGATCAGTGTCTCCTCGGGACCCATTCCTTCCTCGACGGCAAGCGCGGTAGGGGTATCTTCGTCGCTGTGGCGCTCCTCGAGCGCGTATCCAAGCTCCTCTTTGCCACGCTTCAAGGCGGTCTTCCGGCGAAGATGAGAAATGCAGCGATTCCGAGCCAGACGGGTCAAATAAGTGGACAGGGTGGCTTCACCGCGGAATCGGGGCAGCGACCGGATCAGCTCCAGGAAGACCTCTTGGACGCCATCCTCCACCTCAATGGCAGAGAAACCCCAACGCTTCCAGCCGATGATCTGACGGACCCGGCCCTGATAGGCTCGGTACAGCTCCTCCCAGGCCGACTGCTCGCCTGCCAGGCATCTCTCCACGAGTTGAACTTCGGAATCGCTCAAAGAGCCTCGCCCTCGTGAGGTTCTTACCGCGACTGGCGCGGCCAGGTCAACCTCCGGCAGGGTCAACCGGCCAGTAGTTTACTCCCGTATGAGACTGAATCCTCTTGAGTCGGCGAGCCAGAGATTCAAAGGAGAAAGAAGCAGCAACGAGAACATAGAGCCACTTTGCGGTAAACTGCGCCACTTGGGCGTTCAAAAGGGAGGTACGATATGGTCGGTGAGACCATCACGCTAGAGTACAAGATGCTTGAAGGAGAGACACTCCGATACAAGACGGAGGTGATCTCCGAGCAGACCATCAAAGAAGACGGCAAGCCTCCCGAATCAGGCCGCTCGGTGCTCGAGATGACTATGATTCAGGCCGTAAAAGGCGTCTCGCCTGACGGTCTAATGACTGTTGACGTCACCATCCAGGAAGGTACGATCAGCAAAGACAATCAGACCGCCCCGCTCCCTTCAGTAGGGCAAACGATCCAGATCGTCATGAAAAAGAATGGGGACATTGTGCGCACCAGCGTCGAGTTCCCTTTCTCTCAGCCCGCGTTCCCCGAAAACCAGCTCAAGGTCAACGACAACTGGACGGGCGAGAGCAAGATGGAAATTCCACTCTACGACAACGAGGGGAACCCGGCTGGTAAGAAGGACGTAACCCTTCACTATACTTACACCCTGGGCGGCTTCGAACACGTCAGCGGATACGATACGGCTGTGATCAAGGTTTCCTGCCCATCAACGACCATCCAGTTGCAAGAGGGCGTAGAGCAGAAGATCAATGCGACCGGCACCACGAACTTCGGCTACCGTCAGGGGCGACTGGTAGCCTCGAAGGTGGAGACCAGCACCGAAATCACCGCCCCTGGCACCACCGTCTCGACCCGAATTCGGGTCAACGTGGTCTTGCTCGAGGCCAGCGGAGGGAGCGGAGGCGGGCTCTCCGGACCCGAGGAGCAGTTCATCATTCGCTAGCGATTTCAGGCTGCCGTACCACCATACCACCAGGCAAAGAACGCCGTCGTCCCGTGAACGACGGCGTTCTTTTTTCTCTCACGGCGGACCAGACAGAAAAAGAAGGCCTCCGCTCTAGCGGAGGCCTTCTTTGTCTCGCCGCGACGAGCTCTGAATCTAGAACTTGAAGCTAAACGAGGACGCGATCTGGAAACCACTCCAACTATAAGGGTGGGTACCAAACTGAGGACCGAACGCGATGTTGAAATTGGGATTGGTAGGACTCGCGAACACGCGCGGGTCGACGTTATCCTGCATCCAGACATAGCGCGCATCCAGACCCCAGGTCATGTTCTCTTCGATATTCCAGACGAGCCGGAGATCCGGATACTTCTGGTTGATATCGATGATCGTATAACGGGAGTTTCCGGAAGCCGCAGCAAAACCGTTGTACACGCCCAGAGGATCCAGATGTCCGAAGATGTCGACATTGGTAAAGCCGACACCGGCGGTAAAGTCATCGGTCACGTCATAGTCGACCGCAAGGCGATAACCACGGTTCGTGACATCCACAAAATTCTGGTTCTCGGCAGCAAGACCAGCAGCGCCCCCAAGGAGAGTCGACATGCTGGAGTTGCGGAACCAGTTGTAGTTACGGAACCCACCCGAAAAGAGAACGCCCCGATTGGAATTCTCCTCGTCGAACAGATACTTGTAACCACCTACGATGCCGAAGTGCTCCATCTTACCCTTGTTGTCCTCGCGAGGAGTTGCAAGAGCGTTACCGCCCGCGGGCGCAAACGTCAGCGGATGATAACCACCGAACACCGGTTCAATGAACCCGGGCGAATAGCCTAGAACGTTGACATTCGGCGTCCCGGGAGCGATCGAGCCAGCCGAGAAACGAACATCCTGCAGTGAAGACTGTTTCTGGGTCAAGTTCCCATAGTCCAGGCTAATCCGACCGGTCGGCAGAAATCGCCAGGTCAGAGCCGCCCGAATGCCTTCGCGATTGTGCGGGTACACCTGGGTATCATGTAGCGAGTACATGCTGTTAAAGTAGTTGAAGTCGGGCGAGCGCCACAGGGGCGTCGAGATTCCCTCAACCTGAGGAATCTGGATGATGAACGGGTCGTAGCGAGCATCCACCGAGAGGTAGTTCGCTTCAACATCTAGCGACTCGTCCAGGAACGAGGCACCAACCCCTACACGGAAAGCGTTACCGCTGGCCTTGTAGGCCGAGTTCTTCTGCGGCTTGTAGTCGCTGTGAGAATACTCGGCCCGAATCCACGGAACATACTCGTTGTCGAAGGTGTAATTGAACGTCAGACCGTAGCTCGTCTGGTCTTGCGGACCGAGAGCACCCACGTTGGGAATGCCGGCAATCGGCAAACCCAACGCAGCGAAAGCCGCGATCGATCCATCCGGCCGCAAGCCGGGGAGATTGATCCCCGGGATGGGCCTGATGTCCGTCACGCTTCCGATGCCCGAAACATTCTGATTGGCAGCCCCTCCGAGTTGATTTACAAAAAATCCGCTCGGATTGACCCAGTTCAGAGTGAAGTTGGGCACCTGAATCAACCCGACCTGCAGGGCCGCGCCACCAGAAGCCTCATTAGCGATATGCAGGAAGTTGATCCGACCGATTCCACGGTCTTCATCAAACGCCACAGCGACGTTGCCGCCTTCAGCGTGGGTGAAGTAGCCCTGCCCCACAGTCCCCGGATTGACGATCGGCGCAAAAGGCGCGGGAATACCGGAATTGCCATCGGCAACGCGAGTTCCCATCGCCTCCCACTTGAGGATGATATCCTCTTCCTCATCCAGGGCCACATCGCCCCTCACCTGCATCCCAAAACCATTGAGATACTTAGGCCCGTAGTAGTTGGGATTCAGCTGTTGAACGTAGGTAATTGAGTCATAGCGAGTGTCCTTGAGAGCCCCAAGGCGTAACTCGGTCTTGCTCGGGTTGTGTCGAAGCCACAGATTATCCAGAGT
>CAYYHB010000224.1:0-6876 GCA_964471395.1 uncultured Burkholderiales bacterium | reverse complement strand
ACGGTCTGGCGCAGAGTTTAGAAACGGAAAGTTAAACAATTGTTAACACGGTAAACTTTTTTGCCGCTGGCACCAGAACGAGATGGGATGACTGATGGTTTTTTGCCACGCATGGCCAATTTTCCTGCCGAACACACAGGCTTTCGGGTCACCCGGCAGGGGTCGCAACCCGAGCCAGGAAGCCCCCCGCATGCCGCCCATCACCTTTCGCAACGTCGCTCGCTACGTTCAGGACGTGGAGGCCAATCTACCGCTCTACCAGGCTCTAGGCTTCGAAGTCGTCCGCCAGATGGGGCGGGACATGGCCATCCTGAAGAATGCCGAGGGACTCCAGCTAGTGCTGCACTCCTGGACAGACCACCAGGCAGCCGGCCTGGACACCGCGCTGGGCTTCACCATCACCGGCTCAGTCGAGGAAGCGCGGGCCTTCGTCGAGCAAGCCGGTTTCATATGCCTGCGCGAGCCACAAGCAGACGACGCCGGCTTCTTCTACATTTACGGCGACAAGGACAAGAACCCGATCAACCTGGTCGGACGGCCCCGCAAGTAAGGTAACATCGAGGTAACCCGGGCGAGGCGTCCAGGCGCTACCATCGCGGCATGCAGATAGCCAGCCTGGCGCCGCCCTGTCCCCTCCCCTCGCGTCTTGTGAAGGCCTCACCCGTCGTGGCTGGCAGAGTTCCTTTGCCCGACTGGCGACCCCCCACCCGGCTGGAGCTGAGCCCGACCAGGCCTCCGGGCATGCGCGAGACCCTGGAGCGCATCTTGACCCGGCCCGCCGACCCCGCCCAACTGGATCTGGTGGCCCGCAGCCTACAACCCTTTGGCGCTGATGTCATCGAACGGCTGGCCAACCACGGACTGCGCCTGGAGCTTGGCCAGGACGGCTTTCCCCACTACGATACAAACACGAAGACCCTGGTGCTCGACCGCGATACCCTCTCCCGCCAGACCGACCCGCCCCTTCGAAGTTACGCCATCTTGCACGAGTTTGCCCACGCCCTGGACTTTCTCTGGGAAGCCGAGGGCCCTCCCCTCAGCCAGCGCCCCGAACTGGGCATCGATGCTCACCGCCGCCGAATGGGCCAGGCCTATGACGGCCTCTTGCAAGACTATAACCGGCGCAAGCAGCAACTCGAGCGCGAAGGGAAATGGCTCCCCCAGACGCCTCCTTTCCCGGTAGCCCGGGTCTACTACGAGGATTACGTCACCGGGGTCGAGCGCGTGGCCGGGCGGCAACTGGCCGAGCGTCCGGCTCGCGGCCATCTGGACACCCTGAGCCCGGACAAGCATCCCACCGAGTACTTTGCTGACACCCTCTATTGTTACCTCCACCAGGACGCGCTCAAGACCTATCGCTACACCCTTCCGGACGGCCAGATGATCGACCATCCCTTCCCTCCCAACCGAGAGCTTCTCCAGCGCCGCGACCCCCGCATGCACGCCTGCGTGGAGCACTTCTTTCGGGCCAAGGAGTGGCGGCCGGTGCAGGCTTACACTCCCGCGCTTTGACCTGTTCAGAATTAGAACGCGCGGCGCCTTAATCGGGGGGGCTCCACATCGGCAGCTCACACAGCCCTCCACCCAGAAAGAGATGGTGCCAGAGCTGGGTGGAGATCATCCCCACCATGCCCACCCCATCGTAGAGGGCTGGACGGTGCAAGCGAAAGTAGCCCGTTCGGGCCAACGACTCGCGACTCAGCAACTGGCTCACCCATGCCGGCTCGGGATCCAGGAACGAGCCGCTGTAGCGAGCTCGAAAAATGTGCTTGGGCCGATCAGCAATCGCAGGCGGCAAGAACCGACCGGCAAAACAGCGCAAGAGGTCCTTGTCGCGCCACCAGCCCCGCAGCTTTAGCCGGGGAGAGACCGCGGCACACAGCGCCACGACATCCTCGTCCAGGAAGGGGAAGCGGGTTTCAACCGAGTGGGCCATCGCCGGTCGGTCGCCCTTGTGAGTCATCAAAAGTCCCGCCAGCATCACCTTGTAGCCGAGGTAAAGTGAGCGATTGAGGGGGTCCCAGCAACGCATGCGCTGGAGGTTGATCTCCAGATCGTCGCAGGCCGTGCGGCCGGCCATGGCCTCGCGCTGGGCCCGCGAATAGACGCGGTAGCCGCTCAGGGCGCAGGAAGCGTAGAGGTCGGAGGTGGCGTGGTAGCCGCCCATCAACTCGTAACGGCGCTTCTGACATTGCCAAGCATCGGGGGTGGCCGCCCTGAAGATGATCCGGCGCAAGGGCCCTCCCAGACCCACACGGTCGAGCAATGAGACCCCCCGGTTGACCTTGAACCAGGGGTATCCGGCCAGAGCTTCATCCGCTCCCTCGCCGCTCAGGGCTACCTTATAGCCTCGGGAGTGAACCAATCCCGCCAACTGGTGGATGGCCGAGGAGGAGGTATCGATGACCGGCGATTCCGATGAGATCACCAGGGCGGGGTAGCCTGCGGCGATCTCGCTTTCGCCGCAGGACAGCACTTCGGGCTCGGTCCCAATGGCTCGGGCTGCCAGAAGACTGCGCGCAGTCTCATCCAGCCGGGGATTGCGGATCTGGATGGTGAAGGTCGGGATGGGACGGCCCAGTTGGCGGCTCGCCAGCCAGGCCACGGTGCTCGAGTCCACTCCGCCCGAGAGGTAGCTCACGACCGGCACGTCGGCCCGCAAACGTAGCTCCACCGCCCGAGTGAGGGCCTGACCGAAGTCATCCACCAGGCCTGGATGGTCGAGCTCCTGGCCCTGGTCGGGAAAGTCCAACTCCCAGTAGCATCGCTCCTTGATCGGCCCGCCGCCCAGCGGAACGGTCAGGTAGTGGCCGGGGAGCAGGGCCTGAACTCCGGCGAACATCGTGCGCCGCGTCCCCATGGCAAAGAAGGTGAAGATGTGATCGAGCCCCAGAGGATCCGCCTCGGGGTGCACCATACCCGACGCCAGCAGAGCCTTGATCTCGGAGCCAAAGATCAGCCAACCGTCACGCTCTGCGTAATAGAGGGGGCAGATGCCTACCCGATCGCGGGCCAGAATCAGCTGACGGCGGGCCAGGTCGACCAACGCAAAAGCGAACTGACCCTTCAGGCATGAAAAGAACGCCTCCTGGTGCTCCTCCCACAGGTGCACCAAAATCTCGGTATCGGTCGAGGTCGCCAGTCGGTGTCCTCGAGCCTGAAGCTCGGAGCGACGCTCGGGATAGTCGAACAGCTCCCCGTTGCAGACGACAGCCACGGTTCGGTCTTCATTGAAGAGAGGCTGGCGACCATCGGCCAGCCCGATGATGCTCAGCCGTTGGGAGAGCAACCCCAGGCCAGGCTGCAGCAACTGGCCCGATTCGTCCGGACCGCGATGTCGTATGGCCCGGCCCATGCGGGCCATGGCATCCGGCTCGATTTCGCGCAAACCCTTGCGGTCTACGATTCCTGCAATTCCACACATCAAAACACCATCAAACCTTCATCAAACTCTCATCCAATCCAGGCAGTCCGACCCTGGACACTGCGCCCTCCCTCCCTGACAACAGAGTAAACCCTTAAGAGAAGGAGTCCCCCATCGATGATCGGAGGCGCAGGCACCGGAGCCGCCAACGCGGCAGCCCAGCAACAGATGGTTCACGCTGACAAGGACCAGGCGCATACCATTCAAGCCCAGATGCAGGCCGACGCACAAAAGCAGCAGGCCGAGCGCTGGAAGATCCTGCGCGAGACCCAGACCAAGATTTTCGAGATCCAACAGGACGTCACCGTCAACCAGGCCAAGGCCCAGGACAAGGCCTTCAACAAGTGGAGCGACTACATCAAGGCCTGATCTGCCGTCAGGAAACCGATGTCAGCTCCGGTCGCTTGAGATGGAAGTCAGTGGCCTCTTGGAAGGCATGTCCAACTGCAAGCAGACGGCCCTCATCGAAAGCCCGCCCAATGAGCTGAAGACCGGTCGGAAGTCCGTTCACGGGGGCGCTTGGCACCACGAGTCCGGGCAGTCCCACAAGGTTGAGAGCCACGGTGTAGATATCCGACAGATACATCTCCAACGGGTCGGAGGACTTCTCACCGATCTTGAAGGCAGTGCTCGGCGTGGTGGGCATCACGATCAGGTCAACCTGCTGGAAGGCCTTTGTGAAGTCGCGGCTCAGCACGGTGCGCACCTTCTGAGCCTTGAGGTAGTAGGCATCGTAATAGCCAGCCGAGAGCACGTAGGTGCCCACCATGATGCGCCGCTTCACCTCAGCTCCGAATCCGCGGGAGCGACTACGCTTGAACATGGTCAACACGTCTCCCGCGTCGGGAGCTCGGAAGCCATAGCGGGTGCCGTCATAGCGAGCTAGATTGCTGGACGCCTCGGCCGGCGCCACGATGTAGTAGGCCGGCAGGGCCGCGCCCAGATTCGGCAAATCGACGGTGACGAGGTTGGCCCCCAATCCCACCAGCACCTGACAGGCCTCCTCGAAAGCCCGGGCCATGGGGGTGGCAAGATCGCCCAGGAAGCCGCGCGGGATGCCCAGCTTGAGCCCCTTCACCCCCGACTCGAGCAGCGAGGTGTAATCTCCGACCGGCTCCACCGAGGAGGTGGTGTCCAGCGGGTCATACCCGGCCAGCACCCCCATGGCCAGTGCGCAATCGCGGGCGCTGCGAGCCATGGGCCCGATCTGATCGAGCGAGGAGGCGAAGGCCACCAGACCATAGCGCGAGATGCGTCCGTAGGTCGGCTTGAGCCCGGTCACGCCGCAGAAGGCTGCCGGCTGGCGGATGGAGCCTCCCGTGTCCGATCCGAGGGCCAGAGGAGCCATCCCGGCCGCCACCGCCGCCGCCGATCCCCCGCTTGAGCCACCCGGCACCCGCGAGGCATCCCAGGGGTTGCGGGTGACCTGAAAGGCAGAATTCTCGGTAGATGAGCCCATGGCGAACTCGTCCAGGTTGGTCTTGCCCAGCACCACTGCCCCGGCCGCCTGCAGACGAGCCACCGCCGTGGCTTCATAGGGCGGCACGAAGTTTTCAAGAATGCGCGAGCCACAGGTGGTGGGCTGGCCCCGGGTGCACATGTTGTCCTTGATGGCTACCGGAAGACCGGCCAGAGGCCCGCTGCGCCTGCCGGCATCGACCGCCCGGGCTTGCTCGCGGGCCGAGTCGGCGAAGACGTGCAAGAAAGCGCCCAGTTCGCCATCCAGCGAAACGATGCGAGCCAGGGCCGCCTCGGTCGCCTCCAGCGCGGTTAGCTCGCGCGCGGCGATGCGGGCCACCAGCTCAGATGCGGTCAACTCTCCTCCAGAATGCGCGGAATGCGAAAGTGGCCCGCTTCCTGCTCGGGAGCGTTGCTCAGCACCAGCTCAGGGCCGATGGCCGGGCGGCTGACATCCTCGCGCAATACGTCGTGGCGGGCAAAGACAGCCAGCAGTGGCTCGACGCCCTCGGTGTCCACCGTGGAAAGCTGTTCGACGTAGGTCAGAATTTCGCCCAATTGTCGTCCGAAAGACTCGCGCTCGGCAGGCGTGATCTCCAGTCGTGCCAGGTGAGCGACGTGGTCGACCTCCGAGCCGGTAAGCTCTCTCACGAATACTCGCCCCACTCCTCGGCCCAGGTCTCGCGATCAAGCTTGAGCTGGTCGTGGGTGGCGAGGTGCTGGAGCTTCTGACGACTCTGCTGCAGCTCGATCTCGTAATCGTAAACAGCCGAGAACTTCTTCACCCCGTCCCGGCGGCGGGTGAAGAAGGCCACCAGGGCTTCGTCGAAGCGAGCATTCACGGCGTGACGGGCCAGGCGAGTGGCCAGACGAAAGAAGTTCTGGAAGGAAACGTAGGACATGTCTGCGCCCAGAAAGGACTTGTAGTTCACCGTGGCCGAGTCCATCCGGTAGGGCTGGTCCTGGTTCTTGATGTAGACATCGAGCAGGTAGATCTCGCGCACCTGGCGGGTCTTGCGCTCCTCATTCTCACTGGCCTTGCCGGTCAGCTTGCCGAACATCTGGCGCATGGCCCCCTTGGGGCCGCTGACATCGGTGGCCTGCTCCTCGATCAGCCCCAGGGCCATCAGCTCGACCTGGTCCCAGGGGAACTCAATCAGCTCCTGGTCGGGCAAATGGAACTGCAGGGTCTGGTCGGTCACCTTGCCCACCTTGACCCGCTTCGGGAGAGGAGTCGAGCGTCCGTGCACGGGATGGCGTTGCTCGTGCACCTCGTGCTCGATGATGTCGGGCTCCAGCCCCTGCACCTCGTCAGTCTGGTCGGCTAATGGATCCAAAGCGAGCCTCCCTTAAATTCACAACAGGTTCAAGCCCCTTCGTAGCGAGAGTCGCCTGAACCGGTGATGGTAGTGGGAAGCTGCTTGAGCTTCAAACGCATGTCGTTGGCGTTGTCGGAGTAGCGCATGGCATCTTCGGCGCTGATCCGTCCCGCTTTGAACAGCTCGAGCAAAGACAGGTCGAAGCTCTGCATCCCCTCGGGATGGAAAGCATCCAGCTCGCGCTTCATCTGGCGCAGCTGACCGTCGCGCAGCAGCTCGGCCATACGGGCGTTGCCAACCATGATCTCGACCGCCGGAACGCGGTGACCGTCCAGGGCTGGCACGAGTCGCTGGGCGATGATGCCACGAATGTTCAAGGAGAGCTGCTGCAAAATGGGAGCCTGCATCTCCTCTGGGAAGAACTGCAGCACGCGCTCCACCGTCTGGCTGGCGTTGTTGGCGTGCAGGGTCGAGAGCACGAGGTGACCGGTCTCGGCGAAGTATACGGCCGACTTCACCGACTCGGGGTCACGCATCTCACCCACCAGCAACACATCCGGGGCCTGTCGCAGAGCGCTTTCCAAAGCCTGGGTGAAGGAGGCGGTGTCGGTGCCCACCTCGCGCTGACTGACGATACACGCCTCCTCGTCGTGGTGGACATACTCCACCGGATCC
>CAYYHB010000223.1:0-7046 GCA_964471395.1 uncultured Burkholderiales bacterium | reverse complement strand
CGCGCATCGTCTACTTCAAGCACACCCCCCTGGGCCAGGTGATCGAGGCCAGCGACCCCATGGAGGCCACCATGCTGCTCTTGCCCGAGCCCATGGTGGGCGTGGGCTCGGAGTGGAAGGTCAACCAGCTCCACTTCCCGACCGGGCGCAACCAGCCCATCGAAGTGGCCAGCTTCTATCGCGTCAACGCTCTGAAAGATAACACGATCACCATCTTGTTCGACTCGCAGGAAGTGCGCTACGAGGGCGACACCGCAGGCACCGAAGGCAACGTCTACACCCTGATCGGCAAGGGCCGCTTCGAGTTCGACCTGGCGGCCGGGCACCTGCTCAGCCTGGACACCGAGTCCACTATGACCAGCAAGGAAGACGACTTGCTGCTCGAGGTGGTGGCCATGCACTCGATGGTCTTCCAGGAGGCGTAGCCTCTCGGTAGTCGGACAGCCTACCCGGTGGGAACAAACGGGCATTCGCCCCGCAGGCCCGGCCTCAGTCAGCCCCGAGCATCCGTTCGTACCCGGCTGGCGCGCGCGCTCACCCCCTCCCTCGAGACCAGTCGAGCCAGTCCCAATCGCACTCTCGCCCCGAGCGGGAACGATGAAACAACTTCAAAGCCTGGTGCGGATCCAGCCCGCGGAACCGTCCCAGGTCGGAGAACCCTCGCTGACCGACCAGCAGGCTTCCCCCGATCAGCTTGAGGCAGGGGTTCTCAGCGTTGGCCTGCAGGACGCGTTGCACGAGAACGCCAGGCAGGCAGTAGTGATCATCGCCCGCGATCAGCAGGCGACAGGCGGTCATACAGGCGCCGGAGGCAGCCAGCAGCATCCAGTCGATCTCGTAGTCACCGTCGAGGTCGCGCGAGGCGACAACGGCGGACAGTTGGTAGCGAGCAGAAAGCTCATGAGCCAATGAAGTATCCGGGACTTGACAGGGAATCAGGGTCATCTCCTTAAGATGGCCTTCCGGGCGGAAGGCGGGACCCCGCGCCGCTGGGGGGTCCGAATGACTGGCGATTCTTGAAGGCCGATCAAAATCCTGCTAACGATAGGGAAGATTTCTCAAGGGAACCAGGCCGAGCCCGGGGCGAACCGAACAACACGCTCGATCCCACGAAGGAGCCCTCACTCCCCACGTGAAAGCTCTGCCCAGAGGGGGGAGCAAGACCGTGGCCACTCAAGCTGAAACCCTGATGCAGGCGGGGAAAGATGCGTTCCGAGCGGGCGAGCATGACCGGGCTCTGGATCTCTTCGACCAGGCCCTGCAGGCCGACCCGCGCTGCTGCGAGGCCTACATCGCTCGCGCCGCGGTGCACCAGAGCCGGGGTCAGGCCGACAAGATCATCGAAGAGTGTGAGCGAGCCATCGCCGTTCAATCAGACCATGCCCTCGCCTACAGCACTCGCGCCGTCGCTTACCAGATGCTGGGCCAGCATGCCCGGTCACTGCAAGATCTAACCCGGGCCATCGAGTTACAGCCTGAGAACTTCCTTCAGTACGCCGCCCGGGCCAAGACCTACATCAAGATGGAGGCCTTTGAGAAGGCCGCCGACGATTTTCAGAAAGCCGCCCAGGTTGAGCTCGAGGTTTCCAAGAGGCTGGGCAAGCCCCCCCAGGAGGCGGTGCCCCTCATGCTGGCACGGGTGGAGATGCTGCGCAGGGCAGGCAAGGAAAACGAGGCCCAGGAGGTCGAGCGAGAAGCCCGGGAGCTCGAGAAAACCCTGTCGGGGAAACCCGGGTCAGGCTGTGGCAAAGCAGCCGCCGTCATCCTGCTGCTCTTGTGGTGGGTTTTCTTAGCCAGGAAGAAGCACAGGAGGATCAAGCCGTGGCAAGTCAAGCCGAAGCGTTGATGCAATCGGGCCGCGAAGCCTTCGCCGCCGGCCAGCACGACCGGGCTTTCGAGCTCTTCGAGCAGACCCTGAAGGCCGATCCGAGCGTCTGTGACGCTTACATCGGGCTGGCCTCGGTCTTTCAGATCCGCGGCGAGGGGGACAAGATGATCGCCGAGTGCGAGCGGGGCATTGCCGTGAAGCCCGATTATGCTCCATTCTACAGCACCCGCGCCATCGGTTACGGACTGCTCGGCCAGCACGCCCGCTCGCTGCAAGACTTCACCCGGGCCATCGAGCTCGACCCCCTGAACGCGTTTCTTTACGTCAACCGGGCCAAGACCTATATCCGCATGGAGGTTTTCGAGCAGGCCGCCAACGATTTCGGCCAGGCCGCCCGGGCAGAGCTCGAGTACTGCAAGAAGGTCGGACAGATTCCCAAAGAGTCTGCAAACTACATGAGGGCCAGGGCCGAGATGCTGCGCAAGGCCGGCAAGGAGGAGGAGGCCAAACAGGCCGATCTCGAGGCCCAGGAGGTGGAGAAGACCCTGGCCGCGGCGGGCAGGTCAGGCTGCGGGAAGGCAGCCGCGGTCATCCTCTTGTTGCTCTGGTGGGCGCTCTAAATCTCGTCGCGTTGACCGGGCGACGCGACGAAGCTCAACCGGTTGAGAATTCATCGCACAGTCCATGCAAAGGGGAATGAGCCGTGGAGTTCCGCGTCGGGCAGGTCCTCGACAACCGCTGGAAGGTCTACCGGGTGCTCCAGGGCGGCCTCGGGCGGGTCTACATCGTCTACGACCTGCGCGAGAGGGTGCCCCTGGCCATCAAGACCTTCCAGGCCGAGCAGCGCGACGCCGAGGTGCTCGAGCGTTTCCGCCAGGAGGCCTACACCTGGATCAAGGTGGGCAGCCATCCCAACCTGGTGCGAGCCCACTATTTCTTGCCCCTGGGCGAAGAGTTGCTGCTCTTTCTCGAGTATGTGGACGGGGGCGACCTGTCCGACCTGATCGGCAGCCGCGAGCTGCGCAAGCCCGAGCGGGCGCTGCGCCTGGCCCTGGAGTTCTGCGATGGGATGGTCCACGCCGCCTCGATGGGCCTGCGGGCCCACCGCGACATCAAACCCGCCAACTGCATGCTGACCAAAGACGGCCAGCTCAAGATCACCGACTTCGGCCTGGCCAAGGTGAGCGAGCCCACCAGCCGCCAGAACCAGGCGATGGGAGACTATCTCCAGCAGCTGCGCCAGGGTCGGGCCACCGCCCCTCCCGACGTCTCGCTCACGGGCGCCGGGAGCATGATGGGCACCTGCACCCACATGCCGCCCGAGCAATGGACCGATGCCGCCAACGTGGATGCCCGGGCCGACGTTTACTCCTTCGGCGTCATGCTCTTCGAGATGCTGACCGGGCAGCTCCCGTTCAATGGGGATAATCCCATGACGCTGGCCTACCAGCACTTCTCCCAGGCCCCGCCCCGCTACCCGGGTGACGAGCAGCTCGACGCTCTGCTCCAGGCCTGCCTGGCCAAGAGGCCGGCCGACCGGCCGAGCGACTTCGCGGCCGTGCGACAAAAGCTCGAGGGAATCTACGCCAGGCTCGCCGGACAGCCCGCTCCCCCGCCTCCCCCGCCGGACAGCTTCGATGTCAGCGAGCTCGACAACCAGGCCGTGTGCCTGCTGAGCCTGGGCCACCGCGAAGAGGCGCTGGAGCTGCTCGAGCGGTGCCTTCAGAGCCATCCCCAGCGGCGCGAGCTCTGGATGCACAAAGGCCACGCCCTGGTGCAGCTGGGCCAACCACGCCAAGCCCTGGAATGCCTGGAGCGCGGCCTGACCATGCGCGAGGACGCCAGCGGCTGGACCGAGACCGGACTTGCCTGGGAGCTTCTGGGCGAGGACGACTCGGCCCAGAAATCCTACGAGCGGGCTCTCATGCTCGATCCTCAGTATCACAGCGCCTACTACAGCCTGGCCTGCTTTCAGGCCGGTCGAGAGCGCTACGCCGAAGCGCTGAGCAACTTCGAGCTGGCCCTCACCTTCGCGCCCCATGCCCCCGAGTACCGCATCGGCCTGGGCATGGCCCTGGCCCGATCGGGCAAGCTGGACCGGGCAGCGGCCACCTTTGCCGAGCTGATCAAAATCCAACCCACCAACGCCCAGGCCCATTACCAGCTCGGCCTGGTGCATCGGGCGATGGGCAACGACCGGGCAGGCGAGGACAGCCTGATGCGGGCGGCCGACCTCGACCCCCGCGACCCCCGTGCCTGGCTGGCCCTGGGCCGCCTCAAGCTGTCCCAAAAGAGCTACCCCGAGGCGGTGCAGTTCCTGGAGATGGCCCGGGCTCACCCCGAGGCTTGCGGCCTGCTGGCCATGATGCTGGTGCGCATGGAACGCCCGGCCGAGGCCGTTGCTTACGCCGAGAGGGCTCTGCAGGCCGACCCGGGCATGCCTCAGACCTGGTTCGACCTGGGCCTTGCTCACTACGCGCTCAAGCGGGGAGAGCAGGCCGTGGCCGCCTTCGAGCAGGCCCACCGACTCGGCCATCCCGACGCGGCCGGGGTCTTGCAGCAACTTCTGCCCTCCCGCTGAGCTGCGGCTGATTTTGTTCACGACCCTGTCACCTTTGTTACAAGAAAGCAAGAAAACCGGGGCGCAGTGTTAACAAAACTCGCTATCAGTTAACAAAATTGTAAAGCTTGTCTCCTGCCCGAGCAGCTCCCCGAGGGCCTATCATCGGGGTAACAACAGCGATAAACGGAGGTACGCAAGATGCTCGGTGGCGGAATCGGCAAACTCGCAGGAGGTCTCGGAAAAGGTCTGGGCAAGGGGGGTGGTCTGCTCGGCAAGCTCGGCGGCGGCAAGGGTGGAGGCCTGCTGAGCAAGCTCGGTGGCGGCAAGGACGGTGGCGGGCTGCTCAGCAAGCTCGGCGGAGCCGGCAAGGATGGCGGCGGCCTGCTTGGCAAAGCGGGTGAGGCCGCCAAGAGCGCCTGCGGCGCCGGTGGCTGCGGCGGCGCCGGAGGGGCCGGTGGCGGCGGTGGACTGAGCGGCGTCATGGATACCGTCAAAGGGATCGTGGATCAGTTCGCCGGCTCGGGCGAAGCCCAGGGCGCCGGCGGTGACCAGGGCGGGCAGGACGCCGGCACCGAGCAGATGATCGCCGCCCTGCTCCAGAACCTGATGGCCGGCGGCGGCGGTGGCTGCGCCGGCGGAGTATGCCCTCCGCGTTAAAGTTTGGGAGGCCCTGGCTCTTGCCAGAGGCCAGCTCACGACAAGACAGGTTTTCGCCCGCCCGCTCAAGGCGGGCCCTTTTTTTGCGCAGGAGGGGTTCTCGGAACACGCGTTCGTCGTGATCGGGCTCGGAAACGGATCATGATCCGCCCCGGGGCCGGAGCCCGGAACACGCGTTCGTCGTGATCGGGCTCGGAAACGGATCATGATCCGCCCCGGGGCCGGAGCCCGGAACGTGCATTCGTCGTGATCGGGCTCGGAAACGGCTCATGATCCGCCCCCGGGCCGGAGCCCGGAACGTGCGTTCGTCGTGATCGGGCTCGGAAACGGACCATCTGTCTACACTTCCGCGCAGAAGCTGGTTCGTCGGGCCATGAATCGGCCGCTATGCGAGATTCCACTCAGCTCAACGTCCTGGGAGACATCTACACCGTTCTGGCGGAAAGATCCAGGAGGGCTCCTCCCGGTCCAGGAAGGGGTCATCCGCTACCTTGATGCTCGGAGGAAAAACTGGTGCCCAGAGCGACCACTCCCCGCAAGGGCCGGTGTTACCCGACCGGCGCCACCCAGACCTCCGCCGGAGCCAACTTCTCGGTCTACGCCCGGGGCGCCACCGGTCTCGAGCTGCTCCTTTTCGACCGGGTGGACGACCGCCGACCGGCCCGGGTAATTCCCCTGGGCGACCGCACTTATCATTACTGGCATGTGGAGGTGCCCGGCCTGACTCCAGGGCAGATCTACGCGTTCCGAGCCAGAGGGCCCGAGCAACTGGGCTATGACCCCCAGAAGGTGCTGCTCGACCCCTATGGGCGGGGAGTGGCCGTTCCAGCAGCCTACGACCGCGAGGCGGGCGCCCGCCCGGGCGACAACGCCGCAACGGCCATGAAGAGCGTGCACATCGATCGGCGCGCCGCCTACGACTGGGAAGGAGACGTGCCCCTGGGCCGCCCCTTCTCCCAGACGGTCATCTACGAGATGCACGTCGGAGGCTTCACCCGCAATCCCAACTCGCTCGTGCCAGAGCAGCGGCGCGGGACTTACCTCGGGGTGGTGGACAAGATCCCCTACCTCAAGCAGCTGGGCGTTACGGCAGTCGAGCTGCTTCCGGTCTTCCACTTCGACCCCCAGGCCGCTCCGGGGGGTCGGCCCAACTACTGGGGCTACCAGCCGGTCTCGTTCTTCGCGGCTCATCCAGGCTACAGTAAGGGCGACCCCGCCCAGGAGTTCCGGGCCATGGTCAAGGCTCTCCACAAGGCCGGCATCGAAGTGCTGCTTGACGTGGTCTACAACCATAGCGCGGAGGGGGGAGAGGACGGTCCCACCTTCTGCTTCAAGGGGCTGGACAGGGACACGTACTACCTGACCGACCCCTCCGGCAAGCTGCTCGATTACACCGGTTGCGGCAACACCATGAACGGCAACCACGCGGTGGTCCGGCGCATGATTCTCGACAGCCTGCGCTACTGGGTGCAGGAGATGCACGTGGACGGTTTTCGCTTCGACCTGGCCTCGATATTGGCCCGCGACGCCAAAGGCAAGCCGCTGGAGAATCCCCCCATCCTGTGGGACATCGAGTCCGACCCCGTGCTGGCGGGCAGCAAGCTGATCGCCGAGGCCTGGGATGCGGCCGGCCTTTATCAAGTGGGCAGTTTCGTGGGAGACAGCTGGAAAGAGTGGAACGGCAAGTTCCGCGACGACGTGCGCCGCTTTCTGCGAGGCGAGAACAACACCGTGGCCCGGGTGGCCGACCGCCTGCTGGCCAGCCCGGACGTGTTCGGGCACGAAGAGCGCGAGCCCGAGCAGAGCATCAACTTCGTGACCTGCCACGACGGCTTCACCCTCAACGATCTGGTCAGCTACGAGCACAAGCACAACCAGGCCAATGGCGAAGACAACCGCGACGGCAGCAATGAGAACTTCAGCTGGAACTGCGGGGTGGAGGGGCCCAGCGACGACCCGGCCATCGAAGCGCTGCGCAACCGCCAGTGCAAGAACTTC
>CAYYHB010000222.1:0-7067 GCA_964471395.1 uncultured Burkholderiales bacterium | reverse complement strand
CCCTCAAAGTCGAAGGCATGGCCCGCAATGCCGGTATTCACGCCGCCGGAGTGGTGATGTCCAGCCAACCACTCGCGACCATCGTCCCTCTGCAAAAGATGAACGGCGACGAGGTTGTGGCCCAGTTCGACATGAACGACGTGGCCGAAGTCGGACTGGTCAAGATGGACTTCCTGGGCCTGCGCAACCTGACCGTCATCAACGACTGCCTGCGCATCATCGAGCGCTCGCGGGGTGAGAAGCTCGACCTGGCAGCTCTGAACCACGACGACCTGGAAGACGAGAAATGTCGCAAAACTTACCAGCTCCTGTCGGAAGCGGATACAAACGGGGTGTTCCAGCTTGAATCCGACGGCATGAAACGCTACCTCAAGCAGCTCAAGCCTGACAAATTCTCTGACATAGTGGCCTTCCTGGCCCTCTACCGACCAGGCCCCCTGCAGGGCGGGGTGGTGGACGACTTCATCCGGCGCCGTCATGGCAAGGGCGGGACCATCGTCTATCCCCATCCACGACTCGAGCAAATCCTCAAGGAGACCTACGGCTTCTTCCTTTATCAAGAGCAGGTCATGCAGACGGCTAACGTACTGGCCGGCTACTCCATGGCGATGGCCGACGGGCTGCGCAAAGCCATGGGCAAGAAGAAGGCCGACGTGATGGAAAAGCACCGCAAGATTTTCACCGAGGGCGCGGTGGGGCTCGGTGTGGACAAGAAGGTGGCGGCGGACATCTTCGAGACCATGGAAAAGTTCGCTGCTTACGGCTTCAACAAGTCGCACTCGGCTGCCTATGCCGTGGTCACCTACCAGACCGCCTACTTGAAGGCCAATTACCGTCAGGAGTATATGGCCGCCCTTTTGACCAGCGTGGTCTCCAGCATTGAGAAAGTCAGCTTCTTCATCGCCGAATGCAATCAGAGCGGTATCCCGGTACTTCCCCCCGACGTCAACGAGTCGATGGTGGAGTTCTCGGTGGTGCCAGCTGGCATCCGCTGGGGTCTTGCGGCCATCCGCAATGTGGGTGAAGGAGCAGTGGAGAACCTGCTCCAGGCACGCCAGGAGAACGGCAGGTTTCTGGATCTGGCGGACCTGTGCGCTCGAGTCGACCTGCGGGTATGCAACAAGCGCATCTTCGAAGGGCTGATCAAAGCGGGCGCGCTCGATTCGTTTGGTGAGTCCCGCGCCACCCTGCTCCACAACCTGGATGCCTGCATCGAGTATGGCCAGCGCCTGGCCAAGGATGAGTCCAGCGGACAGTTCGGGCTGTTCGACTCCATCGGGGAGAGCAAAGTCAGCTTTGCCCAGATGGGCCCGAAGAAGTGCCCTGAGATGGACAAGAAGACCCTGCTCAACTGGGAGAAGGAGATGCTGGGCGTCTATCTGTCCGACAACCCGCTCTCGGAGGTGAAGGATACTCTAAAATCCCGTGCCAGCCACGTGATCGCTGAGTTGGGCTCGGTGGAAACCGGGGCAAAGGTCAGAATCGGGGGACTTGTCACCTCAGTCCGCAAGATCGTCACACGCTTCAAGACCACCATGGCATTCGTGCAACTGGAGGACTTCACCGGCTCTATCGAGGTGAGCCTTCGACCGCAGGCTTACGAAAAGTTTGGCACGTTTTTGCAGGACGGAGCGATGCTGCTCGTCGAGGGCACCACCGAGACCCGCCAGCGGCGCCAGGATGCAGAAGAGGAGGAAAATCCCGGCGAGGAGGTGAAAGTCCAGGCCGAGTCGATCCTTTGTCTGGAGCGCCTCGCAGGGGCTGAAGCAAAACGCAATGGGATTCAATCTACCGACAATCGAACCGGAATCCACATTCGTGTGCAGATGTTCCAGAGCGAGTCGCTTCCGCGGCTGCGAGATATCATCCAGCGCAATCGCGGAGATAGAGAAGTATATCTGCATTTGACGAGCCCGCAGGGAGAGACCATCATGATGCTCTCGGCCCCCTTCACCGCCAGGGAAGGGACGGGGCTCGAACGTGAGGTCCACTCCCTGCTCGGAGAAGAGGCCCTGTGGGTCTGCTAAACCGAAATCGGGTGGAGGGGAGTTAAAGCGTGCCGAGTCGGCGAGATAACCTGACCAACCTGCTCCATGAGGAGTATCTCGAGGAGGGTCTGGAAGACGAGATGTCCAGGGCGCGGCGCTTTGGTCGCGACCTTTCGCTACTCCTACTCGAGCCGATAATGCCCGAGAAGCTCAAACCCGACATGCTCTACGTGGTGCTCAAAGCATTGGCCCGCCTGTCGGCCAAGACAACCCGCCAGGTGGATGTAGGTGTTCGCTGGGGCCAGCAACTCCTCTACGTGTTGCCCGAAACCTCGGATGAAGGTGCCCGAGTCGCCTCGGGAAAAATCGCCGAGGCCTTCGCTCGCCTGAGCTTCACAGAGCCCAATACAGGCGAGCAGTTCCCTGGCCGCATCCGCTCGTCCGTGGTGGTCTATCCACGCGACATCGAGGATCGCAAAGCACTTCTCGAGAACTTGCGCGACAACTTGAAAGACGTCCCGGTAACTGAGCCACCAGCCGGAGAAGCCGAACCGGCCGAGGAAGTCCCGGCAGCTTCTTCCGAGGGCTAAAGTGCAAGGCCTTTGGTCTTGCACTTTACAACGCGCTGGAACGAAGTTCCGGCGCGTTCGTCAGATTGTGCTAATGTGCAAAACCAAAGTGCGAGCACATTAGTAATCAGGTCTGGATCTTCTCTTGCGACTCTTCAGCGGCGGCGGTCCCAGCCTTCTTTGCAAGTAAGTCTGGGCCACGCCCCAGCTATATTCAACCGGTCTCACCCACTCCGTTTCCCAGCACAACCTGGGCAGCGGACTTGAGACCACCAATGCGCGCGCCCCGGCTGGGGCCTCCACCAGCGTGGTCTGTACCTGCTTCCAGGACTCGTTTTCCAGGCAGGTAGCCGATAGAAGGTAGATGGTCCCCTCGGGGAGCGGGCCAGGGCGAAAGTCGCGTCTTTCGAAGCTCACAAGGTCCTCCACCCCCAGCGAATGAGCCAGCCAGCGGGCCCGATCCACGAAGGTGGGCAGCACCTCCAACCCCACGCCTCGGGACCCGAAAGCCAGCGCAGCCAGCAGCAGCGTCTGGCCCCGCCCGCATCCCAGGTCCACCACCGTGTCCGCAGGGCCGATGGAGAGCTCGCCCAGCAACCGGTAAGCGGTTAGAAGCGGCGTCTCACCAAACGTCACATCGCTTTGAGGCAAACCGGAGGACTTCAGCTCACGCCGACAGACCATGAAAGGCGGATCGAGGAGATAGCTGAGGTTGAGTCCGCTCTTCAGGCGCCACCACCAGGCCGAGCGTCCCAGCAGCGCCGCTTCGCGCAGGTTGAGCCGAGCATTGTAGAGGCTGTTCTCGATCCCCACTCCCAGCAGGGTCCAAAGCTCGCGCAGGCTCATCGGGTGATGTTTTGCACGGCCCGAAGGGGGGCCCTGCTTGACCGGGTCGAAATGTGACCCAAATGCGAATGGTGATCAAAGTGGGTACTCGGGTTGTGCTTCATCCCGATGGTTACGCCAACGGCGAAGTACTCATGCCGCTGGCGCGCCAGATTTCACACCTGCGCAGCCAGGGGTGCGAGGTCATCCTGGTCAGCTCAGGGGCAGTTGGGCTGGGGCGGGCCAGCTTCAAACCCCGGGGTGAAGAGACGATGGCCCAGAAACAGGCCCTGGCCGCCCTGGGCCAGGTCGAGCTGATGCACATGTACAAACGCCTCTTCGAACTACTGAACATCCCGGTGGCCCAGGTTCTGCTCACCCGCGACGATCTCAACGCGCGCGAGCGCTACCTCAACGCCCGCAACACCCTGCAAGCCCTGTTAAAAGCAGGGATTCTGCCCATCATCAACGAGAATGACTCGGTCTCGACGGACGAGATCAAGTTTGGCGACAACGATATCCTGGCTGCTCTGGTGGGCGGACTGGTCGACGCCGAGTTGGTGGTCAATTTGACCCAGACGCGAGGTCTTCTGGGCAACAACGGCGAGGTCGTCCGCCGGGTCCAGCGCATTGACGAGGTCTTGCAGTTGGTCGACTCCAGCCTCTCAGCGGGAGGCACCGGAGGGATGCTGAGCAAGCTGGAGGCTGCCCGGGCGGCGCTCGATTTCGGAACTCGCATGGTGATCGCAGCCGCCACTGAGGACGATGTCTTGATCAGGCTCGTCCAAGGAGAGGAGCTGGGAACAACATTCGAGCAGGAAGGCGGGCGGCTGGGTGGGCGGAAGCGCTGGCTGGCTGCTGCCAGCTGCAAGGGGAAATTGCGCATCGACGCAGGGGCCGCGCGGGCCCTGACCTCTCGGGGCAAGAGCCTACTTGCGGTGGGAATTCAAGAGGTGGTAGGCCAGTTCCAAATGGGGGAGTTGGTAGCCCTGGTGGGCCCAGACCAGCTTGAGTTGGGTCGGGGACTCACCAACCTGAGCAGCGAGGAGATTCAGCGGGCGGTCGCAGAATCAACCGGCAGGCGCGGCTCGCCCGAGGTCATTCACTGCGACAATCTCATGATTCATCGCCAACCTCGCGCCAAGGAGGTCCAACCATGCTGAAGCTCAGCCCCGTCCGTGAGCAGGCCGTGCGGGCCAGAGAAGTCGCCCGAAAGCTGGCCACCCTGAGCACCGGCCAGAAAAACACCGCCCTGGCTACCATGGCCAGCAGGCTGCGGGCCTCGCGCGAAGCCCTTCTTTCAGCCAACCAGCGTGACCTGGAAGCGGGACAGCAGCAACAGATGAGCGCCGCCCTGCTCGACCGGTTGCGGCTCACCCCGCAGCGCATCGAGGCGATGGCCGTAAGTACTGAAGAAGTAATGCGCCTGGCCGATCCCGTCGGTGTGATGGAAGGGTGGACCCGCCCTAACGGCCTGGAAATCCGCCGCTTGCGAGTCCCCCTGGGTGTGCTGGCAATGATTTACGAAGCCCGTCCGAATGTCACCGTCGAGGCCAGCGGCCTGGCCTTCAAGGCTGGCAACGCCTGCCTGCTGCGCGGCTCCTCATCTGCCCGTCATTCCAACCAGGCCCTGGTAGACCTGCTCCAGCAAGCCCTGCGGGAGGTTGGCTTGCCTCCCGAAGCCATCCAGGGAGTCGCCGAAGCAGGTCGTGAGTCGGTCGATGAGCTAGCTACAATGAACGGCCTGGTCGACTGCATCATCCCACGGGGTGGCCACGAGCTGATCCAGCGGGTAATCTCCACGGCCACTGTACCCGTGATCGAGACCGGCGTGGGGAATTGCCACCTTTATGTGCACGAGGATGCCAACCTGGCGATGGCACTCGACATTCTGGACAATGGCAAGACCTCACGCCCGGCGGTATGCAACGCCCTGGAGACCCTGCTGGTCCACCGTGCCCTGGCTGAGCGGTTTCTCCCCCTGGTGAGCGAGCGTCTGAGTGCCAAAGACGTCGAGTTACGAGGATGTCCGAACACTTGCCAGTTGCTCTCCGAGGCCCGCCCTGCCAGTGACAGCGACTGGGACAAGGAATTTCTCGAGCTGATCCTGGCGGTGCGCGTGGTGGACGGGCTCGACGAGGCCATCGCGCACATCAACAGGCACGGAACCTCCCATTCCGAAGCGATCGTCACGGCCAGCCGCGAGGTGGCGCGCCGCTTCCAACGCGAGGTGGACGCCTGTGCGGTTTACGTCAATGCCTCCACCCGTTTTACCGACGGAGGGGAGTTCGGCTTCGGGGCCGAGATCGGCATCTCGACCCAGCGGATGCACGCCCGCGGGCCGCTCGGATTAAACGAGCTGACCACTACCAAGTATCTCATCGACGGCGACGGCCAGATACGCGTCTGAAGCTCGCCTGCACCCTTCTCACCCTGCTAATGCTCACGGCGGCTGCTCGGCCCGAGCAGCTTGAAGGCGTGGCTCTGACGATCACGTCGCACTCGGTGACCCTGCGCACGTTCGACGGGAGGCGCCTGACCATCCCCGTCAACCCCCGAGCGGTATGGGTCGGAGACCGGACGCGCTATCGCCGAGGAGACACCCTCACCCTGAAGCTAGATAGCTCCGGGGACATCAACTGGCTGACTCTGAACAACTTGGAGCAAGTTTCGGGCCGCGTCCGATCCGTACAACCCGGGCGCAAAGAGCTGATGCTTGAGAGTCCGAGGGGATCGTTGCGCGTCCGCATCCTCCCTGGTTCGGTGCTCTTCAAGGAGGGGCAGGTCGGAAACTGGCTCGAGTTACACCAGGGGGAAAGAATTACCGTATTCGGCCGCTCCGAAAATGGTTTTCAAGCCAGCTCAATCTTCGATGCTACCAGCTTCGTGGTCCACGAGTTCGAGAGCGACTACGGACCGCTACTCGCCCAGGGAATCATCAATTCGGTCAAGGCCTCGTCCCAGTTGGAAGGGGCGCTGGTCCTTGAGAGGCTGACCATCCGATACGAACCCAAGACACGCTGGCAGTTCGGGGCCCGTTTCACCGGGCCGGCCGACTTCCAGGGGATCGAGGCCTTGATCTTCGGAACAGCAGGTCGGGCTCGAATGGTAATCAGTCGCCGAGCCGTTCCCTTTGTTTATGAAACCTTACTAGCGCGAGAATAGAGAGAAAGACATCGAAAAAGCAGAAAGGCCCTCATCCAGATTGCCTGGAAGGGGCCTCTCTTCGTGCAGAAAAACCGGAGCCGTTACTACTGGCGGAAGGTATCCTGCGGAATGGGCTCGGCGATAACCGGATCGACCGGATCCCACACCAACATCTTGAGGTCCCAATTCATCTCGGAGCCACACTCAATCTTAACCACGATGCGCTCATAATCGTTTCCATCGCGGGGAATGCTGTAGGTCTGGCCACACCGAAACTCATGGAGCTCACCAAGAAGTTTCATATCGGGAGTATAGAAATAAATGTGGAGCTTCTCCGGCCGCAGCGAACGATAGCCAACGCCGAAAAGAGTCTCCCACCCATTGATCCCGTCGGGGACAAAGTCGAATCGAGCTGACTCGATCATCCAGTACTTCGCATTATGAATATCGAAAGTCACGTAGCTCCTCGGATAGACGAAGAAGCTCGTGGTGCGAGAGGGGTACTGATACAGCTTATAGCGGTAAGGACCCCACTCTG
>CAYYHB010000221.1:0-7071 GCA_964471395.1 uncultured Burkholderiales bacterium | reverse complement strand
CCGAGCTGGGCGAGGCCCACCTCCACCTGGGGCGGGCCTTCACCGAGCTGTCCGAATACGATTCCGCCCACACCGCCCTGCAGCGCTCCATCGAGATCATGGTCGACTCCACCGAGCCCTACCTGGCTCTGGCCGACCTGTTCCAGCGTCAAGAGCTCTTCGGGGAGGTCATCGCCTGCCTGCAAGAGGTCCTGCGCCGCACTCCGGCCGACGCGGACTCTCGCTGCCGGTTGGCCTTCCTGCTGCAAGAGCAGGGCCGGGTGGCCGAAGCGGTGGACCAGTACCGGCGTGTGCTGCGCACCGACCAGCGTAACCTGCAGGCCAATCGCCAGTATGGCCTCATGCTGGCCGGAGGCGAGCGTCCCGAGGAGGCCATTCCCTATCTCGAGTTGGCCTGCGAGGCCGACCCCGAGGATGCCCACACGGCCTCGCTTCTGGCCCGGCTCTACCAGAAGGCCCGCAAAGTCGACCGCGCCCAGCAGGTCCTGCGCCAGGCCATCTCCCACAACCAGGACAACGCCTCGCTCTACGCCGACCTGGGGGCCCTCTACCAGGCCCAGGGCCGGGAAGACCTGGCAATCAACGAGCTCTCCCGGGCCCTCGAGCTCGACCAGGGGAACCGCGACGCCCGCGTGCGGCTGGCTGCCGTCTACGAGCGCCACGGCAGCCTGCCCCGGGCCCTGCGCGAGTTGGAGAAGGCGCTCGAGTTCCATCCCCAGGACCTCCAGATCCACCGCCGTCTGGGCGAGCTCTACCTTCAGACCCAGGACCTCGACCGCGCCCTGGCCCACTTCGAAGAGGTCGTGCGGCTCGATCCGGCTTCGGCCGCGATGCACAACCGGCTGGGCAAGCTCTACCTCAAGAAGAACTACACCGACCGCTCGATCGAGGAATACCAGCGGGCCGTCGACCTGCACAAGGTCGATCCCGAGTACCGCGAAGACCTGGCCATGGCTTACTACTGCGCCAAGAAGTTCGACCTGGCCGCAGAAGAGCTGCGCAAGGCCGCCCTGCTCGACGGCCAGAACCCCGACTATCCCAAGGCCATGGGCATGCTCAAGTTCGAGCTGGGCGACAACGAGACCGCCGTGGCCTGTCTCAAGATGGCCATCGCCAAGAAGCCGGGCGACCCCCAGGCCCACGGCATGCTGGGCCAGGCCTTCGCGCGTCAGGGCCTCTCCAACATGGCCATCTCGTCTTATCAGAAGGCGCTCGATCTCGATCCCAATCTGCACCTGATGCACCTCTACCTGGCCCGGGCCTACGCCCAGGCCGGGCGCCACCAGGACGCGGTTAACTCCTTCCGCAAGCTGGGCAGCAAGCTGGGCATGCTGGAAGACACCCGCCTGATGAGCGAGGCCTACGTCGAGATGGGCATGAGCTACCTGGCCTCTCACCAGCCCGCCCGCGCCGCCGAAGTCTTCACCGCCGCTCTGCAAAAAGATCCCCGCGACGCCCGGGCCCTGCACGGCCTGGGCCGGGTGCACCTGGCCCGCCACCAGCTGCCCAAAGCGCGCGAGCTGGTTCTGCAGGCCCTGGCCGCCGAGCCGCGCAACGCCGATTTTCTGGCCACCCTGGCCGATCTGGCGGGGGAGGAGAACCGCTTTGGCGAGGCCGCAGAGATTCTGCGCCAGGCCATCAGCCACGCTCCCACCCGGCCCGAGCTCTACGAGCGCCTGGGGCGCTCCCAGCGCAAGGCCGACCAACCCGAGGAGGCCATCGAGACCTTCCGCCGCGCTGCTGGCATCTTCCCCGAGCGAGCCGCCTCCTTCTACTGGATGGAGGGCCGGGTGCACGCCCGCAACGGCAACCTGGGCCAGGCGGCCCACATCTTCCGGCGCGCCCTCGAGCACGATCCCAACAACTGGACCATCTACCGCGATCTGGGCACGACCTGCCACAAGCTGGGCAACATCCCCGACGCCGTCAAGACCCTGCGCCAGGCCATCGAGCGCGCCCCCGAGCGCGAGCTACCCGAACTGAAGAGCTATCTGGCCCGCCTCGAGCGCGAGCTGGCCGCGTACTGACCCCGCGCTGTCCTGAATGGGGCGCCCTATTCGGGCGTGTCCAGGGCGGCAGGCCCACCCTCAGCCAGAACGAACCATCCCCCCGATGGGGGCGAGGACACAGCGCGCGGTCATCTGGGCAGCCCTGCTCTTTTTCGCCTTCCAGGCGGCCAGCTACGCCGTGCCCTATGTGACTGGCGACCCGGCAGACTTTGACCCCCTCTTCCGCGACAGGTATACCCGCCACCTGGGCCTCATCGTGGTGCACGGCCTGACCGCCTCGCAGGCTCTTTGCCTGGGCCCGTTTCAGTTCTGGCCCTGGCTGCGCCACAAGCTGCCCCGCCTGCACCGCTGGCTGGGCCAGGCCTACCTGCTGGCGGTCGTGGGCGCCGCCACCACCGCTCTCCCCATGGCCCTCATGGCCGAGGGCGGCGCTGTCGCAAAGCTCAGCTTCCTGGCCCTGGCAATGGCCTGGCTGGCCACCGCCTGGCAGGCCCTGCGCCAGGCCCGCCTGCGGTACTTTGCCGCCCACCGCGTGTGGATGGTGCGCAACTATGCGCTGACCTACGGTGCGGTGGTCTTCCGCTTGCTGCTCAACGGCCTGCAGCAAGCAGGTTTTGAGTTCGAGGCCATCTACCCGGTGTTGAGCTGGTCCGGCTGGCTGATCAGCCTGCTGACCGCCGAGCTCTGGCTCAGAAAGGAGCGCGGATGAAGCGAGGCATCACCCTGCTCGAGCTGCTGGTCATTCTGGCCATCATTGCGGTCCTGGCCGCAATCTTGTACCCCAACTACATGCGGGCCAAGTCCCGCAGCAAGTTCATGCACTGTCGTGGCAATCTGGGGGATCTGGCCACAGCGCTCGAGAGGTACGCAGCCGACAACGATGGTTACTATCCGACCAGTCTGCAAGAGCTGACTCCAAAGTATTTGGAGGCCATCCCGAGCTGCCCCGGGGCCGAGCGGGAAACCTATTCGGCTGACTATGCCAGCAACGAGCTCAAGCTCGAGGAGGAGGTCGTTCACTGCAGTCACGGCCGTTTTCGGGGTGAGGATTCGAGCAAGGCCGTTCAGTGCGACAAGCAGTGCGGAGAGTTGCAGGCCGTCGCGCGGGCAACCTCCTGGGGCCAGGCCTCAAAGCAAGGCTATCCGCCCTGCCCTCTGGGAGGGACCTACAGTATCATCCGTTCCCGCTTCACGCTTCAGTGCACCGGGCTCAATCACCAGGGGACCGGCACTCCCTCCCACTTCCCGAAGTACTCCAGCCACCAGGGTCTGGTTGACCGCTGAGCCCTTCAGGGCTTTTTCAGTCCTCCACTCTATACTCTGAATCCAGGAGGACGCGCACGATGGCTTTCGGATCTCGATTCCCGTTCATCTTCACCCCGGGAGTGCCCAGCACTCAGCCCTTCATCTTCACGGCACCGGCCCCCCCGTTCTTCCACGACATCGGCCGGGTCAACCAGCCTTTCATCTTCCAGACCGACAACTCGCGGGCCGGCTCGATGATTCTCGGCAATGCGAGCTTTCAGAACGCCAACTTCATGGGCTACTACAACGACCTGTTCGGCGCCAGCCAGCGCCTGTCGTACGGCTGGGCCGGCTACGGCGGTTGGAACGGCAACTACGGCGGCTTCGGCTTCTAAGCTCAGACCGGTAGGCAGCTACACCACCAGAGGAGAACTCATCTTAGCAGTGAGAGCTCTGCTCTGGTGTTTTGCCGTTCTCTCGCTGCTGCTCCCGGCCCGTGCCCAGGTGGTCGGCCTGGTGCTCGATCCGGTTCAATGCCAGTATTGCGTCGCTCGCTCCGACGCCCGTCCCCTCAAGCTTTACGACCTCGTGTCCATCCGCAGGGGGAGGATGGAGCTCTCTCAGGCCTGCATGCTCCGACTGTTGAGCGCCTGCTCCGTCCAGAAGGGGGACCAGGTGGTCTTCCTCTCGGCCGGACCGCCACCGTCCCAGGTCACGAGCAACGCCCAGAGACGCGCCGTTCAGGCCAGCTTCGGCCCCGGTCCGGCCATCCCGCCCCACCACCTGATGGTCCAGACCCCCGTCTCTCGGCCCCCCGCCGGAAAGGCTAGCTTCAGCGGCAGCGCAGGCAGCAGCGCGTGCGGCGGAGGCTGACGGTAGCCATCCTCCGGCAGTTGGCCGGAGTCTAACCCGAGAAGAAACCAGATCTCCCCGTGCGTTCCGCTCCCGGTTGCCGAAACCCGACAAGCCTCGAGCGCAACTTTCTCCACCCTGCCCGGTTTCATCCCCCGGATGCACCATGACGAAGGATTTTCATCCCGGTCCAAGAACCTGTCGGCGCCTTGTTTGCAAGGCAGTGGGAGGACTCCGCGTGCTAAGAACCCTGCAACTGGCGCTGATGGTCGCCATTTCGATGTTGGCTCTGGCCACCTTGCAAGCCCAGGAGGCCTCCACACCCGACGAGCTGGCCATTCTGATCGTGGGCACCGAGGAGAACGCCGAGATGATGCGCCAGGAGGGCGTGCTGATCGAGGAGGTGCGCCGTCAGTTGCGCACCTGGCCGGCCGACAAGCGTCCCCCCGTCTTCAGCTACCACTTCAACAAGAAGAAAGAGCGCGCGTACTGCGAGCAGAAGCTGAACATCCTGGTGGAGGATCTGGTCTTCGTGGGCATTGTCAGGCTGGAGAAGAAGGTGCCCCGCAAGGTCGTCTACCGCATCGACCGGCTGGTCAACCCGGCCCGCTCGGCCACCGAACTGCTCGAACGGGCTCAGGAGATGCTGGGGGTCGACCTGACCGCCAGTCCGAGCGCGAGTCCGAGCGCAAGTCCGAGCGCAAGTCCCACCGCCACTCCCAGTGCCAGCCCGTCACCCGACGAGCCCGAGGCCCGCTGGCGCATCCAGCTGGGCGTCTTCGGCCAGCGCAAGAATGCCGAGGAGCTGGTGGCCAAGCTGCGCGAGAAGGGCCACGTGGCTACCATCCTGGCGGCCGTGGAGGAGGGAGCCTCGGTCTACAAGGTACAGATCGGTCCCTTCGCCAACCGTCAGGAGGCCCTGACCGCCGTGGACGCGCTCAAAGCCCAGTCCTTCCAGCAGGCGTTCCTGGTCGACGGGGGCGGCGACTGACGACGGCCCGCTTCGCCAGCGTCATCGTCGACAAAGCCACCCGCAGCCTCGACCGCCCTTTTACCTACCGGGTACCGGCCAGCCTGGCCGGCCAGGTGTCGGCCGGCAGCCTGGTGGAGGTGCCCTTTCGCGAGCAGGCCCTGACCGGGGTGGTGCTCGAGCTCACCGCCGAGCCCGGCTGCGACGAGAGCCGGGTCAAGGACATCCTCCGATTGCTCGAGGCCGATCCCTTCTTCGGTCGCCAGACCCTCAAGTTGGTGGAGTGGATGGTGTCCTTCTACGGGGCCACCTGGCGCGACACCCTGTTCGCCGCCGTGCCCGCCCCGGTGCTGGCCCAGGTGCAGCGTCCGGGCAAGCCGCGCGGTCCGCGCCGGCGTACCCTGCCCGACGGCATCCACTACCCCGCGCCCTCTCTGCTCGAGGAGCAGCGTGAAGCCCTCAAGGCCATTCGCCCCGGCGAGAAGGTCTTGCTCTACGGCGTCACCGGCAGTGGCAAGACCGAGGTCTACCTGCACGCTGTGGAGGCGGCGCTCGAGTCCGGCCGCCAGGCCATCGTGATGGTGCCCGAGGTGGCCCTCACCCCCCAGGCGGTGGAGCGCTATCGCGGTCGCCTGGGCGACACGGTGGGGGTGCTGCACTCGGGCCTGACCGCGGCCGAGCGCCGCGAGCAGTGGTGGCGACTTCGCCGGGGCGAGCTCTCGGTGGCCCTGGGCACGCGCTCGGCCGTGTTTGCCCCCCTGGAAGACCCGGCCCTCTTCATCCTGGACGAAGAGCATGACCACTCTTACAAGCAGGATCAAACTCCGCGCTACCACGCCCGCCAGGTGGCCGTGATGAGAGCAGCCCAGACGGGCGCGGCCGTGGTGCTGGGCAGCGCCACGCCCAGCCTGGAGAGCTTTTATCTGGCCCAGACCGGCTACTACAAGCTGGTGGAGCTATCCGCCCGGGTCACCGGGCGCAGGCCTCCCCCGGTGGAGCTGGTGGACATGCGCCGAAGGCCCCGCCAGCTTCTTTCCCAGCCGCTGGTGGCGCGCATGCGCGAGACTCTGGCCCGAGACGAGCAGGTGGTGCTGATGCTCAACCGACGCGGTTTCTCCAACTACCTCCAGTGCGGTCTGTGCGGCCATGTGCACAAGTGCCCTCACTGCAGCATCTCGCTCACCTTCCACAAGCAGGCCCGCCACCTGCGCTGCCATTACTGCGGCCACACCACCGCTCCGCCCGAGCTGTGCCAGGCCTGCTCCTCGCCCGAGCTGAGCTACCGTGGGGGTGGCACCGAGCGCCTGGAGTCGGAGCTGGCCACCGCCCTGCCCGGGGTGGAGGTGGCCCGCCTCGATCGCGACACCACCTCGCGCGCTGGCGGCCACGCCGAAATCCTGGGCCGTTTTGCCCGCAAGGAGGCCCGCGTTCTGTTGGGCACCCAGATGGTGGCCAAGGGCCTCGATTTCCCCGATGTCACCCTGGTGGGGGTGATCAATGCCGACGGAGGGCTCAACCTGCCCGACTTCCGCGCCTCCGAGCGCACCTTCCAGCTGCTCACCCAGGTGGCCGGCCGGGCCGGGCGCGGCCAGCTCGAGGGCCACGTGCTGGTGCAGACGTTGGACCCCGAGAACCCCTGTTTGCAGTCGGCGGCGCAACACGATTACGCCGGTTTTTACGCCCGCGAGCTGGAGCTTCGTCGTCAGGTGGGCTATCCGCCCTTCTGCCGGCTGGTGCGCCTGGTGGTGAGCGGTACTCAAGCCGAGGAGGTGGAGCATGAAGCGCTGGATGTAGCCAGAATTCTGTCCGCTCGGGTGCCCCAGGCCGAGCTGCTGGGGCCGGCCCCCTGTCCACTTGAAAAAGTGCGCGGGCGCTGGCGCTGGCACCTGTTGGGGCGAACCGCAAAAGTGCAGGAACTCGTTCAAGGGGCGAGAACCTACTTCGACCAGAAAGCGAACAATCCGCGCTCCGACTTGCAGTGGAGCGTCGATCCCG
>CAYYHB010000220.1:0-7078 GCA_964471395.1 uncultured Burkholderiales bacterium | reverse complement strand
ATCGGAGGTGGATATCGTGGATATCCTGGCAGAGATTCAGAACCTGGTGCGTCAGGGAGCCAGCGCCAAGCAGCTGGCTGCGTACGGTGTGCGTGTGGTGGAGCAGCTCGCCAACGCCGACGAGCAGTCGGCCGTGGGGCGGGTTGTGCTCAGGGCCCTGCTCGACAAAGCTGACGCCGCCCAGCGCTCGATCGCCGAGCGAGCCCTGGAGGTCATGGACAAGTTTCCCAGCTATCCTCGCCCCCGAGCCGCGGTGGTGCGGGCTGCCTTGAAAAGCCTGGCCCAGGCCTGATCGTTTCGATGCCCTCGAACCCGACCATATCGGTCGGGCTTTTTTGTGTTCCGAGGCTCAGGGGTTGCCGGGCACCACCCAGGTCTTGTACTCGAGCGTAAAGGGGTCGCCGGCCATGTCGGCCTGGCCCAACCTGGTCGGTCCTGCGCGGCTGTGCGAGGCTTCGAGCAGGCGAACGGCCCGGGTGGTCAGTCCGACCATCGGGCCTGCGGGGCGCTCTACGCGGAACGAGAGCAGCGCATCCGCGATTACCTGGACGCTGCCCGGGACCACGGCTCCGGTCACCATCCCGGACAGGGCATAAGGGGCGGGCGGGGCCGTCAGATAGGTGTCGACCTGGGCCGGCGTCAACAGCGGCTCGACCACGTTTGGATCGTTCGGATCAGCTGACTGGTCAACCACGTCGATGACCTTCTTAATGAGGTACTTGTGGGGGCAGGCGGTGTCGTAACCGTCGGGGTCGCGAAAACCGGCGCAGGTTGTGTGGTTGTCGGGCACGACCGCGTAGTAGAGCACGTTGACCTGCCACAGGGGCTCACCAGTGGAGGGATTGCGGGCAAAGGTCTGGCCATAAGGGGCGGGATATGTAGCCGGGACTTTGCTGGTCAAGAACCACACCGCATCCCCATTGGCTGCTCCCCCGAACTTGCCCTGGCCCCACGGCCTGGTCTCGAGTCGAGCCGAAGAGGCGGTCTTGAGGTCCTCCAGCAACTGCAGGTGCACGCGTCGCAGGTCGCGCTGAGCCTTCTGACGACTCTCGAGGTTGTACCAGGCTCGCAACCCTCCGCGCAAGATCAAGAACACCGCGATCACCATCAGGCTATAAACCCCTGTAGTGATAATGACCTCAAAAAGGGTCGCCCCGCGCCGAGCCATCAGTTCCTGCTGCGCTCGTTGACCAGACGCGACATCTGGGTGCGGAGATAACCATAACCCTGTCGCGCCACGGTGAACTCACCCGCCCCTCCGGGGCGCCACCACCAGACGACCACGTCCACCTTCTTTAACCGGTTCCCGGGAGTAGTGAAAGGCTCGACACGCTCATTGTAGATAACGTAGGAAAAGACGGTCTGGTTCAAAGTCGCCGCCGTACCCATGGCGTAGGCGTTGCCTGCGCTCATCGGAAAATCGTTGTCGAAGAAACTGTCTCGACGGGCCTTGTCGCTGAGAATCTCGTGCATCTCTGCATCCATTAAATACTCGGCCAGAATCGTTCCGGCCGTCAGGTCCACCGATTTCTGGCTGGACTGGATGACATTGGTAAAAATCCCAATAATGAGGAGCAGTGCAGTAGCAATGATAGAAAATGCCAACAGCAATTCTATCAGGCTGAAGGCAGCCTGCCTCTTCTGTCCGAGGGATCTCTCCAAAGCCACTCCATAGGACTATAGCAGACTTCCGGGGCCCTTTCGAGCCAGCCACAGTCCTGCCAGGAGGATTCCTCCAGCTGGCCAGACCCAGGCCACCCGGAGCCCCCAGAAGAGAACGGCCAGGCTGGCCGCTCCCAGGCCGAACAGAAAACCGTTGTTCTCCCAGAAGAACAGGCGCCCAGGGCTGGCAAAGGCGGGCAACTCGGAACGAAAGAAACTGCCGGCGTAAAGCCCGGTGAGAGCCACCAGCAGGGTAAACGCCGGGAGCAAATCGGGCCGAAATTTGTCCCGCTCAAGCCACCCGAGCAACAGGTAGGGAGCCACGATGGCCAGGCCCAGAGCCAGGGGGGCCGCCCGTCGAGGCAGCCACAAACCGACCAGGCTGCCGGCCAACCACCCCGAGGTGACCGCCAGGAAACTGGGCAACGCGGCCGTACAGCGCACCTGCAGAGCCATATACAGGCCAACCTGAAGCCCGGCCAACCAGAAGCCCACCAGGAAGGCATAGACGGCTGCCATCACGGGTCCAGGTTCCAGCGGTTCAAAACCCACACCAGGCGCAAGTCATCCAGGGTTACCGGAGCGTGGCCCTGCAGACTGTGAGTGACCACGTCCTGGGGAACCACCTCAGCCCGAGCTTGCAGATACCGGGCTGCCTCCCGCAGCGCCGACTCGGAGAGCGGTTGCTCGCTGGCATAGGCAAATGAGAGCCCCGACTCGGGGCCATTGACCACCACGACCGACCTGAACGCCTCCTGGAGGGTCTTCAGAATGGGTCCGGCGGCCTGATTGGGGGTATCAGGCACGAAGTCTTCCGCCAGACAGACGGAAAGGATTCCTCCGGGCGAGAGCCTCTGGCGACACAACTGGTAGAACTCGCGCGTGCACAGAAGGCCCGTCTGCACGTAGAACGGGGCCGGAACGTCCATCACGATCAGATCGAACTGCTCGGAAGTGGTCGCCAGAAAGTGCTTGGCATCGTCGATCACGAGGGTCCAGGGAACCTTGAGTTGCTGCCAGGGCTGAAAATACTCTCGTCCAATCGCGGCCACCTCGGCGTCGATCTCGACCGTGGTGATGCTGGCGACGCTCTGCGAGAGCCTCGCCACCGCGTCCAGAGAGCCACTCCCCACCACCAGCGCGCGCCCTCCTGCTCGCAACCGGGCCGGCAAAAGACTGGCGTAGGTATTGTACCATCGAAGATCAGCCTCGTTGTAGTACATCAGACCGTTCAGAAAGAGCATGCGACTTTGCTCAGGTCCCTCCAGCACCTCGATCTTCTGGTAGGGCGAGCGACGGGTGGCCAGCACCTGAGAATCTTGCCAGGGACGTAGCTCTGGGAAGGACTGGCCATAGAGATACAGGGTGCTGACCCTGTCCAGGGGCTTGAGCAGAGCAAGAACGACAACCGCCACCAGCGCCCCCCCCACCAGCATGGGCCGCCCCAGGCCCAGGCCCAGGCCGATCATCAACAAGCTGAGCTCGTAGACCAGGGGAGCTGCCTCCACAAATCCTGGGATGAGCACGGTTGCGCCCAGGGCGGCCAGAGCCCCGAGCAACTCGAGGGAGTAGCACTGGGGCAGGCTCTCGGGGCGGCCAACCAGAGCTCGCGGCAGCAGAATCGAGTAGAATCCCGTGAGCAAGAGCATGGTGACCAGGAATACCAAAGGGAGAATGGCCCAGGTTGCCTCGTTCGCTCGCAGCCAGCCAACCAGGCCGCGGAGGGCGAAGAGGAGTGGCAGGTGCAGCCAGACGGCGGCCAGCCAGCCCAGCGCCACCTGAGAGGAGGTCAGCCGCTCGCCCACCAGATAACCCAGCGATAGCCCGGCGAAATAGGCCAGCAGGACGAAGAGGATGGCCAGCTCGCACGACCAGAGGGCCGAGGACAGCTCCCGCACGTAGAGGAGCTGAAGAAGCATCAGGTTGAAGCCCGCCAGAAAGAGGGGCCAGCGCAGGCTCAAGGGGTCAGTGATTGGCCCACATCTTGCGAATCATCGGCGTGTTGGGCAGCTGGAAGTGATTGAGCCACCGGTCGGAGTAAGTGATGCGCGCTCCGCGCACGTTCATATTGACGCCTCCGGTGCCCGGCGTGGGAGTGCCGGTGGCGGGATCTCCGCCGAAGGCCACCAGCACCCCGGTGAAGTCAAAGAACCCGGGGTCGGTGACGCCGGTCTTGAGGTCGATGTTGAAGCTGCGCTGCGTGTAAACCACACCCTTCAGAGTCACGTCCTGGGCCGAGGTGCCTGCGGGCGGAGTCGGCGTCGCCGTTGGGGTCGGGGTCGGGCCGCCGTCGTCATCATCCCAGTGGTGGCCCCATCCCCATCCCTTTCCTTTGCCTTTCCCCTTCCCCCAACCACCGCCGGAGGCCGCGGTCTCCTCGATTCCCTGGACAACCTCGTCCGGAATGGCCTTCAGATTAATGTCTCCCTTGGCATAGACGGCCACGCCGTGCCACTCCTGGGCTTCCAGGGCACTGGGACCCTGGAAGGTGATGGAGCCCTCACTGGTCACCGCGCCCTCACCGGTCAACTCCCCGACGAGCACCACATCTCCCGGGGCGGTCACCACGGGTGCCGAAGCGCCACCCGTGGTATCCAGCACGTCAACCACGACCGTGGGACGATTCTTGCTGGCCGTCACGGCCGGGTCGGGCACCACCGCCAGACCCAACGCGGTCCCGCTCGGCTGCACCAGCGTGTCCTCAGTAAACTGAATTTCGAAGGGATCGCCGTCCGGCCGGATGGCCTCCCGACCCGAGGAATCGAGCTGAGCGGGCGTGTCGATCCGGGTCGGAAGGTGGCCGGAAAACGAGGCACCCTGGGCGGGGACGGTATGCACATTGGGGTCGAAGTCGGCCGGATAGTATTCCAGGAAGCGCTCGGTCGGAGTCAGCCTCCAAACATAGAGGCCGGCCTTGATGGTAGCCTTGCTTCCGTCCGCTTTGCGAATGTCGCCCCAACTCATCTGGGGAAGCTCCCCCACGTTGGGGTCGCTGGTCTCCAGATTATTATTGACTCGAAAGACTTTGCTCGACAGTGAATCGACGTGTACGGTCGTGCCGGGAGCGGGCAGGTAGTTGGTCAGACCACCCGAGGCTTGAATCAGGACATCGCCCAGACTGCGGATCCTGGGCACCTTGTCGGGGATGTCGCTGCGAAGCTCAAATTTCTCTCCCGGCTCGGTGAGGGCCACCACGTTGTCGCGCGAGTAAATGGTGGCATCGGCCAGGTCGGGTACGAACTGCGTCTCTGAAACGAAAGTCGCGATCCGTCCCGTGGGGGGATCGTAATTGGGGTCGGCGGCGCTGATGTCTCGAAAGCCCGGTCCGGATCGCCCCTCCACGATGATGCAAGCCGTGAACGGAGCCACCTCGTAGGGAACCGGCGGAGTGGCGCTGACTGCCCACGAGCCGCCCTGATTAGCCCGGGGCACATCGCGACTGCCGGCTCCGGTCAGGTTGTTCACAGAGACATACTTATTCCGAACGGTGTAAGTGTTAGGATTGCTGAGGTTGTCAGTGCCGCCGCCACTTCCGTCCTGAAAGTTGAAGCGAATGCGAAACTGCCCGACATCATTGTACGGGCCGCGCAGGTAGCCCACGACGTTGCCACGGTCTTCAACCACAACCATGCCAGGCGCATCGACCTCGGTCACCGCCCCCCCGTTGGCTCCTCGGTCGGGAATGCCATTTCCCCGCCACTTGGTATCCTGCTGCAGGCGGGTGAGCGCGTACTGTTGGCCGGCATCGGCCGCCAGCAGGGCCATTCGCTTATCATGGTAGTTGACGCTCAGGCCCAGCCCACCTGGGATGAGCGCCAGGCCGGCGGTGACCACCATGGTGATGATGATCAGCAAAAGCATGGTGGAAATCAGAACGATCGCGCGGCGCTGTCCTCGCATGCTTGAAGTATAGCAAACAAATCCAGCGACGACAGGAGCGGTCGACAAACTTACTGGCAAGCCGTCAGGCCCAGCTTCTCCCGAACTTCCCCCATGGTGACCCGGGCACGGGAGCGAAGGTCGGCCGCACTGTCTTTGAGAATGCGACAGACCTCGCCAGGCTTTGCGGCCAGCTCGCGCCGTCGCTCGCGGATCGGAGAGAGCACCCGCAGCATCTCCTCGGTCAGGCTCTCTTTGATATCCTTGTAGCGCAGCTCACCACGCTCGTAATCTCCTTTGAAGCGTGCATAAACCTCGATCGGAGCGAACACCTCCAGCAGCGAGAAGAGATTGGCCACTCCGGGCGACATGGTGCCAGGCTCAGCAGGCGGTCCCACGTCGGTGACCGCCCGCTTGATCTGCTTGCGAATCGCATCCTCGGAATCGGTCAGCATGATGGCCGACCCCTCGATCGACTTGGACATCTTGCGGCTCGGGTCGGACAAGGTCATGATGCGGGCTGCTTTGGTGAGACGGGGCTTGGGCTCGGGGAACGTATCCCCGAATTGATGATTGAAGCGCCGGGCGATCTCGCGAGTGACCTCCAGGTGCTGCACCTGATCCTCACCTACCGGCACGACATCCGCCTTATAGAGCAGAATGTCGGCCGCCTGCAAGACCGGGTAGGCGTAGAGACCGAGGTTGACCCAGTCCACCCTCTCGCTCTTCTCCTTGAACTGGGTCATGCGGTTGAGCTCACCCATCGGCGCAACGCAGCTGAGCACCCAACTCAACTCGGTGTGCTCGGGAACGTGAGACTGGACGAACAGGCGCGAGCGCTCCGGGTCGATGCCGCAGGCCAGGATGTCCAGGGCCGCGTCCATCACCCGGCGAGGCATCTCCTTTGCCTCGTAAGCCACCGTGAGTGAGTGGTAGTCGACGATGCAGAAGATACAATCCATCTCTTGCTGCAGACGTACCCAGTTGGAGATCGCCCCGGCATAGTTACCCACGTGAATGGCACCGGTTGGCTGAATGCCCGAGAAAACGAGACTCATCTCACACGACCGCGGGGATGGGAACGGGTTGCATCGGCGATGGCAGAGGCATAGCCACCGGGATCCCGTTCATGATCAGGGAGCGCTGAGCAGCTTCCAGCACACTGAGCACGTTCAAGCCGCTCCAGCCATCGGTGAGGGGGGGGGTCCGGCTGGCGATGGCCTCCAGGAAAGCACGGCACTCGAGCTCGAGCGGCTCCTGGCTGGAGAACTCGATCACCTCGCCCTCGGCCGGGACGGCCACCGGCCCGCCTGCGTTCATCTCCACCCGCTGGGGATAGCAGATCAACTGCTTGCTCACGTCGTCAAAGACGACCATCTTGGTGGAGCCGACCACCACCAATCGCTGCTCCTTGAACGGGTGCAGCCAGGAGACGAAGATGTGAGCTCGGACACCATTATTGAAGAGCAGGTTCGTCAGGGTGACGTCGGCGATGTTGGGCTGGATGTAGTTTCCGCCCTGGGCTGAGACCTGGAAC
>CAYYHB010000219.1:0-7239 GCA_964471395.1 uncultured Burkholderiales bacterium | reverse complement strand
GAACCGTGTCAACTCAACACGAAAAACCGGAAACAGCCGGTTTTCCCCTGGCTGACCACCCTGGAGTGATCAACCCAAAGATATTCTAATCGATCTTCATCGTCTCCTTCTATGAGATATTCTTCCCGGTCTTCTTTCCGTCGTGTCCCGGGCTCAGGCACGGAGTACACACATCGGTAACATGTTGCCCCTCTGGCCAGGGTTAGAATTCCCGCCAGAGATGAGGATCCAGACGACCCTTGCCCCTCCCGCGCGACCCTTTCGGCTCCGGGAACGGCAACAAGAAGAAGAGCCCGCCATCGAGGAGCGCAGCCTGTTGATCGGCTCGCTGGCCGTGGGCGGAGCGGTAGGCTCGGGCCTGGTGGGCTGGGCCAGCTCGGGTCTTGCGGGCTCGGCCCAGGTGTTGGGCGGCCTGGTCAACGGGGCGGTGACGGGAGCCGCCGTGGGAGGAGCGCTGGGAGCCCTGGTCGGTCTGAAGTTGTCTGCTCGCGAGCCGGACGGGCGGGGCACCATCGGCATGACCCTGGTGGGCGGAGCCGTCGGCCTGGTTGCCGGCAGCCTGGTGGGCGCAGTGGGAGGGGCCTTCCTGGGTGAGGCCGCGGGCACGGCGCTGGGCTTTGCCTCGGGTGCGGTGCTGGGAGGCGCGACCGGCTACCTGCTGGCTCGCCGCTCGCTCGAGAAAGTGGAGTGAGTCAGGATATCTTCACCTTCTGCCCGTAAAGAATGCGCTTGTCCCCGTCGCGCTGGGTGAAGTGGATGCGGTCGAAGTGCTCCAGCATGGGGATCAGGAACTTGCGCGTGGTGCCGAGCAATTCGCGCGCCTCTGAGGCTCCCAGCGGGCCGCTGTCACGGATGGCCGCAGCCAGAAGGTCCCGGGCCCTGGCCAGAGTCTCCTCCAGGAAGACCAGGTTGGGAGCCACCTTCACGCCCCGCCCGCTCTCGAGCAGGTAGCCCTCCACGACGGGGGCCGAGCGGGCATCGATCTCAGCCTGAGCCAGGGCAGCATCGAAGTCGGGGGGCGCGAATCCCCCAGCCCGCAGCGCTGCTTCCAGGCGGTCCAGCGCTTTCTGCTGAGAGGGCGCCAGGGTGGGCTGATGGCTCAGACTGGAGAGCAGGCCATTGCGGTCCTGAATCTGACCGGTCCGCCCCAGCTCGGCCAGGACTTCCTCGGCCAGTTTGGGAGTGTCCGAGGCCAGCAGCCGCAGGATCTCCTCCTTGCGCCAGCCCACCTTCCAGGGAGCCCCCTGCTCCAACTTCCCCAGCACCCCGAGCAGGCGGTCCTCCAGGGCCGAGGCCAGGCTGGCCAGGGCCACGCTCTTGCCCAGCACCACCACCTCTCCTGTCGCGGCCAGCTGGCCCACCCAGCTCTCCACCTGGGCGGCCGGGGTCTGCATCTCCTGGGCCAGAGCTCCCACCGTGCGGGTGCCTCCGCTGGCCTTGCGCAGGACCTCCAGCAGCGCTTCTTCAGGGCCGCCCTGCTCGCGGCGGCGCAAGGACTCGAGGGCTTCGGTGTCGCCCCGCTTATGGCGCGCGGGGGCCGTATCGAGCACCTCGCCCCCCCCCAGCGTCAGCTGGGCGGTGAAGTCGCGCAGCACGAAGCGATCCCCCTGCTGCAAGACCACCGGCTCGTCCAGCAGAACTTGCACCAACGTTTGCTGGCCCGGCTTGAGGGCCTCGCCCTCCAGCACCAGCAGCGTGCCCAGCGTCTCCAGGGTGCCCGCGTAGAAGCGAATGCGGCTGCGATGCTTGACCGGACGGGGCAGGCGCTCGAGCAGCTCCAGGCGAGCGTCCAGCCTTTGGGTGGGGGTGAGCAAGCCGGGGGGAGCCAGCCACTGGCCGCGCTCGAGCGAGGCCGCCTCGACTCCGGTCAGGTTGACGGCCACCCGCTGCCCGGCCTGGGCTTCCTCCACCTGGTGCGAATGCACCTGCAGGCCGCGCACCTTCGTCTCGATGCCGGCCGGCAGCACCACCACCGGGTCGCCCTTGCGCAGCGTGCCGCTCCAGAGCGAGCCGGTCACCACCGAGCCAAAGCCTGACTTCACGAAGACCCGGTCGATGGGCAGCCGAAAAGGCGCCTTGCGGTTGCGCGGAGTCAGCTGGCCCAGAAGCTCGGCCAGCACTCGTTTGAGCTCGTCCAGACCCTCTCCGCTGCGGGCCGAGACCCGCACCAGGGGGGCCTCTTTGAGAAAGGTTCCGGCCAGGTAGGCGCGCAGGTCGTCCTCCACCAGCTCGGCGAAATCGGCATCGACGGCGTCGACCTTGGTGAGCACCACCAGCCCGGCCCGGGTCTTGAGCAGCTCGAGGATCTCCAGGTGCTCGCGCGTCTGGGGCATCACTCCCTCCTGGGCGTCCACCACCAGCATCCCCAGGTCGTAGCCGCCCACGCCGGCCAGCATGTTCTTGAGGAAACGCTCGTGACCGGGCACGTCCACGATGCCGGCCACGATCTCGCCGGGCAGGTCGAGATGGGCAAAGCCCAGGTCGATGGAGAGGCCGCGGGCCTGCTCTTCGGGGAGACGGTCGGTCTCGATGCCGGTGAGGGCGCGGATCAGGGTGCTCTTACCGTGATCGACGTGGCCGGCGGTGCCGACGATGAAATGCTTCACAGGCCGCTAGGTTCATCCCTGTGCACGGCCTTCCTCCAGGAAAGCCGCCCGGCGGCGAGAACCGCCTCGCCCATGAGCACTCGCCGGTGGCTCCTGGTGTTGCTGCTGGCCGGAGTGATCCTGGCGGGCGGGCTGAGCTTCAGCCACAGGCTCGAGAACGCCGCTCCGCGCGAGATCCCGGTGGCCCCCTACAGGCTGCCGCTCATGGCCTCCGGCACCCGCCAGGAGGTGGAGCACTTCAAGGCGCGCGTGGATCACAACCCGGAGGGCTTTCTGGATCGGGCCGCCCTGGCCGAGGCTTATCTCGCCAGGGCCCGCGAGACGCGCGATCCGGCCATGTACCTCCTGGCCGAGGAGAATGCCCGCCTGTCCCTCAAGAGCATGCCCCACCTGAACCCCGGAGCCGAGCTGGTGCTGGCCCAATTGGACGTGGCCCGGCATGACTTTCGAGGGGCTCTGGAGCGCATTGCTCGCATCCTGGGCGAGGATCCCGCCCACATTCCGGCCCGGGCCCTCAAGGTGACGGCGCTGCTGGCCCTGGGGCAGGTGCCAGCGGCTTCGCAGCTGGCCGATGAGCTGGCCCGGCAACAACCGGGACTGGCCAGCTCGGTGTTGCGAGCCCAGACCCTGGTAGCCCGAGGACGCGATGAGGAGGCGGCCAGAGAGCTGTGGAAGGGGATCGACCGCGAGCAGGCGGGAGAGCTGGCCTCCTCGCTGCAGGCTCGAGTGATGCTGGCCCGGCTGTACGCGCGCCACGGCAAGCTGCGCCTGGCTGAGCGGGTGTTGACCTCGGCTCTGACCATCGCCCGCGATCCGGCGGCGCTGGCCGAGCTGGGCCGGCTCGACCTGGCCCGGGGACACTTTTCGGCTGCCCACGAGCGTTTCACCGAGAGCTACGCCGTGGGACGAGACCCCAGCGCCCTGCAGGGGCTGGCCCGCGCCTTCGAGGGCCTCAAGCTCGAGCGCGAGGCGGCCGAAGCCCGCCAGCGGGTGGAGGATGCCTATCGCCGAGAGCTGGAAGGCCAGCAGACGATGGGCCATCGGCGGGCCCTGGCCGGGTTGCTGCTCGAGCGAGGGGAAGCCGGGGAGGCGGTGGAGCTGATGCAGGCAGAGCTGGCCGTGCGGCGCGACTTCGAGACCTTGATGATGGCAGCCCGCGCGCTGCGCCTGGCGGGGCGTCCGAAGCAAGGCTGGCCGCTGGTGGAGGAGGCTTTCGCGCCGGGCTACCGGGACGCCCCGGCCTGGCGCGAGCGGGCCGCTCTGGCCGAGGCCTTGAAGCGTGCCGAAGAGGCCGAGCGGTACCGACAGGAGGCGACCAGGCTGAACCCGGTGCCCATGCCTGACCTGCCTCCACCTCCCGTGGAGCACTGACTCAGCGGGTGCTTTCGAGCGCCTCGATCAACTCGGCCTCGTCTCCTTCGAGCAGAGTGCGCGGGTCGAGCCAGATCGAGTCTTCGGCCCGGCGCACCATGACCGCCGGGTCGTGGCGGCGCAACCGGGAAGCCCACTCCTCCTCGTCACCGGGCAGGCGCACGAGGTGGGTGGGCAGATCCTTGCCCGGCAGGCTGCCTCCCCCCACCATGGACGAGCCCGGCTCGACCGTGGCCTTCAGCCCCACGAGCGGCTCGGCCAGCCGTCGGGCCCTCTGCTCCAGGTCGCTTGAGCGTAGCATGCGCAGCACGGGGATCTCTCCAGGAGCCTCGAGATAGAGGCGCAGCGTAGCCTCGAGGGCGGCCACGGTCAGCTTGTCCACCCGGAGGGCCCGGGTCAGCGGGTTCCTGGCCAGGCGCGCGATCAGCTCGCGCGAGCCCACGATGATGCCGCACTGGGGGCCGCCCAGCAGCTTGTCGCCCGAGAAGGCGACCAGGTCGAAGCCGGCCCGCACCATCGAGCCCACCGAGGGCTCTCCCAGCAGGCCCGAGAGCTCTTCGTCGAGCAGCCCCGAGCCCAGGTCGAGCACGCCCGGCACGCGGCGCGACCGGGCCAGGGCCGCCAGCTCCACGGGGTCGGGGGCATGGGTGAAGCCCAGCATCACGAAGTTGGACATGTGGGTGGAGAGGATCATGCCCGTCTCGCTCGTGAGGGCCGCCTCGAAGTCGCGCAGGTAGGTCTTGTTGGTGGTGCCCACCTCGACCAGCCGGGCCCCGCCCCGGGCCAGCACGTCGGGCACGCGGAAGGCTCCCCCGATCTCGACCAGCTCGCCTCGCGAGCAGATCACCTCGCGGCCCCGCGCCAGCTCGTCCACCAGAAGCAGCATGGCGGCGGCGTTGTTGTTGATGACCAGAGCCGACTCGGCCCCGGTCAGGCGAGAGAGCAGCCCCACCAGGTGGCTGTAGCGGCTGCCTCGCTGGCCGGTCTCGAGATCAAGCTCCAGGTTGGAGTAGCCTCGGGCCACCCGCGTCACCGCCTCCAGCGCTCGCTCCGCCAGCGGAGCGCGGCCCAGATTGGTGTGCAGCACCACTCCGGTGGCGTTGATGACGCGCCGCAGGGTCTTGCCCAGCCAGTCGTGCAGCAGCGCCTCGGCCTGTCGCAAGATGACCTCGGCCGGATCCGAGGCCCCGCCCTGGGCTCGCAGCTCGGCCGCCGCCAGGCGCAGGGCGTCGGTCACAAGGGCCCGTGGCCGGGTAGCCAGCTCGGGTCTTGCGGCGGCTGCCTGGAGCAGGCTGTCGATGCTGGGGATAGCGCGCAGGTTCCGGGTCACCCCGAATCCTTGGCCGCGGTCGGGGTAGCGACCTGCCGAGCTGATCCCGATCATATGCGTTCCCTCAGTCCGGGTGTATTCTTGACGAGAGAGTCCTTCGACAGGAGGTCGATCAGCATGCAAATTCGCAAGTTTTTGGGAGCCCTGGTGCTGGCCCTGGCCCTGCTGGCCCCGGTCAGCGGGCAGAACTGTCCGCCAGGCACCGGGCCCTGCAACCCCGGACCGTCCGGGCCGCCCTCGGGCCCGGGCGGCCCTCCACCCATCCTCGGCCCCGGCATGGAGAACGGCGACGGAGAAGGAGCCGGCCAGAGCCAGGGCGAGGAAGGCGAGACCGAGGAGCCGGTCGGCAACTTCAGCGACTGGCTGAGCAACAACCCCGATTCCCCGCTCGGCAACCTGACCAACCAGGCCGCCAACGATCCCGGGCTGCAGCAGGTCCTCAACGGGCTCACGCCCTCCGAGCTGACCAACCTGGGCGGCTTGCTCACGAACTACCAGACCGCCATCAATAAGTATGTCAAGGACAACCCGCGCACCTGGGACTCGGCCGGGGGCGGCATACGCAACTTCCTCAACAGCCTGAGCGTGATCGGGGGCGGGGACCCCTACAAGCGGGGCTGCGCCGACATGTCCGAGCAGGCCGTCAATGCTCTGGGCCCCCTGACGGGCGGCAATCGACCGTTCACCGTTCACACCTACAACTGGGTGCCGGGCGCGCTCCGGCAATATGGAGCCTATGGTGGCGCACCGTTGGTGATGATCATGGTCGTCAAGGGCGCTGGAGCCGGGACCGCCATGGCAGGCCCTCTGGGAACCCTGGTGGGCGGAACGACCGGGCTGGTGGTGGCGGTGGGCACCGGCAACACCGAGCACAACATGGCCGCTTTACAGTCCACCCGTAATCCCAAACTGATCATCGTGCTCGACCCGCACGGGGTGCAGAACGGTAACCCCGAGTCGGTGCACGGGCCCGACCATTACACCGGTCCCACCGGACGGCCCGAGCTTGGCCCGCCCAAGGTGCCGGCGACCCCGACGACGGGACCTAAACCGTTGGACAGGGGGACGGTACGATGAGAAAGACAATTATGTTGCTGCTGGCCCTGCTCGCCCTGCCGCTGCTGGGCGCGACAGAAGCCACGAGAATCCAGCTCCGCTATCATCCCGAGCCCAAGACCACCTGGATCACCGAGGGCCATCTGAGCGTCAAGAACTGGGTCAAGCTGCCCGGCGGCGAGGAAAATTCGGCCGAAGAGCAGGACCTGGTCTGGGAAGACCAGATCACCGAGCGCGACCTGGCGGGCACCCTGGCCCTGGTGCGCGAGGTTCGCAAGTGGAACCGAACCGGGGATACCGAGAATCTGGCACCTCCGGGACACTGGCATCTGACCATCTCCAAGCTGTGCGAGCAGAAGATGCAGGCCGAGGAGGGTCCGCCCGGGATGCTCGACCAGCCGCCCCTCTTCCCGGTGCGCAACGTGGCGGTCGGGGAGAGCTGGCCGGTGGAGCAGACGACCACCGGAACGATCGCCATCGACTCGCACCCGCTGCCGATCCAGACGAAGATCCAGGGTACCGGAAAGCTGGTCAGCCTGGAAGAGAAACTGGCGGTGCTGGAGTTCACGCTCCAGATCGCCTCCTCCGGCCAGGGTGAACGAGTTTCGACCAGCTCGCAGAGCAAAGTGCAGTGGACGATGCACGTTGACCGGGCCACGGGTGTTCCCATCTGGCAGAAGACCACGTCCAGCAACGAGCAGACGGTGACGCTCGGCTCGGTGGTCATCCCGAGCCGCAGCGACACCGTGCTCGAGCTCAAGACCCGGCCAGCCCCGTGAACGTCGACGGTGGAACAAGATTTCGATTCAAGTCCGCGTGAGGAAGATTCTTCTCCGCACCAGGCCTGGATCGAAGTCTTCATGCGGGGGAGCGAAC
>CAYYHB010000218.1:0-7320 GCA_964471395.1 uncultured Burkholderiales bacterium | reverse complement strand
AAATCATGCGTCAACTTGAAAAAAATTCTGAGGGGCTTTATGCGCGGCACTTTAAATGACTCCTTACGGAGCCCGGCCCGTTCATGGTTGACGGGCAACCCTGGCTTCGCTATACTGCTATCACTTATTGCCGGGTCGTCTAACGGTAGGACAGCGGACTCTGGATCCGTACGTGAGGGTTCAAATCCTTCCCCGGCAGCCATACAAGCCGCGTTGGTCTAGAGGCTTAGGACGCCGCCCTCTCACGGCGGAAACCACGGGTTCGAATCCCGTACGCGGTACCATCTCCGAGCCAGCAGCCTACCATGCTGGCTCTCTTCTTATGGCGCCGAGGATCGGATGCCGCCACCCCGAACGAGCCACGATGCGACGCTTGCTGCTTCTTCTTCTGGTGATCCTGCTCACCACCCGCTGCGGAAATGACGGGGGGGACCGGCTTTTTGAGAGCACCATCCCGACCACGACCACCCTCACGATCGGAGTGATTGCTCCCCTCCAGGCGGGCCTGACCGCTTTCGGCCTGGGCATTCGCAACAGCGCTCAACTGGCTGTGGATCAGGCCAACCGCAACCAGACCCTGCCTGGAATCCGGCTGGTGCTTGAGTCCTACGACGACTCTTCCGATCCTCAAGTCGGAGCTCAGGCGGCTCGCGCGCTGGCCGCCAACAACACCGTGGTGGGAGTGATCGGAACCTACAACTCGGGCGTGGCCTTCCAGACCGCGCCCATCCTGGGGGCCGCCAGTATCGCCCAGATCTCCCCGGCCAACACCGACCCGGCCCTGACGCTGGGTCCCGACCCGGCCAATCCGGTCCGGCCCTTTGTCAACTACTTCCGCATGGTCGTGCCCGATACCGTCCAGGGGCCCGTTCTGGCGCGCTTTGCCTTCAACAACCTGGGCCTGCGCCGGGTGGCTGTGGTGACCGAGAGCAAGTCGGTAAGCCAGGGCCTGGCCAACAACTTCAGCATTGAGCTCACCAATCTGGGCGGCACCGTCCTGATCACTGAGGTGGTTCCCGCGCTCACTACCGACTACTCGGCCATCCTGGCCCGGGTAGCGGCCACCAATCCCGAGTTGCTGTTCTATGGCGGCGAATACCAGACTGCTGCGACGGTACGCCTGCAAGCGCGCCAGGCAGGCATCGCCGCTCCCCTGATGGGCGGGGACGGCATCAAGGATGACGCCTACATTGCCGACACCGGCGCCGCCTCGGAGGGCGATTTTGCCAGCACCGTCGGGGCCCCGCTGGCCAGCCTGCCGGGCGGAGCCCGGTTCCTGCAAGACTACCAGGCGGCCGGGTTCCCCGACCCCCCGACTGACTACGGACCTTTCGCCTACGACGCCACCAATACGCTCATCGCGGCGCTGGCAGCCACCCTGAGCAACACCAACAGCTTCGACACGACCAGCCGGGCCAACATCCTGGCCCAACTGCAGGCTACCCGTTCCAGCGGTGTCACCGGGGCTGTTGCCTTTGACGCCTTCGGCGATCCGGTGAATGAGTTGCTCACGATCTACCAGGTCCAGAACGGTCGATGGGTGCCAGTTCCCTGAGCTTGACGACGATCAATGAACCGTCACTTCGGATCGAGTATCCTTCTAGCAGGATCGTTGCTCCAACTTCGTAAGGCGCACCTGTTCTCTCGCGAGCAACGGTCTCACGCAAACAGCCGACAGAATGTGGTTGGGGCAGTCTCTCCGCCGACTCAGCCACCTGCTCGTCGGCTGTTCGGTTTTCAGCCCTTTTCAGGCAAGGAGGGACGGGAGGTAGCACGAAGCCCAGATGAGTGCATCAACCGGAGGACCCCCCGATGAAAATGAAAGAGATTGTCCGTGCCGCCAGGAAGTTCTGCGAGCCCTTCCGCGTCACCAACGACCACTTCAAGCTCAAGGACTATGACCCCGACGAAACGCTGGGCTTCAAGTCGGAAGACAAGCCCCGCGCCAAGGAGGCCCTCGAAACCGGCATCCAGGCCCTGGCAGAGCTGCAGGACAAGCTGTATGCTCAGGACCGCTGGGGGGTTCTGATCATCTTTCAGGCCATGGACGCTGCCGGCAAGGACGGAGCCATCAAGCACGTCATGTCCGGGGTCAATCCTCAGGGTTGCCAGGTCAGCTCGTTCAAGGGCCCCTCCGAGGAGGACCTGGACCATGACTTCCTGTGGCGTTGCATGAAAGCGCTTCCCAACCGGGGAAACATCGGGATTTTCAATCGCTCATACTATGAAGAGACGCTGGTGGTTCGGGTCCATCCGGAATTTCTGGCCAAGCAAAAAATCCCCAAGCGCCTGGTGGGCAAGGATATCTGGAAGGAGCGGTTCCAGGACATCCGCAGCTTCGAGCGCTATCTCTCCCGACAGGGCATCGTGATCCGGAAGATCTACCTGAACGTGTCCGAGAAGGAGCAGAAGAAGCGGTTCCTCGAGCGCATCGACAATCCCGAGAAGAACTGGAAGTTCTCGGCCAATGACGTCAAAGAGCGCGCGCACTGGGATGCCTATATGAAGGCCTACGAGGAAACCATCCGGCACACGGCAACCAAAGAGGCTCCCTGGTTCGTGATCCCGGCTGACAACAAGTGGTTCACCCGGACGGTGGTGGCGGCGACCATCATCGACGCCCTGGCCGGACTCGACCTTCGCTATCCCGATGTGGGTGAGGACAAGCTCAAGGAGTTGGCTGCGGCCCGGGAAGACCTGGTCGATTGAGCCTGACCGGGCCCTTCGTCTGCGCCACGGTCCGCGCAGACGACGGGCTCTAATGCGTTGAGCTGAAGGTCTTGCCCTCCTTGGGGGCGCCTCCACGGCGCAAGTTACTGCAAGACCTTCAGGGTTTTCTCTTAAATGCGAGCGACCGGCGCGAGCAGGGCCCAGATCTTCTCGGTAGCCTGGTGACGGCAGACCTCCTGGGTCTCCTCGAGCAAAACACTGGCTTCCTGGAGATTCACCCCTCGCTCGAGGGCGGCGCGAATGTCCTGCAGCGGGACAGCGACCATCTCGGCCACCAGTTGCTTGATCTCACTCTCGCGACCTTTCATGTCGCCCAGAACCTGGTCGAGCAGGCGCGCTCGGATGGCCGCCCCCACGCCGCGAAGAACTGTGCGCCTCCAGAGGCCCGAGTCGCGGTCGGGATAGGCTGCCCGCCAGACCGGAACCGCGCCGTGCAAAAGCTCGATGCGGGCCTTTCCGAAGATGAAATCCTCTTTGATATCGGCCTGCAACTTCTCGCGGGCGGACTGGCATTCGGCCTCTGACATGCCCGGGGTCAGGCCATCCGGGTCGGGCCACTTCTGTCCGGCCTTCTCCAACAGATCGCTCAGCCGCGCCCAGGCCATGGCCCCGGTCTCCTGCAGGATGCGGCCGATGACGGCCCGGAACATGTCTCCGCGAGCACCCTTCTCTTGCAGCGCCGGCATCAATTCCGCCTTGTAGACTTCCGTGGCCGCGGTCAAACGATCAAGCTCGGCCACGTCGATTCCCGTCTGGAGCTCGGCGCAGGCAGACAGAATGTCTTTGCGCATCTGGGCGTGCAACTCTTCCATTCTGCGAGCCTCTTCCTGGGCTGCCTCGGCTTTCTGGATCGCCCGCAGACGCTTGACCGCCTCCGGATCATCGAGGTCGACTTTACGAACGCTCAACTGGAGGTTCTTGACCTCGCCGGTCAACGCCTCGAGCAACTCTCGAGCACTCGGGGGAGGCGGAGCCTCCCCCGAGGCCTTCTTTTTTCCAAAACCTTCGGTGAGCCAACTGAACACTGTAGGGACTCCTTTCAAACCATTCGAGGAAATCAGGCGATACATGGGCAGTGAAACACGATCCAGGCTGGCAGGCGATGATCTTGATCAGACAGGCCGGCGGCATTTCGCCACATCACTCAACTGCCCTCCCGGTAGCAATTCGCTCGTCCTTTAACTTCCGCAGCCGGCAAACTGCTCTGGATCCCGATGGTGGCCGCCGCCGCCACCAACCAGCACGGGGCCGTGCAGGCCGCCACGCTGGGCTTCAACGGTGGGGCCTTCCTGGCCCAGGGATCAAACCGCTGGACCCACGAGAAGAATCCGCCCAAGATCGCCGGGGTCGTGCAGAAACTAAGGCGCCGCGCGTTGAACGCTTCAGGAATTAGCGCGGCGCCGTTCAACAGATTGTCTACACTCCCGCGCGTTCTAACTCTGAACTGGTCAAGGCGCGGGAGTGTAGGCCTGATGCAGACCCGCCAGCAACAAGATGCCCTGGTCGGACAACTATTGCATCGTCAACGGAATGTGGAACCCGCTGCTGACCAAGACGCACTTCTTCCGCAAGTGGGAGAAGATGATTCACACCGTGACGGGAGCCGAGCCTCACTGCTGGAAGGATCCCGGCGTCAAGCCTGGGCCAGATCAGTGAGGATGAGCTCTTGAAGAACCAGGGGATTAATCGCAAGATCTTCCGCGAGATCGTCAAGGCCCAGTTCGACGCTGAACTCGAGCGTCGACAAGCTCTCAAGGAACATTGACCGCGATCAAAGACCGCCAGGGTTGCCGTCGAGTAGACTATCACCAGGGTCGTTGCTCGAACTTCAACATAAGGCGCACCTGTTCTCCAAGAGCAATCGACCTCAAGCAAAGCAGCCGACGGTAAGTGCAGTGGGAAGTCTCCCTTCCGTGCCACGCTACCGGTCGGCTGTTGGGTTTTCGCCCGGTCGTTTCGTGCTTGTTTCTGGAGCCACCAGCGTGGCACGGTCCTATCGTCGCGTCACTGAAGGCCCAGACCGCTCCTGCCGTCGCTGAACGGCCGGCTCCAACCTCTCTGACAGGCGCATGCGCAAGGGCGTAGAAAGAGCTGCCATGCTGATCACCTCCCAGGTAGTCGACCGCCTTCCCGAAGCTCCCAACCGATTTCGCGACGACCGGGGGCTGCAACGCCTGCTGTCCCGCCACCTCAGACCCGAGGCCCAGCGCTGGGCCGAGCCCGTGCTCGACCGCATGGGCGCCGCCTCAGCCGGCGAGCTGGACGATCTGGCCGCGCTGGCCGATCGCAATCCTCCGCGCCTGCACCCCCGCGATCGATTCGGCAACCGGGTGGACCAGCTCGAGTTCCACCCCGCCTACCTCCGCCTGCAAGAGTTCGCCTACGGCCAGGGCATCGTGGGAGCTTACTACGACCGGCGCGTCCGCCAGGTGCTGCAAGAGTCCACCGAGGCGGTCAAGTTCGCCCAGGGCTACCTCTTCGCCCAGGCCGAGCAGGGGCTCTACTGCCCCATCTGCATGACCGACGGCACAGCCTACCTGATCGAGAAGTATGGCTCTGAGGACCAGAAGCTGCGCTTCCTCCCCCATCTTACCTCCGAGAGCCTGGACAGCCTGTGGGAAGGCGCCATGTGGCTCACCGAGAAGGCGGGCGGCTCGGACGTGGGGGCTACCGAGACGGTGGCCCGGCCCACCTCCAGCGAGCACGTCCACGCCCTGAGCGGCGAAAAGTGGTTCTGCTCCAACGCCGGCGCCGAGCTGGTCATGGTGCTGGCCCGGCCTGTCGGGGCTCCCGAGGGCACGACCGGGCTGGGCCTGTTTGCCCTGCGCCGCCATCTGGAGGATGGGCGGCTCAATCACCTGCACCTCGAGCGCCTCAAAGACAAGCTGGGCACCCGCTCGATGCCCACCGGCGAGGTCATCTTGAACGGCTCGCTGGCCGAGCCGGTGGGTAGCCTGTCGCGGGGCTTCCTGCAGATGACCGACATGCTGAACCTGTCTCGGCTCTACAACGCCACCGCCTCGGTAGCCCTGATGAGGCGCGTGCTGACCGAGTCGGTCCGCTATGCGGTGGTACGCCACACCTTCGGACATTCGCTGCTCTCTTACCCGCTGGTCCAGGCCCGACTGGTGGACATGCTGGTGGAGCAAGAGGCCGCCCTGCACCTATTGTTCTGGCTCTACGCCTGGCGGGGCAAGGCCGACTCGACGCAAGAGAAGCTGGCCCGCATGCTGACTCCGCTGGCCAAGCTGACCACCGGTCGCTCGGCGGTCGACCACGCCAGCCAGGCCGTGGAGATGCACGGTGGCTGCGGCTACATCGAGGACTGGCCGCTGGCCCGCCTGCTCCGCGACGCCCAGGTGCTGCCCATCTGGGAGGGCACCACCAACATCCTGGCCCTGGACGCCTTCCGGGCCATGCACAAGGAGAAGACGCACGAGGCCTTCTTCGAGTTCGTGGGCAAGCACAATACCGATGAAGGCGTGCGCCTGGCCGCGGGCGAGCTGAAGAGCTCGCTGGAGACGCTGCTGAGCCGTCCCGGCCAACCGGGAATTCTGCCCTGGTGCCAGCAGGCCACCCGCGTCTTCCAGGCCACCGTGCTGGGCCTGACGGCGCAAGACGAGCACTCCAAGCAGGTGGTCGAGCACTACCTCAAGCGCCACTTCGCCGCCGACCGCCACAGCTTGAGCCCGAGCTACCTCGAGCACGCCGTGCGCCATCACCAGAGCCTGCTCGGGCTGCCCTGATCCTCGAGTTTCTGCACACGAAAGAAGCCGAGCAGGCCCTGGCCGAATTGCGTCAGGGCCCCCTCGACCTGCCCCGGCTGGAGCTCTTGCGGCGCCAGTTCGGCGAGCGGGCCCGCTGGTTGATGACCCAGGCCGAGCTGCGCCGTCTGGCCCGGACTAAGTTCTCGAGAGCCGAGAGCTTGTTCTTCGAGCGCGAGGCGCTCGAGCAGGCCAGCTCGGAGGCGCTGGCCGAGCACCGGGCCGAGCGGCTGGACCGACTCGCCCCTCCCGGGCCGGTGCTGGATCTGGGCTGCGGCATCGGGGGCGACCTGCTGGCCCTGGCCGCCCGGCGCGAGGTGGTGGCCTACGAGCGCGACCCCCATCGGGCCGAGCTGGCCCGGGCCAACCTGCGGGCCCTGGGCCTGAACGCCACCGTGCACACGGGCGAGTTTCCGCTCGACCTGAAGGCCGCCGCCGCCTTCTGCGACCCGGCCCGGCGGCGCAACGGCCGCCGTTTGCTCGATCCCGAGCAGGGCGATCCGCCCCTGAGCAGCCTGCGAGCCCTGCGGGTGGGGCTGCTGGCTGTCAAGGTTGCACCCGGCCTCGAGAGCGTGCCCGAAGGGCTGGGGATGGAGCTGGTCGGCCTTCCCGGCGAGTGCCGCGAGGCGGTGCTCTGGTCGGACTGCCCGGGGCGACGCTGGGGCAGCTTTCTCGACCAGGAGGGCTGGCTTGAGCTGGCTTCGGGACCCGATCCCGAGCCCTCCGGAAGGCTCGAGCCGGGCGCCTTCCTCTACGATCCCGAGCCCACCGCCGTGCGGGCCCGGGCCCTGGGCAGCCTGGCCGAGGAGCTCGAGGCCCGGCCTTT
>CAYYHB010000217.1:0-7332 GCA_964471395.1 uncultured Burkholderiales bacterium | reverse complement strand
CCCTTGCGGGGTTCCTTCAACTCACGAATTTTCTGTTCTACTTCCTCGAGCGAGCGGGAGGGGCGTCCGCTGGACTCCTCTTCATCGCTCATTTGAGGGTCGCTCCGATCTCCGAGCCAGAAGGCGCATAGACAAAGTCTGGCGGCCGTTCTGGTAGATGGCCAAACCGGTGTAACACGGCCTGGACGATCCGCTCGGAGGCTCGGCCGTCTCCATACGGGTTGGCGACCTGGCTCATCTTCCGGTATTCCTCCGGGTCGGTCAGAAGCCGGGAAGCCTCTTCGACAATGAGCGCCGGGTCGGTTCCCACCAGACGGGAGACTCCAGCCTCGATCCCTTCCGGGCGTTCAGTGGTCCGTCTCAGAACCAGCACCGGCTTACCGAGAGCGGGAGCCTCTTCCTGAATCCCCCCCGAGTCGGTCAGGATAAGGGTTGACTCTCTCATCAACCGGAGCAGCACCGGGTAATCAACCGGCTCCAGCAGGTAGGTACGTTCCAGGCCTTCCAGAGCCGGGAAAACGACCTCCCGTACCTGTGGATTCTTATGGACACTGAACACCAGGACGGTGTTTGTGAACTTTTTCACGAGCGTTCGCAGGGCCTCACAGATATCCTGCATGGGCTTGCCGAGATTTTCGCGGCGATGCGTTTCCACCAGCAGGATACGGCTTTGAGCTGAAATGCCGCTCAAGTCGCTCGGCAGACCTGGAGGGGTATCGGCCAGAATTCGATGCAGGGCGTCGATGACCGTGTTGCCGGTCAGGTGGATGCTCGACTTGCACACGTCGAGGTTACGCAGGATCGAGTAGGACGTATGAGTCGGGGGGAAGTGCATCTCGCACAGGGTGGTGAGAAGCCGCCGATTGATCTCCTCGGGAAAGGGATCATAACGGTCGTCGGTGCGCAGGCCTGCTTCCACGTGGCCGACCGGAATCTTGTGATAGAAACCCGCCAGCCCGGCCGCAAAGGCGGTGGTGGTATCTCCCTGGACCAGGATCAGGTCGGGCTGGTGGTGCCGCAGCACGGGCTCGAGTCCCTCCAGCGTGCGGGTAGTGATGGCTGAGAGGGTCTGGCCCGGCTGCATGATGTTCAGGTCGACGTCCGGAGAGATGCCAAACAGTTGCATGACCTGGTCGAGCATCTCGCGGTGCTGGCCGGTGACCACATTGGTGACTCGAATACGCGCATCTTCCGCCAGGGCGAGCACCACGGGAGCCATCTTGATCGCCTCCGGGCGCGTCCCGAAGACTGTCATCACGTGAACTTTATTTTGCGGCGTAGGCAATGGCGAGTCCGGCCAGACCGAAGAGGATGTTGATGAAGTAGATCCACATCACGGCCTGGCGCTGGGACAAGCCCAGTCCGAGCAGGCGATGGTGCAGGTGCCCCTTATCTGGTTGAAAGATGGGGCGCCGCGCCAGGCTGCGACGGACGATAGCAAACGAGGTGTCCAGGATGGGCACCGCGAGAATGCACACCGGGATGGCCAGCGCGAAGGCGGCCGTGACCTTGAGGGTTCCGATGACGGAGAAACCGGCAAACATCAGCCCGAAAAACAGGCTGCCTGTGTCGCCGAGAAAAATCTGAGCTGGATTAAAGTTGTAGCGCAAAAAGCCGAGGGCGCATCCGGCCAGTGTTGCCATGACCAGCACGGTGACCCACTGGCCCTGCCCGCTGGCGCTGGCCACGACGGCGAAGATGACCGCTGAGATCAGGGACACGCCCGAGAGCAAGCCGTCGAGTCCGTCGAGCAGGTTGATGGCGTTGGTGATGCCCACGATCCAGAACATGGTCAATCCGATGGCCTGCCAGGGCTCGAGAAAGATCAATCCATGAAACGGGATCGACAGATAGTCGATGCGGATCCCGAAGGAGATCATGATGCAGGCCACCAGAATCTGCAGGGCCAGTTTGACGGTGGCCTTCATGCCAAAGCGGTCGTCGACCATGCCGACCGCTACGATCAGCGATCCTCCGATGAGCATGCCCAGCAGGTGGTTGAGCATGCGCTCGGTCAGGCTCTCGCGCAGCGGCCACAAGACCAGGGCCATGGCCCCCACGCAGGCCAGAAAAACACCTAACCCACCCCAGAGCGGGATGGGCACTTTGTGCACTTTGCGCGGGTCGGGCTTGTCCATGGCGCCTGCCCGACGGGCCAGCACCTGGACCGCCGGGGTCAGCGCCAGAGTCAGCAGAAAACCAAGCCCAAAAGCCCAAACATAGGGCGCCGTCATACTCCGACCTCCGGCCCTAATCTAGCATACCTGACCATGGGCGTCTACTCCTCATTATGGTCGGTCGCGAGCGCGTCCCAGGAGGTGGGAGCGTCGGTGCGGGGACGTTCGCTGGCGGTGGTCTCAGGAAAGCTCGACTCTCCGCCCCCGCTCGAGGCGATCTTTACCCGGTTGCTGCCCTCGCTTTTGGCCCACACCAGAGCTCCCCGGGCGGCATCCACCAGGGTTGGGGGCTCGAGCCCGTTCTCGGGAAAGATGGCCACCCCCACGTTCAGTGCCACCCGGAAGCGGTCGCTCTTGAGGCCCTCGGCAGCGGGTGCTCCGGGTACCTGCCCCAGGAACCAGTGGCGCTCGACGCGGCTGCGCAGTCTCTCTCCGGCGATCAGGGCTCCCTCGCGCCCGGTCTCGGGCAGGAAAGCAAGAAAGACCTCTCCATCAAAGCGCGAGGCCAGATCGACGTTACGCAGGGTGGAGATCACGATGGGACCGAGTTGCTTGAACAGCGTGTAGCCCATCGACCAGCGCACGTCCACGTCCGGATGGAAATAGGCATAGTCGAGCTCGAGCGCCAGGACCGAAAGGGGACGCCGATAACGGGCGCAGCGCTTCACTTCGAGGTCGAGCTGCTCGAGGAAGTACTTCTTTTGATAGAGCCCGGTCAGTTTGTCCAGCATTATCCCCCCTGAGAGCGGGAAGCCAAAATTCAGCGGAGCGGTCGAAGGTTAGTTCGCAGAAATTGAATTTTTCCCTGCCCGCTCGGGCAGAGGTTAGCCCACGATCCAGTTGGAGTTCTTGAAGTTCTCGTAGTTGTCCACGAAGGTTGCGATCAGGCTGCGCACCTGGCTTTCGGCATGCTCGGAGAGCGGGTTGACGCTCCCCAGGCGCTGAGGGCTCAAGATGCCCTGCTTCTCCAGAAAAGAGATCTCGCCGCTATCAGGATCCTTGATCACCTGCAGCTCGAACTCGGTGGGACAGGCCAGCGTGAATTGCAGAAACTCCAGGTTCTTGGGTATGTGGGGGGTGTGGCACTCGTTGCGGTAGCGCTGGATCAGCTCCTGGAGCAGGGGGTCGAGCACTTCGGTCTTGAGTCGGTGGGCGGCGGCTTCGAAATCCTGGCCCGGATCGACGCCAGGCAGGTAGACCTGAATGTTGGCCAGGTTGCGCAGACGATCGGCAAAATCCTCGGCACGGGCGATACGCTCTTCCGGCCACGTTCCCAACGAGTCGTAGATGATGCGGGCCAGCTCGGCGTCGACCTTCACGCCCAGGTCTTCGAAAGCCGGAAAATCGAAGTCCTGCGGCTTGCGTCCGGTCAATAGCTCGTGCATGGTGGCTCCCAGCGCATAAAGGTCGGAGCTGGGCTCGGGCTGGTTGGCCTGTTGCTCGGCCGGGGCGTAGCCCGGGGTGCCGATCCAGAACCCATCCGCAGGGCCTGTCACCCGGGCGATCCCGAAATCGATCAAACGAACCCGATCGTCTCTTCCGAGCAAGATGTTGGAGGGCTTGATGTCGCGGTGGGTGACCGGGGGGTCCTGGCCGTGGGCGTAAACCAGCGCATCCAGCACCTGCAGGGCCCAGGTGACGACCCGGTGGGCGTCCAGTCCGGGGGAGCCCTGCTCTTTGAGCACCTGGCCCAGGTCCACCCCTTCGATGAACTCCATCACGAAGAAGAACGAGTTCTCGTGGATGAACTGGGCCGTGATCCGGGGGATGTTGGGATGGCGCAGGGCCTGCATCACCTGGATCTCGGAGATGAAGCGGTCCCGGGCGGCCAGGCGCTCGGCCGGATCGCTGTTGAGGTCGGTCATCTCCTTGAGGGCGAAGATGCGGTCGTTGAGCAGTCGGTCGGTGACCTCGTAGACCGCTCCCATGCCCCCGGCCTTGATCATGCGCACCACTTTGAAACGACCGTCGAGCAGAGTGCCGCTGGCCAGGCGCTCCTTGCCCGACGACCGCTTGGGGATCGACGGTTGAGGAGCCTCCTCGCGCGTGAAGGCTTTGTGCAGGGCCTCGTGGTTCGGATCGTAGTCGCTCACGGCTCTGTTGGGGAGAATACCACGGAAGGTCAACCCGGACCACAGGGGGAACCGGAACCCAGCATGGAGCGCAAAGTGGCGCTGGTCACCGGGGCTGGAGTGCGGCTGGGGCAGGCGGTGGCCGCCGCTCTAGCTCGTGAGGGCTACGATCTCTTGCTGCACGTGCATCGCTCCGAGCCGGAGGCGCTGCCCGGGCGGGTGGAAACGGTGCGGGCCGACCTTAGCCTTCGCGAGGGGGTGCAAGAGCTGGTGCAGGCGGCCCTCTCGCGCTTTGAGCGGCTGGACCTGCTGGTCAACAACGCCGCTCTGTTCGGGCCCAGCCCTCTCGAGCAGGCGCTGGAAGATTGGGACCGCTTCCGCGGCCTCAACCTGGAGGCTCCCCTGGGCCTGGCGGTGGGCCTGGCCCGGCGGCTGCGCGCCTCGTGCGGCTCCATCGTGAATCTGGCCGACATCTACGCCGAGCGCCCCCTCAAAGGCTATCTCCCTTACTGCCTGAGCAAGGCCGGAGTGGTCATGCTGACTCGCTGCCTGGCTCTGGAGCTGGCTCCCGAGGTGCGCTGCAACGCGGTCGCTCCCGGGGCCGCCCTGGCCCCGGCCGAGGCAGACCCCGAGCACGAGCGTCGGCTGGTCGAAAAGATCCCGCTCGGACGCCTGGGTGGGGCCGAGCCCATCGCCGAGGCGGTGGTCTTTCTTGCTCGAGCCGAGTTCGTGACTGGCCAGGTCCTGCAGGTCGACGGGGGGCGCACACTGGTTTGATTTTCCTCGATCTGGGCTCGAACCTCGAGCGCGAGCAGAGCTTGCGCTCGGCCCTGTCAGCCCTCCAGCGCACCTTCCGGGTCAAGCGCCGCAGTGCCGTCTACGAGAGCCCACCCTATCCACCAGGCTCGTTGCAGCCGTGCTTTTTCAACCTGGCCGTGGAGATCGAGACCGACTTGCCCCCGGCCGATCTGCGCGCACGCCTGCGCGAGCTGGAGGCCGAGCTAGGGCGCCGCCGCAGCTGTGACAGGTTCGCCGCGCGCACCATCGACCTTGATCTGACCCTGTATCACGACCGGGTCGAGCGCCACTCCGACTGGGAGCTACCCCATCCTCAAGTGGCCAGCCAGCCCTTCGTGCTGGTGCCGCTCGTCGAGCTCGAGCCGGAGCTGGTGCATCCCGGGCTGGGGCTTTCTCTGCGCGAGCTGCTCCAACAAGTTTCCCACGGGCCGGAGCAGATCTGGAGGTCAGCCTTCCAGCCCTGAGGCCTGCATGCGAGCGATGGCGGCGGCCGATTCGATGGGCACCACGCGCAGCACCTCCGCAAGGGAGGTCTCGCCTGCGTCCACTTTGCGCAGTCCATCGTGCAAGAGGGAGGAGAAGCCTTCCTTGAAAGCCGCCTGGGAAATTTTATCCTGGCTGCTTTCGGCGTAAATCTGCTCGCGCAGGCCGTCGGTCATTGGCAGGATCTCATACAGGCCCACCCGGCCCTTGAAGCCGGTCTTACCGCACTGATCGCAGCCCGCACCTTCCCAGAAGGTCTTGGGGAGCTCCTGCTGGGACGCCAGCTTGACAAAAGTGAGCGTGCTGTCGTCAGGGCGCATCTCGCGCTTGCAGGCCGGACAGATGCGGCGCACCAGGCGCTGGGCCACCACCGCCAGCAACGAGGAGGCGACCAGGAAGGGCTCCACCCCCATGTGGGCCAGGCGGATGATGGTAGCGGGAGAGGAGTTGGTGTGCAGCGTGGAGAGCACGAAGTGGCCCGTCTGGGCGGCCTGGAAGGCGATCTCGGCCGTCTCCAGGTCGCGGATCTCACCCACCATGATGATGTCCGGGTCCTGGCGCAGGATGGACCGGAGGGCCGAGGCAAAAGTGACGCCGGCTTTGGGATTCATCTGGATCTGGGTGATGCCGGCCAGCTGGTACTCGATCGGGTCCTCGACAGTGACCAGGTTGTCGGCGGTGCGGTTGCGCACGTTGAGGCTGGCGTAAAGGGTGGTGGTTTTGCCTGAGCCAGTGGGACCGGTCAGCAGCACCATCCCCTGAGGGCTCTCCAGAACGCGCGAGTAGACCTGGTAGTCCGCAGGGGACATCCCCAGGTTGTCGAGGCGCAGCAGGCCCACGCTCTTGTCCAGGATGCGCAGCACCACCTTCTCGCCATAGTAGGAAGGGGTTGCGCTGACGCGCAGGTCCACCCAGCGTTGCCCCACCCGGGCCTGGCTGCGGCCGTCCTGAGGACGGCGGTGCTCGGAGATGTCCATTCCCGAGGCCAGCTTGATGCGCGAGACCACCGCGTTCTGCACTTTCTTGGGAAGCTCGCCGAAGACGCGCAGCACGCCGTCGATCCGATAGCGGATGCGCAGGCTGCCCTCCTGGGGCTCGACGTGGATATCCGAGGCCTTGAGCTGGATGGCATCGGAGATCAGGGCGGCCACCAGGTCGATAATCGGGGCATCGTGCTCATGGAACTCGTCCGGCACGGCCCCCTCGGATTCGTCCCGACCGGCGAAGAACTCCACCTCCTGAGCCGGCGAGTGGGCCACGAACCCCTCAATGGCCTGAGAAATCCCCCCTTTTGGCCCCTGCAAGGCTCGCAGGATGTCGCTGCGGCGGGCGACCACGCGGCGCAGCTTGAGGTGGGTCAGCCCGCGCACGATGTCCTCGGTGGCCACGTCCAGCGGGTCGGCCACGGCAATGGTCAGCTCCTCGCCGTCCATCCGGTAGGGCACCACGGCCGCGTCCTGCATCAAAGAGCGGGGGAGCAGCTGCAGAAGCTCGGGGCGCACATCGTCGAGCACCACGTACTCGAGGTGGAAGAGCCTGGCCAGGAAGTCAGCCAGCTCAGCCTCTCCGATCAGCTTGCCCTCGACCAGGGCCCGGGTAACCGGCATGCGCTGAAAGCGAGGATCGGCCAGCACCACCCGGGCGGCCTCCTCCATGACCAGCCCGGCTTCATCCAGGCTCGTGACCAGGTCGACTTTCTCCATCTCAGCGCACCACCGTCAGTCCTCGCGGGGGCTCAGGCAAGGGCAGCTCCTGGAGCATCTCCAGCGATTCGCAATCAAGGATGAGGATCGAGCTGGCCG
>CAYYHB010000216.1:0-7357 GCA_964471395.1 uncultured Burkholderiales bacterium | reverse complement strand
GGTGCGCATGCGCCCCCAGGTCAACCGCGCACAGAGCGTGGTTCGCCTGCGCCGGGGAGTTGGGTGCGCATGCGCCCCCAAGGTCAACCGCGCACAGAGCGCCTGTTCGCCTGCGCCGGGGAGTTGGGTGCGCATGCGCCCCCAGGTCAACCGCGCACAGAGCGCCTGTTCGCCTGCGCCGGGGAGTTGGGTGCGCACGCGCCCCACAGGTCAACCGCGCCCAGAGCGCGGGTTCGCCTGCGCCGGCGAGTTGGGTGCGCATGCGCCCGAAATGGGCGCCCTATTCAGGACAGTCCGTGGACACGCCCGAATAAGGGCTGGAGATTCCCGGCTCGGGCGGCGGGCTCTCATCCCATCAGCAAGGGCGCGCGAGAGGGCTCGCCACCACGCGGTTGCGCTCCGAGCGCTTGGCCTCATACAGCCCCAGGTCCCCTCGCTTGAGCCAGCTCTCGCTCTCTTTACAGGGATCAGCGAAGCCACCCCCACGCTCACTGTTACCCGCACCTCGGCCAGCACGGAGCTGGAGGCCAGCGTGCGGCGCAACTCCTGGGCCACGAGCAGGGCGTCGCAGAGCTCGGGGTCGCCCAGCAAGACCACGAACTCCTCCCCCCGGTGCGAAAGACCAGGTCCAACTGGCGCAACCCCCCGGGCCCACTCGGCCCACAAGGCCCGCAGGGGCCGCACGGTTGGGCCCAGGTGGAGGTTTGGAGCACGGCTACCAGACCGAGTGTAACGAACCAGCGCATCATATGGCCGTAACCCCTTTACTCTGAGGATTGGAGCTCGGGAGGCTGTCATCCCCCCTCGCGAGTCTCGCTGCCCAGCCAAAGTTTGAGTCATCCTCGTTCACAGGCTTCCCCTTGTCGGGTCCGGGAAGAATGCTGCGCTACGCGCAGAAGCCCACCTGATGAGGTCCATCCTTCTGTTTGTCTGCCTGGCGATGCTGGGCAGGCCGGCTCTGAGCGAACCCACGGTGGTCCTCCTGCCTCTCGACGACCGCCCGTGCAACTTTCTGTTCGTCGAGCAGCTCGGACGCATCGCCGGGGCGCGGGTGGTCTCCCCCCCGCGGGCCAGTCTCCGCCCGGCCCAGCCCGAGCGCCTGGCAAGCTGGCTGCGCAGCCAGCCGGCCGACCTCACGCTGGTCTCGCTCGAGATGCTCTGCTACGGGGGGCTGGTCGGCTCGCGCCGGGCCGACACGCCGCTCGCTCTGGCCCGCGAGCGTCTCGAGACTCTGCGCGCTCTGAAGGGTCGAGTCGATCTGGTGGCCACTCTCCCCCGGCTCAGCCTGCTCACCTCCGACGCCCAGGCGCCCTACGAGCGGCGACTGGCTAACTGGGCCGCCACCGGCTCGACCGACCCTCCGGCGGATGTGCCGGCCGAGATTGTGGCCGAGTACCGGTCCGTGCGCCAGCGCAACCTCGAGCTGCTCGGCTTCGCGCTCGACCTGCTCGAGGACCGCACCGTCCACCGGCTGGTGGTGGGACTGGACGACTCGGCCCCGCGCGGCCCCCACCTCGCCGAGGCCGCCTGGCTGGAAGGCGAGGTGCGCAGGCGTCGCCTCCAAGAGCGCTTCACGCTGCTGTCGGGGGCCGACGAGCTGAGCATGAGCATGGTGACGGGCTGGCTGGCCGACCGGGTGGGCCTGCACCCGTCCGTCGAGGTGATTTACTCCGACCCGGAGGCAGCGGACCGGATCCCCCCTCTGGAGACGATGCCCCTGGCCCGCATGGTGGACGACCACCTGAAGCTGGCCGGGGCTCGCCCGGCAGTCCCGGGGGACGTGGTGTTGCTGGTGCTGGTCCCGGGGGAGGAGGGGATGCAAGCCCAGGTGGAGCGCCTCCTTGCCCTGCTTGCTTGCGGCCGCCGGGTGGCGATGGCCGACCTTTCCCGGGTCAACCAGATGGACCCGGGCCTTGCCACGGCCCTGATCGAGCGCGTGCCCCTCCACAGGCTGGAAGCTCTGGCCGGCTGGAACACCGCCGCCAACGCCTTCGGCACCGCCGCCGCCCAACTGGTGGCCCACCGCCTGGCCGCGCGTCAGCAGGGCTGGAGCTTGGAGCGGGCCCTGGAGAGCGAGAAGACCCACCAGGCCTTCCTGATGGCTCGCATCGTGGACGACTATGCCTACCAGGCCGTGGTGCGCCCCCACCACGAGGCCGGTGAGACCACAGCTCTCTTGATCCGCTTGCACCTGCTCGACTGGGCGCGCGAGCTTTTCGAGCGGCGCTGGCGCGGTCGCGTGATCGAGCTGGAGGCGCTGGGAAGGCAAGCCCGCATCGACTCGGCGCAGTTCGAGGTGGCGCTCCCCTGGCGACGGGTGTTCGAGGTGGAGCTGCGCCTGGACATGCGACTGACCCCTGTGATGCGCAGGAGGACCAGCGCGCACGGTCCAGAATCGTAACTTTGTGGCGCAAAGTCAATGCCGTTGCCGGGTGGCTCTGGGGCTCGTAAGCGCGGCCTTGCTGGTCTCCGGAGTGACCGCCTTTCCTTTGCCCCAGGAGGTCGGTCTGCTGGCCGGCTGGCTGGACCCCCCCCCCCTCGGGGCGTGGATTCACCGGGTCGAGGACGCCCTGGTCTACAACCAGGAGAATTTCCCCTTCATGGCCTACGGCACCGACTGGCTGGCTTTCGCTCACATCATGCTGGCCGTGCTGTTCCTCGGCGCCATGCGCGACCCGGCGCGCAATCTCTGGGTGATCGAGTTCGGTCTGCTGGCCTGTGCCGGGGTGCTGGCTCTGGCATTGATCTGCGGGCCGGGATCCCGTTCTTCTGGCAGCTGGTGGATTGCTCGTTTGGAGTTTTGGCGCCATCCCGCTCTGGATCGCGCGCCGGGAGGCGCTCTCAGCGTCCGCCGGTTAGCCCCAGCACGGTGCCGGTGGCATAGGAAGCCTGCTCGGACATGAGCCAGGCCACGCCCTCGGCGATCTCCTCGGGCCGGGCCGCTCGCCCCAGCGGGATGGAGCCAGCCAGCCGCTCGACCCGGTCGCTATCTCCTCCCCGAGCGTGAATCTCGGTATCCACCAGCCCCGGCGCAACGCAGTTCACCCGGATGCCTCGCTGGCCCACTTCGCGGGCCAGGCCCAGCGAAAAGGCTTCCACCGCCGCCTTGGTGGCGGCGTAGTGGGCGTACTCGAAGGGGCTGCCCGTACGGGCGGCAACCGAGGAGAGGTTGACGATGCTGCCGCCCGCCTGCATCCGCCGGACGGCTTCGCGGCAGCACAGCATGGTGCCCAGCAAGTTGACCTCCAGCACCCGCCGGGCGACCTCCTCGGTGAGGTCCTCCACGCGGGTGAAGCCCCCTGTGATGCCGGCGTTGTTGACCAGCCCGTCCAGCGACTCGAGCCCTTTGAAGAGAGCCAGCACCCCGGACTCTTGACCCACGTCGCCTGGCACGGCCCGGGCCGATCCGCCGGCCGCCTCGATGGAGCCCACCACCTCCAGGGCCGACTCACGGTCGACCAGGTAGTTCACTACCACGTGCCACCCCTCGGAACCCAGGCGGCGGGCCACGGCGGCTCCGATCCCCCGGCTGGCGCCGGTCACGATCACCGTCTTCATCCCGCCCGCTTCCCGCCCTGGCGGGCCGGTCCCTACCCGAAGGTGGTGGTCGTCAGGCAGAGCCGGGCCCATTCGGGAGCTCTCGTGCCGCGGGCGCGAAGGGCGTTCAGCGACTGGCCGGCCACCTCGTTCTGGGGGTCGAGCTGCAGGGCCCGCTCGGTGAGAACCAGAGCATACTCGGGGCGTCCGGCCTGAAAGCAGTAGAAGGCCGCCTCGCTGAGGCGTCGAGCGGCGCCTTCCTGGTCGTCCCGGGCCAGGGTGATCCGAAACCAGGCCTGGTGGGGAACCATCACCAGAGCGTCCAGCTCCACGCTCGCGGGCGTGAACCGTGTCAGACCGTAAAGGCCGCGCTCGGAGCTTTCGAAGGCATAGACCCCCCGGGGGCAATCCCAGGCAGTTTCCTCGCTGCTCAGCGCCTCAGTCAGCGTCTCAAGCGAGGTTTGCGTGTCAGCCAGCAGGGCCCCGACGATCGGGGAGGCCTGCACGCCAAGCTGCGAGCAGGCTTGCCGGGCAGCCACGGGACGCAACTCGCGGGCGCGCGCCATAACCTGGTGCTCCTCGGTCACCATGCCGGTGAGGCGGATGATTCCTCGCAGGGGCTCCAGGGCGCGGGAAGCCTGACCGGCGGCCAGGTAGCCTTCGCCCAGGCTCAGCTGGAGCCGGTTCCACAGGGGCAGGAGCTCGGGCTCGGCCGGATGCTCCCCGACCAGCGCCAGAGCCTCCTGCATCAGCCCGAGGTCGCCTCGCTCCATGGCCTGGCGGCACTGGCCGGCCACCTCCGAGCACACCGCGTCGCGCAGGGCCTGCAGCTTGCGGCCGCGCGAGGGAAGGTCGGGAGTGGCGCGCAGGAGCGTCAGCGCCCCGGCCAGGTCCTTTTCCGCCACCAGGCGGGGCAGGCGCTCCTCGGGCGGGGGCTGCTGCAGCTCGCCGGGGATCGGCCCCCGTTCGAAGATCAGCGGGGCGCGGAAGTGGAAGTCCAGCGTGCCGATCCCCAGCTCCTGCGCCAGGGCCAGCTGTTGCCGGGGCCAGAGCTCGAGGACGGTGGCCTCGCTCTCCTGGCTCGCAGTTGTCTGCCAGGAAGAAGACCGGTAGCTGATGAGCCTCTCCCCCTCGGGCCGGGAGAGGAAGCGCTCGAGCTTGCCCCGGGAAACCTGGAAGGCAAAGTCGAGCCCCTCGTCGTCCCATCCGAAGGCCAGCACGGCTGCGCAGCCAGCCGCCTCAACCGCGAGAGCGAGTCCCAGCCAGTCCACTCCCGTCAGGTCGAGCCCCCGGTTGTCGGTTCTCAGGCTCTCGACCAGCGGCGCGATGGCCTGATGGGGAAGGCTTGGAAAGACCTCGGTGAAGGGGACGTGCCCGTGGAGTCGGTGGGCCGGACAGACGTCCAGAAACCACATTCCGCCCCGCTCGTAGCCGCGCAGACAGGCCCGCACATCGAGCCGGCGCAGGCCCTCCCAATCGGGCTCCTCGGAGAAGACGAAAACGTTGTGGAAGGACCCCACGGCCGCCGGGTTCCTCCTTCGTTTGGAGGAGTCCTGGCGGCAGGGTGCCGAGCGGGCAGCGCGAAAGCCCCGCCATGCAGGCAGAGCGCGGTTTTTCGGTGGAGTACACCCATCGCCTTCGCTTTACTCGCCAGGCCGAGGAGTGCCTGCGCGAGCTGGTGGGCGAGGCGCGCTGCCTGGCCTTTGTCGATCAGGGCTTGCTGGCGGCCCATCCCGAGTTGGCCCGGATCGAGCTTCCCGGCCTGGTCGAGATGCTGCCCGTGCCCGGGGGCGAGGCGGTCAAGAACGACATGCGAATGTTCGAGGAGGCCTGCCGGGCCATCGACCGGGCAGCCATCTGCCGCCAGTCCTACGTGCTGGTCTGGGGAGGGGGAGCGCTGCTGGATGCGGTCGGCTTCGCGGCCGCCTCCACGCATCGGGGGGTGCGCCTGATCCGCCTTCCCAGCACCACCCTGGCCCAGGCCGACTCGGGCGTGGGCGTGAAGTGCGGGCTGAACGCCTTCGGCAAGAAGAACCTGCTGGGCGCCTTCCACGTGCCCCACGCGGTGGTGTGCGACGAGACCTTGCTGGCCACGCTGCCGGACGAGCACTGGCGCTCGGGCTTCTCGGAGGTGGTCAAGGTCGCCCTGTTGCGCGATGCATCTTTGTTCGAGGAGGTCGAGCGACGGGCCGACGAGGTGCGAGAGCGCGATCTCGAGGCTGCGCTGCCGCTCATCCGCCGCTCGGCCGAGCTGCACCTTTCGCAGATCGTGTCCGGAGGGGATCCCTTCGAGCTGGGCTCGGGGCGTCCGCTCGACTTTGGCCACTGGATCGCCCACCGGCTGGAGGTGCTGTCCGATTTCTCCCTCACCCACGGGCACGCCGTGTCGGTGGGGATGGCGGTGGATCTGGCCTACGGCGCCCGGCTGGGGGTGACCCCGCCCGCGCTGGCCGCCCGCGCCACCTCGGTCCTCGAACGCCTGGGCCTTCCCCTGTGGCATCCCCGGCTGGCCCATCCCGGGCTGCTGCAGGGCCTGGAGGACTTTCGCCAGCATCTGGGGGGCAAGCTCTGCCTGCCCCTGATCGAGGAGCTGGGGCGCGAGACGACCGTGGACGAGGTCGACCGCGAGCTCTTGACCGAGTGCCTGGCGGTGCCGGCGTGAACGTGGTGGACGAGTACTTTCTCGAGCACCGCGGCAAGCTGATCGACCTGGCCGCCTTTCTCGACCGGGTGGACCGCGCCGGCCAGGCCGACGACCGGCGGATCCAGGCCCTGCGAGGAGCGCTGCAGCTCTTGCTCGAGCCCGGTCCCGAGCGGGCCCGACGCATCCTCGAGCTGCTCAGCGACCCCACCAGCGAGCCGGTGGAAGAGGCCCGCGGCAGCGCCACTGGCGCCCCCTGAGCGGCATGGACTACATCGATCCCCACATCCACATGGTCTCGCGCACCACCGACGACTACGAGCGGCTGGCCCGCTGCGGCTGCCGCGCGGTCAGCGAGCCGGCCTTCTGGTCGGGCTTTAACCGCGCCTCGGCCGAGGGCTTCCGCGACTACTTCCTCCAGCTCACCGAGTTCGAGCCCACCCGGGCCCGGCGTTACGGCATCCAGCACTACTGCTGGCTGTGCATCAACCCCAAGCAGGCCGAAGACCCGGGGTTGGCCCGCGAGGTGATGGCCCTGATCCCCGAATATCTCGAGCGCCCCAACGTGCTGGGCATCGGCGAGATCGGGCTCAACCGCAACAGCAAGAACGAGCTGGTGGTACTGGAGGAGCAGATCGCCCTGGCCCTGCGCCATGACCAGCTGATCCTGGTGCACACCCCGCACCTTGAGGACAAGCTCAAGGGCACCCGGCTGATCCTGGACGCGCTCGACAACCAGGGGGTGCGGCCCGAGCGGGCCCTGATCGACCACGTCGAGGAGCACACCGTGCAGATGGTGCTCGAGCGCGGCTACTGGGCGGGGATGACGCTTTATCCCGATACCAAGTGCACCCCCCAGCGGGCGGTGGACATCCTGGAGGTTCACGGCACCGAGCGGCTCTGCCTCAACTCGGCCGGCGACTGGGGGCCGAGCGATCCTCTGGCGGTTCCGAAGGCGATGCAGGAGATGCGCCGACGAAAGCACCCGGTCGAGTGCCTGCGCCAGGTGTTCTACGCCAACCCGCACGCCTTCCTGAGCCAGAGCCCGAGGTTTCTGGCTTGAGGGCTAGAGGTTTGAGGTGCCAGGCCCTTCTGGCTGTCAGCATCGAGATGGCCGTGAATGGCAGGTTTCGGGCTTGAGGGTGCTGGGCTACTGCCTGAACCAGTTCCCCACGCTGG
>CAYYHB010000215.1:0-7401 GCA_964471395.1 uncultured Burkholderiales bacterium | reverse complement strand
TGCTCCCGCCCTGGCCAGATGGTAGACTCAGGGTGTCCAATCCTCCTGGAGGTGCTCTATGAATCGCTCGTTTACCGCCATCGTGGCTGGTTTTGTTCTCCTTTCAACCCTTCCATCGCTTGCGGCTGTCAGCGATGAGAACGCAGGGACCGATTCTACCACCCAGCGCACCCACCAGCGGAATACCGAAGCGCACTATGGTACTCAGACCACCACAGGCGGGTATGATTCGAGTCAGGACTTCCTTCAGATGACCGATCATGTCAGCAGCGGCCTGCAGACTTTGATGAATCTTGACGGGAGCGTCGACCAGCGTGTCAAGAATAATCTCGGCTCCTGGGTTGATAACTCGATCAACGATGTAGAGTGGGTGCTGGGTACGCCCGAGGGTCTTCCTGCAGCTGCCAACCTCTACAATGATCTGACCAACGTCTCGGGCCGTTATGTCATCAGCGTCGATGTCTCGCCCGCGATCGACAGAGGAAGTCAGACTTATGTGCTGGCTCAGTTCACGACCTTTGAAGAGTCACCTGGGGCGGTCGTTGTCGGGGACCCTGACGGTGGGGGATTCGCTTCCTCGGGCGATATCATTGAGGTAACCACGACCTACCAGGGCAATGTTCATTACTACGAGCGCAACTCGACCGTCTGCGTCAGCCCGCTGGTGCTCGACCTGGACGGCGACGGCAAGCTCGAGGCCTCCAATGGCCAGTGGCTGCCCCACCCGATGACGAAAGAGTCCACCGCTCGCCGGGCCGTGTTCGACTTCTACGGCAACGGCTTCCCGGTCGAGCTGGAGTGGGTCGGCGCCAACGACGGCCTGCTGGTGATGCCCAAAGCGGACGGAAGCATCGACGGCACCTGCCTGTTCGGCACCGCCACCGGCTTTGACAGCGGCTTCCACCAGCTGGCCACCCTGGACAAGAACGGCGACTTCAAGATTTCCGGCCAGGAGCTGGAGGGTCTGGCGGTGTGGCAGGACAAGAACGGTGACGCGGTCGCCGTGGCGTCCGAAGTCACCCCGGTGCAGACGATGGGCATCAAGGAGATCGGTCTGAAGCACACCAAGATGGTCGGCTCGGTCACGATCAACGGCAAGCAGATGAAGATGTGGGACTGGTGGCCGAACGGGTTCGACCTGAGGAAGCGTCAGGTCAACCGGTCGCGCTAAGCTCGCGAGTCACTCGGTCCAAGGGCCCGGCCTCACCGCCGGGCTTTTTCAACTTTCGGGGGAACCTCCCGGCATGGTCTCTAATATTGCTCGTTGACAGGAGGTAATCGATGGCTGAGCCAGCACCCGCGACGGACCTGAGCGATCTCGAGCCCGACGTGTCTCATCTCACGACCGAGGACGACGAGCCGGTGGACAATTTTTATCAGGACAAGCAGATGGACATCCTGACCGAAGCTTTGCGCGTCTCGTGGCCGGAAGGTCGTCCCTTCCTCAGCGCCTCCGATGTGGGAATCTTCTACGCCGTCAAGGAAGCGGTCGTGCCGGATGTGCTGCTGAGCGTGGGCGTTGAGGTTCCCGAGGACTTCATGGAGAAGAATCGCCGCAGCTACTTCATGTGGTTGTTTGGCAAACCTCCCGAGGTGGTCATCGAGGTCGTCTCCAATCGTCAGGGAGGCGAGGAGACCGAGAAGTATGCGATCTACGCTCAGATCAAGGTTCCCTACTACGTCATCTATGATCCGCAGCGCCTTCTCAGCCAGCGTCCGCTCCGCATCTTCCAACTGAGCGGAGCGAGCTACGTGGAGAAGGTCGATCGCCAGTTTCCGGAGCTGGGACTTGGTCTGACCGTCTGGTCGGGTCTCTACGACGGCATTCGAGCTGACTGGCTGCGCTGGACCGACGGCCAGGGCCTCATGCTTGAGACGGGCCCAGAACGCGCCGAGCGAGCCGAGCGCGAGACCGACCAGGAGCGGCAGAGGGCCGACCAGGAGCGACAGAGGGCTGAGTTGGCTGAGCGCGGAGCGGTCGAGGAGCGCCAGCGTCGCGAAGCCCTTGAGCGCAGGTTGCGAGACCTCGGAGTCGACCTCGAGGAACTGTAACCGGTAAAGGGGGCCCCTGAGGGCGCAGAGAAGATCGCGCTCAGGGGAGAAGTGTGGTAGCAGGCGCGGCAAACTGATGGGCAGACCCGACGAGTCGACCGTAAGGACGGAGACCAGGGGGCGCCAGGGCCGGGAATGGGTTCGTTCCGGCCTTGATTTTCTTATTGTCGACCCGCAGGGCAACGAGCGGCGCATCCCGCTGAGCTTTGCCCAGATGAGCCTCGGCTCGCCCGGCCCGAAAGAAAACGACCTCGTGCTCGAGGGCGAGGGCATCGCCAACCGCCAGGCCACCTTCCACTTTCGCGACGGGCAGGTCTTCTTCACCAACGTCAACACCGAGCTGCCGGCGCTGGTGGCTGGCAAGGCCACCACCTTTCGGCAACTCACCCCTCAAGACGAGCTCGAGCTGGGGGGCTTCCGGCTGCGCATCGTCGAGCTACAAGATCAGGTCTCGTTCCTGGAGGGCTACACCGACCCTTATCGCGACCGCCAGTGGGGGTTGGGCAGCGAGCCGACCACCATCGGTCGGGAGGGCACGCGGCGCAACAGGGTCGAGCTCGAGGACCCGACCGTGTCGCGTCAGCACGCCACAATCGAGAACGTGGGCGGGGCCTTTTATCTCAGGCCCGAGAGCAAGAGCGGCCCCACCTTTGTCAACGGCGAGACCATCGAGGGGCTGCGGGCCCTGGTGGATGGAGACCTGATCCAGCTCGGCCAACAGGTGCTGCGCTTTCGGTCCTGCCGGGCCGCGGCGCGCACACGCGCGCTCATCCCGCGCGAGGCCACCATCTTGTTCTCGGACATCTGGAACTACTCCACCCTGGCCGAGGGGCGGCCGCTGGAAGAGACCATCGCTCAGCTCAACGACTTCTACCGGGCCATGGGCAAGGTGATCCTGGCCCACGGTGGGGTCTTGATGACCTATCTTGGCGATGCTTTGATGGCCGTGTTCGGGGCCGAGGGTCCCGACGAGCAGGCCCCCCGCCAGGCCGTTCACGCGGGCCTGGAGATGCACAAGGTGCTGGAAGACCTCAATGCCCGCTACCAGGCTGAATCGGTGCCGTTGATGCGGATCGGCGTGGGCATCAATACCGGCGAGGTCATGGTCGGCGACGTGGGCTTCACCGGGTGTCGCGAGTTCGCGGCCGTGGGCGACGCCACCAACCTGGCCGCCCGCATCGAGAAGTTGACCCGTGAGTTCGATGTTCAGGTGGTCATCACCGAATGGACCGAGGCGGCCGTGCGGGGGCACTTTGTCACCCGCAGCCTGGGCAGTACCCAGGTCAAGGGTCGCCGGGCCCCGGTGGACCTCTTCGAGGTGGTGGGTCCGAATGACCCCAACGGGCTGTCCTGACGCTCTTTACAGCCCTCGCCCGGAAGATTAGAATCAGGCGTTATGCGTCAAAGAGAACAACTCCGCTTTTTGCTGTTGGAAGCCCGCCTTGACCCCGAGATGCGTGAGCACGAGCGTTCGTGCCTGCTCTCGGCCGGCCATCTCGAGCCCGAGCAGGTCCAGATCCACAATGTCCTCGAGCAAGCTCCACACGAGAGCCTTCTCTCCGGCTACGACGCGGTGGTCATCGGGGGCACGGGTGATTTCGCCGTGTCCACCGACCGTCCCGACTGGTATCCCCCGCTGGAGGATTTCACGCGCCTGCTGCTCGAGCGCCAGGTGCCCAGCCTGGGCCTGTGCTACGGGTTTCATCTGATGGCCGCGGCCATAGGGGGACGGGTCGAGAAGCGCCCCGAGGACGGGGAGACCGGCACCCACGAGGTGGAGCTCACCCCGGAAGGGGAGGGAGATGTTCTCTTTCGCCAGATTCCCCCTCGCTTCGGGGCCCAGCAAGGCCATCACGACGTGGTGATGGAGGTGCCCGGCCCCTTTGTGCGGCTGGCCACCAGCCAGAAATGCGCCTGGCAGGCCCTGCGTCATCCCAGCCTGCCCTTTTACGGGCTGCAGTTTCATCCTGAGCTCAGCCGGGAAGACTTCATGCTCCGTATGCGCAAGTACAAACATGTGTATGCGGCCACGCCGGGGCTCTACGAGCGCATCGACGCCTCGGTGCGAGAAACCACCGTTCAGGGTGTGATCAAGAACTTCATCGACCACATCGTGCTGGGGATGCCCGCCTCCACCACCGGGGCCTGAAGGACCTGGCCGGCTCGTGGCGCAAGTCCTTCAAGGTTCGAGAAAGCCGATCCGGGGAGGATTTGATGAGACCACTGGCTTGCCTGATCGTGGTGCTGCTGCTGGGGCTGTCTGCCTTTGCGGCGCCCGACTGGGCCAGGGAGAAGAAGGCGGGCGATGAGGCCCTCAAGCGCAAGGATTACCCGACCGCCATCCGTATTTTCGAGCTCCTGACCCGGAGCTATCCCGAGAAGATCGACGGCTTCAACGCGCTGGGGTTCGCCTACTTCATGGCGGGCGACCACGAAAAGGCGGTCTACACCTTCCGGCAGGCCCTCCGTCTCAACCCGGGCAATCCCTCCGCCCAGCACAACCTGATCCTGGCGGTCACCGAGCAGGCCAACCAGGATTGCCGCGACCTGCAGTTCACCGAGGCCTACGGACGCTTGCGGGCCATCCTGTCGAGCTATCCGAACCATCCTGAGGCAGCCAATGTTTATTTCTTGATGGGCAAGGTCCAGTTCTTGAGAGGCGATGAAGAGCATGGCGTGGCCAACTGGCGCGAGGTGGCCCGCCGGGTGCCCGAGTCGGGTACCGCTCGCTTTTTGGCGGGCTTCGACCAGGCCGCCAAAGGCGATTGGGCGGCCGCCAGCCAGAGCTATCAGGCCGCGCTCAAGAAGCTGCCCCGCGAAAGCGTCTTCCGCAATTACTATGCCCTGGCCCTGGCTCAGAGCGGCAAGCTCGATCCGGCCATGGCCCAGCTGAAGACAGCCCTCAAGGATGCGGGCGACCTGCCCTATGTCGACCTGCGGATGAATCTGACCCGCCTCTTGCTTCAGGCGGGTCAGCTCGAGCCGGCCGTGGTGCAGTTGCGCGAGGCCCTGGTGCAGCGCCCCGACTATGGCATCCTGTCTCTCTGGGTCGCGGCCGTGCGCACCCAGTTGGGCGAGAGCGACGTCTCCAAGGACGTGGCCCTCGCCACCGCGCGCGATGGCCGCCCTGCTCTCTGGGTCTTCAGCGACCCGCCTGGCGCACGGGTCAGCCTGGACGGCCGATCGCTCGGCCCCACTCCGGCCGCCGCCTTTGCCAGTGCTGGCAAGCACAAGCTGGTGGTGCGGGGAGCCGACAAGAAAGATCAGGTGCTACAGCTCGACCTTCCCGAGGGTAGCTTGACCCGGGTTCAGGGAGCGGTGGGGAGTCTTCAAGCCAGCACGCAGCCGATCTCCGAGCTGACCCAGGGCCTGACGGCAGCTCCCGACTTCATTCTCAAGGACCGCTCCAACAGGCGCTATCGGGTCATCCAGCATCTGCACAAGACCCCCATCGTGCTGCTTTTCTGGAAGGCCGGTACGGGCAACGACAAGCTGCTCGACGATCTGGCTGGCCTGTGCGATCGCTACGAGATTCAGGGCGCGGCCATCCACGGCGATCCGGCTCGAGCCAAGCAGGCTCATTCCGCCCTGCTTTCGCGCCCTTCGAACTTTGCCCAACTGTTCGACGATGGGCGCGTTTACGGGCTTTACGGCGCCAAAGGGGACGAGCCCCTGGTGGTGCTGATCAACGTGGACGGGTTCATCGCTCAGCAAGCTGACGCACAGGACCCGGTCTGGTCGCTGGAGCCGACCATCCGTCGCATGCTCGGGCTGCCGGGGGACCGGCCCTAGAGGCCGCCGGCCGGGATTTCGTAACCCCCGCCGCCCCCACCACCGCCTCCGCCTCCGCCTCCGGAGGGGTAGTAGCTCGGTCCCGGGTCATAGTAGCTGGGGCCCTGATCGTAGCTGGGCGGCTGGTAGACCGGCGCTGGCTCGGGCTTGAGGTAGACCGCCAGGTTGTGCTTGCCTGTGACCTTGACCTCTTTGACGTAAGGCTTGTAACCCGGGGCGGTCACTTTGAGGGTGTAAGTGCCGGTGGACGTGGGGGATACCGAGGTCTTGCCTTTGAGGCGCTCCTTACCCCGGTAGAGCAGAATCTCCGAGTCTTTGACATTGCTTTTGACGCTGACGGAAAGAACGCCCGCTGCCGGAGCGGGCACGACGGCTACGGTGCTCGGGGTAAGCGTGGGCCTGGGGGTTGGCTTGACGTCGGGCGTGGCAGCCACAGGCTCGGTCGGCTTGATGTCGGGCGTCGGCTCCGGCGGGGCGGCCACGGGCTCGGTCGGCTTGACGTCGGGCGTCGGCTCCGGCGTGGTGGCCACGGGCTCGGTCGGCTCGGCATCTGGCGAGGTCGGCGTGGCCTCGGGCGTGGGGGTGGCGGCCAGCGACGGCGACGGTTCGGGGATTTCGGTCCCGGCCGAGGTCGGGGTGGTATCGGGCTCGCTGGATGCCTTCGGAGAAGGCTCCTCGACCGGGGTGTTGTCTGCCACCGGGGCAGTCTCTGCCGGGGTGGGCTCGCTCAACCCGGCTGAGGGCAGGTCGCTTCCGGCCCCACTTCGGGCCCCGACCCAGAATGCCAGCGCTCCGGCCAGGAGCAGCACGATGGTGATGACGATCGGCCCGGTCGGGCTCGAGCTTTTCTTCTTGCCGGCAAGGGGAACCAGTTCGACATGCCGCTTGCTCGGAGGGCCCGGCCGTCCCGAAGGGAGGGGCTTTCGCTCCAGGCCGGGCCGCAGGCCCTCTTCCGCAGGCATGGGAGGATAAGCGGGCTCGGGAGCGTCGGGAGCCTCGGCTACGGCCACCGGAGCCGAGTCCGGGGTTTCCGACTCGTCCTGGTCGACTCTGAGCATCTCGTTGAAGCTGCGGCGCTTGTCTTGACTGCTATCGGCTGAGCGATTCTGTTCGTCCACGAAACCCCCGGAAACCGCCAGAGGCGGGGCTTGTTGTCCTTGTACTCTCAGAGAGCCTCATTCTCCTGTCAAGTCGGCAGGAAATCGCAACTTCTTCCGCCAACCGGCGGCGGCGCGATGACTTCTCGATTCTCTGCCCTGGTTCCCGACTTTCTGGAAAGCCTCGTCCCCTATCAGGCCGGCAAACCGATCGCCGAGGTGCAGAGGGAGTATGGCCTCGAGCGGGTGATCAAGCTCGCCTCCAACGAGAATCCCCTGGGCGCCTCCCCGTTGGCCCTGGCGGCCGTCCAGGAAGCCCTGGCGCATGTTTCCCGCTATCCCGACGCGGCTGCCCGCGATCTGCGCGGCATTCTGGCTCAGCGCTACCGTCTCTCCACCGAGAACGTCATCGTCGGCAACGGTTCTGAGGGCATCATGGCCTGCATCGTGCGGGCCTTTC
>CAYYHB010000214.1:2564-7420 GCA_964471395.1 uncultured Burkholderiales bacterium | reverse complement strand
GCCTCCGAGGGCTACCGGCGGATGAACAACCGCAAGCAAGAATCGGACATTCTCTATCGCCTGGGTTGGATGGCTCTGAGGCGGGCTCAAGAAAGCGAGCTGGACGAGTTCGATGGGCCCAGCATAGAGACGCGCAGCGCTCTGTTCGACGAAGCCTCGGCTTTCCTCGAGAGAGCTCTGCGGCTCAAGCGTGAGCATGACTACGGACTGGGTCTGGCTCGTTACCATCTGCACCAGGCTGAGACCTCCCGCTCGCTGGGTCCGGAGCTGAGCACGGCCGCCCGTCAGCACTATCTTTCCGGTCTGGGCCTGGCCCTGGCGCTGGGGGAGGACGGTCTGGCCACTCGGGCCCGCATGGGGCTGTATCTTCTGGCCAGGCAGCCAGACCGCTCGCTACCTGCCTTTTTGCGCCTCTCCCCCGAGCGCGACGAGCGGGTCGAGGCTTCCATCGAGCGCGGGCGCAATGGAGTTTATTCCGAGCAGACCGGGGAGGGACCCCGCACGACCCTGTGGCGACAGTCGGGGGGCAGCGACACGCCTCAGGTCGATCGCACCTTCCTGGCCCGGCTGCTCGACGATCTTTCCCGGGTATGGCGTCGCAGTGACACCGAGGGCTATGAGCAGCTCCGGCGGCAGGGGCGGGAAGTCATGCAATGGCAGAGCCGCTCCAAGAAGCGATAGGAATCGCTCTCAAGTCCAAGAACTAAGCTCGGCGCGTGGGCCGGAGATGCGGGCCGCGCGACAAGTTCAACCGGTTTAGAGTTTTCGACCGCTCCTGTCGTCGCTGAATTTGAAACCGGCGGTTCTTCAACTGGGAGGGTTCTTTATGGTCAAGCATTTCTTGCTCGGCGCGGCGATCATTCTTATGCTGGGCGCCGGTTCCATCGGGGCCGAGATCAGCAAGACACCAGTCGTGCATATGCCCCGGGAGGCTTTTGAAAATGCGGTGTGGGATTACAACCGCGTAAAGATGGGAAAGGGCGACGAGAGCGTGGCTGGCTCCATCCAGGGTCTCGGTGGGGCTCACGATTCCGTCATGACGTATAAGCTTGACGGGAAGTTTGATGCCTTCGAAGCCAGGGTCGGCTACATCACAGGTACGCCTGAGGGCAGGGGGGCAGTCTTCGAGGTGTGGGCGGACGGTCAGTGCCTGTACACCAGTGACACCATCCGATCGGGAGAAACGCCCGAGCTGGTGCGAGTGCCCGTGACCAAGATGCAGTTGTTGCAGCTGCGCATCCGGCCCGATCGCTACGAGGGCACTCACGGAGCTGCCTGGGGAGAACCCTATCTCTATACCGGCGTCGGCCCGGACTTTCTCAATACGATGGTGATCAACAATAACGGCAAGATCCAGCGCTTGACCACCGGAAGCCGGCCCAACAAGGTCGAGGTCACGGTGCCCCTCAAGCCCGGGACCCACGAGTACACCGTTAAGGTGCAATATGACGAGAAAGCCAACCGGGTAGACATCGAGACGGTGCCGATCGAGCCCGCTCCCTGACCCCCGGAAATGTCCGATCGCATCAACGTGGGTCTGACGGCCGTGATCTTGGCGGTCACGGGTGAGCAGCCTCGCGTGTTGACCGTGCAAGAGCCGGAGGAGCTCGAGGCACTTCCTTTCGGCCCTCTCGATCCGAGCGGGGACAACACCCTGGAACGGGCCTTGCGTCGCTGGGTGCGGGCCCGAACTGGCCTGGAGGTGGGCTATGTCGAGCAACTGTATACGTTCGCGGATCGCTTTCGCGATCCGCGAGAGCTCGAAACCGGGGAGCGTTCGCTGGCGGTGGGCTATCTGGCTCTGGTCCGCGAGATGGCTGTGGCACCGGCCTTCTCTGCTCACTGGGCAGGCGTTTACGGGTTCCTACCCTGGGAGGATTGGCGCCAGGGTCGCCCCCAGATCCTCCAGGTCATTGAAGCTTTACTGAGAGAATGGTCCCGGGGCAAGTCGGCCCGTTGCGAGCGGGCCTCCATCGCCTTCGGGCTGGGAGCGGCCTGGGATGAGGAGCGCGTCTTGGAGCGCTTTGAGCTCTTGTACGAGGCCCAACTGGTAGGCGAGGCGCCCGAGCCGCTTCAGCGGTTGGGCCAGGCCATGGCCGTGGATCACCGGCGCATGCTGGCGACCGCGCTGGGTCGCATGCGTGGCAAGATCAAGTATCGTCCGGTGATTTTCGAGCTCTTGCCCGAGAGCTTCACCCTGCTGCATCTCCAGAGCGCCGTTGAGGCCCTGGCGGGGGTTCGCCTGCACAAGCAGAACTTCCGTCGTCTGGTTGAGAATGCCGGACTGGTGGAGGGGACAGGCACCATGACTCGGACCCGGGGTCGCCCGGCCGAGTTGTTTCGATTCCGCCGCGAGGTTCTCACCGAGCGGCCGGCTCCCGGGGTGGCTCGACTCACCCCGAAGGGGGGATAGCTCCACCTGATATGCATGGGAGTATCGTGATGAGGATTTTCCTTCCCGTTTTGATCTGTATGACGCTCTTAGCTCCCGGCCGGGCCGACGAGGGCATGTGGCTGCTCAACGCTCCCCCCAGGGAACGGGTCAAACGTGACTACGGTTTTGAGTTGACCGACCCCTGGTTGCAGCGGGTCATGCGGGCGGCTGTGCGCTTCAACAATGGCGGATCGGGAGCGTTTGTGAGTTCGGAAGGACTGGTTGTCACCAATCATCACATCGGCGCCGACGCGCTGCAGAAGCTCAGCACTCCTGAGCGCGACCTGGTTCAGCAGGGCTATCTGGCCCGGACGCGGGCCGAAGAAATCTCCTGTGTCGACCTCGAGCTCAATGTCCTGCTGGAGATAGAGGACGTGACCGACCGGGTGGAAGCCGCCGTCAAGCCGGGCATGCCTCCCGAGCAGGCCGTCACCGCGCGCAGCGCGGCAATGAGTACCCTGGAAAGAGAGTCACTGGACCGAACCGGCCTGCGCAGCGACATCATCACCCTCTATCAAGGCGGAGCCTATCATCTCTACCGCTTCAAGAAGTACACCGACGTTCGTCTGGTCATGGCTCCCGAGCACGACATCGCTTTCTTCGGTGGAGACGCTCACAATTTCGAATACCCGCGGTACAACCTTGACGTATGTTTCTTTCGGGTCTACGAGGATGGTAAGCCGGCTGTGACCCGCGATTTTCTGCCCTGGAATGGAGCCGGCCCCCAGGCTGGCGAGCTGGTCTTCGTGGTGGGTAATCCTGGCCGCACGAACCGTCTGGACACCGTGGAGCGGCTCGAGCACCTGCGCGACCTGACCCTGCCCTACCGCCTCTCCCGCGTCCGTCACGCCGAGGCCAACCTGCTTCAATATGCCCAACTTGGGCCTGAGCAGGCCCGCCAGGCCCAGGGAGAGGTCTACAGCGTGGCCAACGCTCGCAAAGCCTATGCTGGTCAGTTCCAGGGACTCCTCAACAACAACATCATGGCTACCAAGCGAGCGGCCCAGAAGAGCTTGGAGGAGCGCTTCGCCTCCCGGTTACCGGATGCCGCCTCCGCATTCCAGGAGATCGCTCGCAGCCAGAAGAGCTTGAGCGCCTTCGAGCGAGAGTATTTCCTTTTCGAGCAGGCCCACGCGTTCGATTCAGAGCTTTTCACCATTGCGCGCCACCTCGTGCGTCTCGCCGCCGAGCGCCCCCTTCCCAGTGACCGGCGGCTGCGCGAGTACCGGGATACGGCCCTGGAGTCACTCGAATTGACCCTGTTTTCTCCCGCCCCGATCGAGGCCGAGCTGGAGAAAGTGCGTCTGGCTGACTCGCTGACCTTCGCCGCCGAGGTGCTGGGAGGCGAAGAGCCCACCCTGCGCCAGGCTCTGGGCCCCCTCTCGCCCGAGCTGCGGGCCGCCGAGGTGGTGGCCGGAACGGGCCTTTTCGAGGTGGCCGAGCGCAAGCGTCTGGCCGGGTTGGACGCGGCTTCTCTGTCCCGGGAAAAGGATGCCATGATTCAGTTGGCCCTGGCCGTTGAAGCTCGCTCACGCTCGCTGCGCAAACGGATGGAAAGCGAGGTCGAGGAGCCTGAGCGGCGAGCCTATGCCCTGATCGCTCGGGGGATGTTTGCTCTGGAAGGGCCTACCATGGCTCCTGACGCGACCTTCTCCTTGCGCCTGGCCTACGGTCGCGTGGGCGGATACGAGGTGGGAGGCAGGCAAATTCCCTGGTTTACAACCTTCGGCGAGGCTTTCGAGCTGGCTGCCGAGCACCACAACGCAGCTCCCTTCCGGCTGCCCCGGCGATGGCTCGACGGCAAGGCCCGCCTCAACCTGGAGACTCCCTTCGACTTCGTCTCCACAGCCGACACTATCGGTGGGAATTCGGGCAGCCCGGTCATCAATCGCTCTGGCGAACTGGTGGGAATCAACTTCGACCGCAACCGCTACGGGCTGGTACGCAATTTCGTCTATACCGACCACCAGGCCCGCCACATTGCCGTGCACTCTCGGGCCGTTCTGGAAGCGCTGGACAAGCTCTATGGGGCCAACGAGCTGCTGGCCGAGCTGCGTCGGTAGCAATAAGTTCACTCCTCGTACACAGCTGTTACATGAAGTTCATCTCTGCGGACTGCCCGTTCTGGCGGGAACTGGCTAATCTGAGTTCAGGAGGATGAACGATGGACGCAATTTCCGCACTCAATCCCCTTACCCAGAATCTTGGTCTTCCCGGCACCGGTTCGTTTGGCAATCTCGGCCTGGCCAGCGCTCGTGCCCTGGGGACGCCCAGTCTGCTCAGCGCCAGTTATGAGATGATGGCCATGCAGTCGAGTATGCTGCAATTACTGGCTCAATTAATGGTGGGCCAGTCCAATCAGCAAATGGCTAAGCTGGCTCAAACCCTGGCCAGCGCCGGTGGCAGCTCGCCAGTGGGCTCT
>CAYYHB010000214.1:0-2464 GCA_964471395.1 uncultured Burkholderiales bacterium | reverse complement strand
GGGGCCAGTAGCGCGAGCATGCCCAACGCCTCCTCGCAGCCCAAAGATCAGGGAGAGATCGATAGCTTCATCCAGGGCGCCGCCTCGGCATATGGGGCAGACCCCAAAGTGCTCAAAGAGATCGCGCGCCGTGAGTCCAACTTCAAGGCTGACGCGGTCAACAACTGGGACTCCAACGCCAAGAAGGGAACCCCCTCTAAGGGAATGTTCCAGTTCATCGAGCCCACCTTCAAGAGCATGGCCCCCAAGGCGAAAGCCGCCAATCCGAAAGCCTGGGAAGGTTTGGGCGAGCTGAACTGGATGGACTGGCGCCAGCAGGCCCTGGTGTGTGCCTGGGCGATCGCCAACGGCCAGGGCAGCCACTGGGCTACGTATAACGCGGCCAAGAAGACCGCTTCCGCATAGCGTATGTAGTGCTCTGGCTAAAGTCGTAAGCCACGCGGCACGACAAACCGCTCCAACAGGTCGAAGCCTCCCTGCACCGCCAGTGCCAGCACGGCGGCCGGAATGGCACCCTGCAAGATCATGGGCGTATCGATCAGGGCGATGCCTTGCAGAATCGGCTGACCCAATCCTCCCGCTCCGACCAGCGCCGCCAGGGTGGCAGTTCCCACATTGATCACGGCGCTGGTCTTGATGCCGGCCAGAATCGCCGGCGAGGCCATGGGCAGACGAACCACCAGGAGCTGGGCCAGGGGCGTCAACCCGATGGCTTCGGCGGCTTCGGCCAGGTTCCCCGGGATGGTGGTCAGGCCGGTATAGGTGTTGCGCACGATGGGGAGAAGGCTGTAGAGGAACAGGGCCATCAGGGCGGCCCACAGGCCCACGCCCATGACCGGCACCAGGAAAGCCAGCAAGGCCAGCGAGGGGATGGTTTGCAGGAGGCCCGTGCCGGTCAGGGTTACGGAGGCAAGCAGTGCTGAGCGAGAGGCAAGCACTCCCAGGGGTATCCCTACGGCGATGGCCACCGCCAGACTGGCGGCCACCAGGTAGAGGTGCTGTATCGTATTGGCCCCGATGGATCGCCAGTCCCAGCCCCGGACGGCGTTCAGGGGCGCGCTCTCCTGGCCCAGGCATTCCTTGAGCAAGATGCGGGCCGACTCTTGAGATGTCTGGTTCTCCAGCACCACCCGGGCGTTCGCGGCGATCATCTGCTCTTCGCTGATCTGGCCGACCAGGCGCAGCATGGCTCCCCACGCATCAGGGGCTCTGCGGGGAAGATCGGCACGGTAGAGCAGCACTGCATCATAGCGGGGAAAAAACTGCTTGTCGTCCTTGAGCACCACCAGGTTGAGGCGAGCGATCTGGGCATCGGTCGTGTAGACGTCCACGGCGTCCACCTTGCCGGCTGAGAGGGCTTGATATCCCAGCTCGTGCTGCATTTGCTTGAGCTGCTGAGGCTTGAGAGCGTATGCCGTCTGGAGCGGTGCCCAGCCGTCCTTGCGGCCTACGAACTCGGGCGTGAGGCCCAGGACCAACTCGGGATGGCGGGCCAGATCGCTCAGGGTGATCACCCCCAGCTTGTCGTGCACTTCGCGCCGCACGGCGATTCCGTAAGAATCGTTGAATCCAAGTGGGTAGCTCATCCCGATGCGGTCCCGGGCCAGCGCGTCGAGCATGACCCCGGTGGTGGGGTGGGGCAGGTTCTTGAGGAACACTTCCGAGATGGTGCCGGTATACTCCGGATAGACGTCAATCTTTCCCTGGCGCAGGGCTTCGTAAACGATCTGGGTGGCTCCCATGTTGTCCTGATGCATCACGTCAGCCCCCGCTTCACGGGCCAAAATCGTCAGCGCATCGCCCAGGATCCAGGATTCCGGAAAGGCCTTCGAGCCGATGCGGATTTTGACCGGCGGGTCGGCCCAGGCAGGCAGGCTGAGCAGGGCGATCAGCAGCCAGAGCCAGTGTCTCATTGCACTCTCTGGGCCTTGAGAAAATCGCTGACAAAGGGTTCGGCAGGACGCTGCCTCAGGTCATTCAGTGGACCAATCTGGATGATCGCTCCATCTCGCATGAGGGCGATCTCGTCACCGAGGTAGGCGGCCTCGCCCATGTCGTGAGTCACCATCAGGACCGTCTTCTTGAGCTCCTGGAAGATGCGCTTGAGATCCTCCTGAAGGTGGCTGCGCACGATGGGGTCGAGAGCTCCCATCGGCTCGTCCAGCAAAATCACCTTTGGATCGAGCATCAGTGCACGCATGATGCCTACTCGCTGGCGTTGACCCCCGCTCAACTGGGCCGGGTAGCGTGTAAGGAGATCTCGGGGCAACTGCACCAGCTGGGCCAGATTGGTCAGTCGCTCGCTCATGCGACCCTTCTCCCAACGCAACTGGCGGGCCATCAGGGTAACGTTCTGGGCCACAGTCAGATGGGGGAAGAGTCCACCGTCCTGAATGACATAGCCCATCCGCAGGCGCAACTCCCGAGAGGTCACCGGCATGCGCGTCCTCAGTCTCCTCGCCCT
>CAYYHB010000213.1:0-7612 GCA_964471395.1 uncultured Burkholderiales bacterium | reverse complement strand
AGTTGATGGATAATAGGGAGGATCGTTTGACGGGCAGGGCGACCGGGCTTACCGTAGGCTCTGTTGCCGAATTTGGCGCTTGAAAGGCTGATACACGAAAGATGGAGGCCAACCCGTCTCCCAGTCCGATTCCTCGCCGTCTCATCCCTCGAGCATAGCATAAGTTCTGCGTTAGGCAGGCTCCCGGCCTCGGGAAGAGAAAATCCCCTTAGCCCGGGAACCTTTCCGGCCCGGGCGATGTCTCTCTCCATGAGGAAGGTTTTTCAAATCCTATGAGTTTGCTTAAGAATCGTGCCCTGGTGGCGATCATGGTGTTGCTGCTGGGGGCCATTCCGGTCTTCGGCATCGAGGGCACCACCCGCGAGGTGCTGCCCAACGGGATGTCGGTGATTATCAAAGAGTCGCACGGTTCCCCTACGGTCTCGCTGAACATCTTCGTGCGAGCCGGAGGACTCTATGAGACGCCCGAGACGAATGGTCTGTCACACTTCTACGAGCACATGTTCTTTCGCGGCACCCCTACCCGGACAGGCTGGCAGTTCAAGCGGGCCATCGAAGCCCTGGGAGGCACCACCAACGCCACCACCGGGCGTGACTTCACCCACTACTACATCAATCTGCCTGCCCAGTACGCCCCGCAGGGACTTGAGCTGCTGGCCGACGCCCTCAAGAACGCTGAGCTCAAGCCCGAGGGCGCCAACCTGGAGCGCGAGGCCGTGCTCGAGGAGTATCGCATCGGCATGGCCAGCCCCACCCGGCAGTTCTATGACAAAATCTTCAAGATGGCGTTCGCGGGCCACCCTTACCAGCGCTCGGTCATGGGCCCGATGGAGAACCTCCAGCGCTTCAATCGGCCCGACTTCGTGGCCTTTAAACAGAAATTCTACGTGCCCTCGCGTACCAGCCTGATTGTGGTGGGCGACGTGCGGGCTGACGACCTGCGCCCTCACATCAAACGGCTGTTCAGCGACTTTGGCGGGGCCGACGCCGGCGACCCCCAGTTCGTGCTCCCGCCCTGGCCCTCTGAGGAGGTGGCCGCAGTCGAGGGCAACACTCTCAATAAAGCCTACGTGCTGCTGGCCTATCGTGGACCATCGGTGCGAGAGCGACCCGACATCTACCAGGCCGACGTAATGACCTTCTTGCTGGGAATGGGCCGAGGCTCGATGCTGAACCGGGCGCTGGTGGACAAAAAGCTGGCCGATTCGACCAGCGTCGACTTCCTGACTCAGCGAGAGCCCGGTTTGATCATCGCCGTGGCCGTTGGGGATGGCGGCGACGAGTCCAAAATCAAAGAAGGCATGCTGGCCACCATCGAGCGCATTAAGAACGGGGACTTTACCGATGCCGAGCTGCGCCGGGCCAAGATCTTGCTGACGAACACCTACACCTTCGGCAACGAGACTAACTCGGGCAAGGCAGACAGCTTGGGCTTCTACGAGAGCATCGACAAGATGGACTTTGCGGTGAAATACCTCGAGGAGGTCAAGAAGGTCGACCGTCAAGGCGTGATCCGTTGCGCCAACAAATACTTCACGCCTGGATTCTACAGCCTGGTTGCCAAGCCGGGCGGGGCCGGGCCGGTCCAGGAGGGGGACAATCGGTGAAATCTATCCTGCTCGCCTGCCTGCTGGCCCTGGTGGTGGCCATCCCGGCGCAAGCTCAGCCACCTCCCACTCACAATGTGATGGCAGCCCGCCACAGCCCGGTGGGCAGGGTCATCTTGCCCAACGGCATGGTCGTTCTGGTCAGCGAGTCGCCCGGAGAAGATATCGTGGCCGTCGAGGTGCTGGTGCGGGTCGGACTGACCGACGAGACCAGCCAGAACAGCGGCATCACGAATTTGATCCTGCGCATCCTGCGAGACCGCATCAGCAATGAGAACGGTGAAGATGTCATCGAGGTGACCGGCAGCCTGCTCAACACTTCCAGCGAGCCCGACTATGCTCGGATCAGCCTGGTGACCACCAGCGCCCAGTTCCCTCGCATGCTCGGTCGAATCGCGACGGCTATGCGTAACACCGAGTTCAACGAAGCCGAAGTAGCCGAGGCCAAGGACAAGATTCTGGGCCAGTTGCGCGGGGATCAAGGCGCATTCACCCAGCTCTACGATATTTTTTGTCAGAACTTTTATCGCTACCATCCTTATAAAAACAACCAGCACGGTACAGAGAGCTCGGTTTCGCGCACCGACGCAGCCACCGTCAGCAAGTTCTTCAAAGCGCACTTCGCCTCCAATCGCACCGTGATCAGCGTGGCCGGCCGGGTCAACCGCTCCGTGATCACCGACATGGCCCGCCGGGAGTTCGCGGCCTTCAAACCGGTCGAGCTAAAGACCCTGGACATCGCCTGGGAGCCCAAAGCCTCCGAGAAGGAGATTTTCCTCTCGGCCAACTCTTCCATCGCCTGGGTTTTCCTGGGCTATCCGGCCCCCAATGTCAGCTCGCGCGACTATGTGGCCATGAAGCTGATCCATGCCCTGATGGGCGACGGGCTCTCGTCGCGGCTCTTCACCGAGATCCGCGAGAAACGTGGCCTGGCTTACGAGCTGGGGGCGGTCTATCCCACTTTGCTGGGTCCCTCCCATATGTTGACCTACACGATCACTCGTCCCAACCAGGTCGGGGCGGCCCGCAGCCAGATCTTTCGCGAGATCGATCGGCTGAAAGAGCACGGGGTCGGCTCCAGCGAGTTGGACGCCAGTCGCCGCAAACTGATCGGAAACTATCTGCTCGAGCGCGAGACCAACACTGGACGGGCATACCACCTGGCCATCGCCGAGGTAATCGGGGTGGGCTACGAGTTCGACGTCAACTTTGTGAAGAACGTGGAATCGGTCACCCCTGCGGAGATTCAGCAGGTTGCCAAACGCTATCTGGATAACTACACTCTCGTCGTTGCTCGCCCGGGAGGGCGATTCTACTTCGACTTTTGAGGGCTCGTGAAGATCAACATCGCAATCGATGGGGTGGCGGCCAGCGGCAAGACCACCGTGGCTCGTCTCGTGGCAGCCGAACTGGGGCTGGTCTACCTTGAAACCGGGGCTATGTATCGGGCCGTTACCTACCAGGCGGTGCAGGAAGGCCTGGATCTGTACGATGATCGCGCCGTGGCCGCGCTGGCCAGCCGACTCAGCATGCGACTGGTGCCAGACCCTGCCGCGCCCGTTGGCTATCGCCTTTTTCTGGGCGGCGGTGAGGACTTGAGCGCCTTTCTGCATACCCCGGAGGTCAGCCGCAAGGTTGCTCTGGTGGCTCAGATCCCGGCCGTGCGCCGTGAGCTCGTGCGCATGCAGAAGGAGATGGCCGCTGAGGGCGGGGTGGTCATGGCCGGTCGCGACATCGGCACGGTGGTGCTGCCCGGGGCGCAGGTCAAGATTTATCTGACCGCCTCCGTGCCGGAGAGGGCGCGCCGGCGGCATCTCGAGCTGGGCTCGACCGCCCCCGAGCTGGGCGAGCTGGAGGCCGACCTGGTGGAGCGTGACCGAATCGATACCTCGCGCGAGGACTCGCCGCTGCGTCAGGCCCCTGACGCCGTGGCTATCGACTCTACTCACCTGACTCCCCGGGAGGTAACCGACCGCATCGTCGCCCTGGCCAGTAGCCGGGTCTGATGGGCCCGAAAGGCGCCATTGTCACCGCGGTCGACCCCGACGGCCCGGCCGCAGCGGCTGGCCTCCTGCCGGGCGACGAGCTTCTGACCGTGAACGGACGCCGACCGGCCGACCTGATGGACGTGCTGGATCAGGCCGCCTGGGGCAAGATCTCCCTCAAGGTCAGACGGGGCGAGGAAATTTTCGAATCGGTGCTGGACAAGTCCGAGGAAGAGCCGCTGGGCCTGGACTTCAGCGACACCCTGTTCGATCGGGTGAAGACCTGTCGCAACAAGTGCGTATTCTGCTTCATGGACCAGATGCCCAAGTTCATGCGGCCCTCGCTCTACTATCGCGACGACGACTTCCGTCTCTCAGCCCTGCACGGCAATTTCATCACCCTGACCAACCTCAGCGAGGAAGAATGGGAACGAATCGAGCGCCAGCGGGTGAGCCCTCTGTACGTCAGCGTCCACGCAACCGACCCCGAGGTGCGCGACATGATGCTGGGCCACACGGTGCGCTCGCGGATGGATATTCTGGGGGCTCTGCGGCGGCTCATCGACCGGGGCATCACCGTGCACACCCAGATCGTGCTCTGCCCGGGACTCAACGACGAGGCCGTGCTCGACCAGAGCCTGGAAGCGCTGGCCGACCTCTATCCAGGCGTCGAGACTGTCTCCGTAGTGCCGGTAGGGCTGACCCGCTTCCGCGAGCACCTGCCCCATTTGCGGCTGGTGACTCCCGAGATGGTCCCCCACCTGATCGAGCAGGTGGGCCGGCACCAGCAGCGCAACCGCGAACGTTTCGGTCATCCGGTGACCTTCCTGGCGGACGAGATGTACCTGATCGCCGATCTGCCCCAGCCCCCGCACTCGCACTACCTCGACTACCCCCAGATCGAGAATGGAGTGGGCCTGGTGCGCCGGTTCCTGCTCGATTTCAACCGGCGCAGGCGTTTCTTTCGCACTCTCAAGCATCCTCTGAGCTGGCTGATGATCACCGGAGAATACGGGCTGAAGATCTTCCCTCCGCTGATCGACGAGTTGCACCGCCGGGTGGACAACCTGACCGTCAAGCTGGTGGGGGTTCCCAACGAGTTCTTCGGTCGCAGCGTCAAGTGCGCCGGCCTGCTGGCCGGCAGGGATATCCTGGCCACGCTTGAAGCTGAGCGCGCCTTCTTGTCCCGGCCAGGCGTCCGTGTCATGGTGCCGGGAGCCGCCCTCAAGGACGCTGCCGTGTTCAACCCGGGCCGCAAGGAGGCCAGCGAGCTCTTTCTGGACGACGTTCCCATGCAGGCCCTGGCCGATCACTTCCGGGTGCCCTTCGTGGTGGGCGGATCCTACTGTCCCGAGTGGCTCGACAATTTGTTCGGGCGCGTCACGTGGCACGAGCTGCGCCCTCAGGAGCCTCCCATGCCTATCGAGATCATCGATTTCCCGGTGCACGCGGCGCGATCTTCATGTCGAACCCCGTAGTCGGGCCGGTGGTGGCCATCGTGGGCCGCCCCAACGTCGGCAAGTCATCGCTGTTCAACCGTCTGGCCGCTCGTCGCGCCGCTATCGTCGCCGACGAGCCGGGAGTGACGCGCGACCGCCTCTACGTGCCCTGTACCTGGAATGGGAAGACCTTCACCCTGGTGGACACGGGTGGCATGGACCCCTTCGATACCGACGAGCTGCGCAATCGTGTCTTCGATCAGGCTCGGCAGGCCCTGGAGGAGGCATCGCTCATCTTGCTGGTGGTGGACGGCCAGACCGGGGTGCACCCCCTCGATACCGAGGTCGCCGAGCTGCTGCGTCGTTCCAAGAGGCCCGTGGTGCTGGTGGTCAACAAGGCCGAGAACCAGAAGGTTGTGGACGAGGGCTACCAGTTTTACGAGCTGGGGCTAGGCGACCCGTGGCCGGTCTCGGCTTCTCACGGAACTCACTCGGGAGACCTGCTCGACCACATCATCGAGCAACTCGGCGAGTTCGAGCCCGAGGAAGAGGTGGAGGAAACACGCCTGGTGCTGGTCGGGCGTCCCAATGTGGGCAAATCCTCGCTCCTGAACCGCCTGATCGGCGAGGACCGCAGTCTGGTGCACGATGTGGCCGGCACCACGCGCGACGCCATCGATACCATGCTTGAGTTTGAAGGCCGCCAACTGCGATTGGTGGACACGGCTGGAATCCGTCGCAAGGCCCTGGTCGAGGAAGAGGTGGAGTATTTCAGCACCGTGCGCGCCCTCAAGGCTCTGAAGCGCTCGGACGTGGCCCTGCTGGTGGTCGATGCCGAGCAGGGGGTGGTGGCCCAGGACAAGCGGGTGGCCGGCTACATCCGCAAGGAGGGCGTGGGCTCGGTAGTCGTGGTCAACAAGTGGGATCGGCTCACGGCCGGAATGAAGCCCGGGGCCATCGCCGAGAAGCAGCGTCGCTTCTCGGAGAAGCTGGTGGGCGAGTTGGAGTTCATCAGCTATTCACCGGTGCTCTACGTCTCCGCTCTCACCGGCTTCAACTGCGAGGACATCCTGCCGGCCGCCATGGAAGTGGCCGACGAGCGGGCCCGCCGACTGGACACGCCCACCCTGAATCGGGTCGTGCGCGAGGCCATGGCGCTCAGACCGCCTCCGAGCTACAAGGGACGCACCCTGAAAGTTCTCTACGTCTCTCAGAGAGGAGTTCGGCCTCCCGTTTTCGCATTCAAGTGCAACTCGGGAAAGCTGGTCCACTTCTCTTACCGTCGCTACCTGGAAAACCAGTTGCGCGACGCCTTCGGGCTGGTGGGCACGCCCATCGAGATGCGCTTTCTGTCGAGGTGAGGCTTGTTCTGGGCACTGTTTCTGGTTCTGGTTAGCTACCTGATTGGCTCCATCCCCTCCGGGGTCATCGTCGCGCGCCGCGCCAAGAAGATCGACCTTCGCAAAGTCGGCTCGGGCAATACCGGAGCGATGAATGCTTACCGGGCTCTTGGTCTAAAGGGGGGGCTCACGGTCCTGGGGCTGGATGCCCTCAAAGGCCTTGTGGCCGTCTTTCTGGCTTACTTTGCCCTGCTGCCTGGTTTTACCTTGCCGGTGGTCAAAGTGATCTATGGATTTGCAGCCATCGTGGGGCACAACTATTCGCCATTCCTCAAATTCAAGGGAGGCAAGGGCATCGCTACCGGGTTCGGGGTGCTGCTGGCCCTTTCGCCCAAGGTTGCTTTCCTTGTGTTGCTGCTCTGGATCGGCCTCGTAGCTTTGACCCACTATAGCTCGGTGGGCTCGCTGGCAGCCTCGGCCACAGCCCCCGTGCTCATGTTCATTTACAAAGACCATCCGGTCTACATCGCCTTCGGGGTGGTCTCGGCCGTTTTTGCCTTCTACCGGCACAAGGAAAATATCCAGCGCTTGCTAAATGGTAGGGAAATTCCGTTCCATGCCGGGGCTGGCCCGGCGGAAAGATCCAGGGGGCGCTGAGGTTCTGCCGCAGCATTTGTCCGCGTTGCGGAGGCTGGTGCAAGAGTCTCAGCGGAAACGCTCAAGCGTATAGAAGGGGACAATATGAACCTCGAGATTGAGAGTCTGCACGGACTGCTAGACCAGGTACTGACGGTTTCGGAGCGCGAGCAAGCCTCCGACGTTTACATCAAAGCGGGCAAGACACCCATGCTGCGCATCGAGGGCGTGGTCGTGCCGATCGAGACTGAGCCTTTGACCCCGATGATGACCGAGCACATGGCTCTGACCATCATGCCTCAGCACCAGAAAGAGAAGTTCGAGATCGAGGGGAACGACGCCAACTTTGTCTACTTCCTCGAGAAGGTGGGGCGCTTCCGAGTGAACGCCTACCGCCAGCAGGGCACCGTGGCCATGGTGCTGCGGCGCGTTCAGGAGAGCATTCTCAGCTTCGAGGACCTGGGTCTGCCCGAGGTGCTCAAGAACCTGGCCATGCAAAAGCGTGGCCTGGTCCTGGTCACAGGTCCGACCGGGTCGGGCAAGTCCACCACGCTAGCCTCGATGATCAAATACCGCAAGGAGCACGCTCCCGGTCACATCGTCAC
>CAYYHB010000212.1:0-7747 GCA_964471395.1 uncultured Burkholderiales bacterium | reverse complement strand
GCATCTTGGCCAGAGTCTTCAAAGTATCGATATCGCAACCCTTTCGGGGCGGGTCCACGATAGCCACCTGAAAGCGCATTCCGTCGCGGTACATCTGGGGCAGGAGGCGCTCCACCGGCCCTGCCTGGAAGGTGGCGTTGACCGTCTCGTTGAGGTCGGAGTTGACCACGGCGTCCTCGATGGCCGGCTGAGACACGTCCACACCCACCACCCGCCGAGCCTTGCGGGCCAAGAACAGCGCCAGGGAGCCCACCCCGCAATAGAGATCGAGCACCGATTCGCGGCCTTTGAGGTCGGCGTAGTCGTCGAGCACGTCGTAGAGCACGCTCAGGCCCTGCGTGTTGACCTGAAAGAACGAGGTGGGCGAGATGTGGAACTTCAAGCCCTGCACCTCCTCGACCAGGTGGTCCTGACCCCACAGAAGCTGGGTGCGGTTGCCCAGCACCACGTTGGTCTGGTGGGGGTTGAGGTTGAGCAGCACCCCTTTGAGCTTGGGTACGCGCCGCTTGAGAAAGTTGAGGAACTCTTGCACCTGCGGCAGGCGGGGCTGGGCTGCCACCACCACCAGGATGGCTTCGCCCGTGCTGCGCGAGCTGCGCGCCACCAGATAGCGGATCAGGCCCGAGCCGTCTCGCTCGTCATAGACCGGCCACTGCAAGCGTTCCAGAATCTCGCGGGTGGCCTGCAGCACCCTGTTGTTCACCTTGTCCTGAATGAGGCATTCGTCCATCTTGACGACGCGATGAGAGCCAGCGGCGTAGAGTCCGATGTAAGGCCGGAACTTGGCCGTCTTCTCCTGCTCGCCCTTGAGAAAGGGCTTGGCCGCCACGACCGCCTGCACTTTGTTGCGGTAGTGCCAGGGGTCGTCCATCCGCTTGCACGGATGGACCTTGACCTCGCCGAGCCCGGCCAGGTGGCGCAGCGAGTCTTTGACCGTCTTGGTCTTGAAGTGCAGCTGGGAGTCGTAGTCGATATGCTGCAACTGGCAGCCGCCGCACTGGAAATAGATCCCGCACGGGGGATCGACCCGGCGAATGGACGGCTTGATGATCTTGGAGATGCGGGCCCGCGCGAAGTTCTTTCGCAGCTCGGTGATCTCCACCTCGAGCTCGTCGCCGGGCGTGCCGTAGGGAACGAAGACGACGAAGTTGTCGACCCGTCCGACCGCCTCGCCTCCGGCTGCCAGGTCGTGAACCTGCAGCGTCAGGCGACCGCCTAACTTCAAAGTTTCCGCCATCTCGTCACCTATCTTGACCTCTGGCGAGGAGGTCGGATTCCCGTTCCGGGGCCTACCGGATTCGGTATCCTCGGGCTCAACCGCCCACCGGCGTGGAAGAATCCTTGCGCCGACCGGCCTGCAAGAGCCCCAGCCCCTTCCGCACCAGTTGCTGACCATCGCGCAGATGGCTCAGCTGGCGGTCCTCGAAGAGGCGAGCCATCTCGAGGTAGCCCTGATGCTGAAGGTCCAAAGACCGCAGCAGGAGACTGTGAAAGGCTCCCCAGAGGGCGGGCGGCCTGGTTCGACCGAGCCGATACCGCTGCTCATCCAGGTTCTGCACCACGCGTTGAAGCGCGCGGTGGCCCTTTTGGACCACCGGGTCATCGAGCGCGAAGCGGGCGGTATCACCCGACATCTCCTCGATCAGCTCGGTGACCGCTCGGATCCCGTTGCTGCTCGAGGCGAAGTCGCGCTCCACCCGACCCAGCTCCTCGATGACCCCCTCCAAGATCGAAAGATATCGGCTCTCCGAGTGGTCGTCCATCGAGTCTCCACGGGGTTGCTTGCGCCACCCCGCTCCAGGTTGGCTTTCCACGCCCGGAGGACGGCTCCTTTATCGAATGCGGTGCGAGAGTTCCTCGAGCTTGAACCGATCCGCCCAGATGCCCCGGCAACCCGGGCAGGCTTCCATCCACACGCCCAGGATCTCGGTGACCTCAAGGGGGGTGCGGCAGCGCGGACAGCCTCTCTTGCCGATGGGGATGCTGGCGGCGTCGGCGAAGCGGGCTGTTGGGCGCGCCAGGTGGGGCGGCATGGGACGCAGGCTCAAGACCTGCTCGGCTTCCCCCGGGTCGAGCCAGATGCCGCCGCAGGTCAGGCATCGGTCCAGCGGAGGGCACTCGTCCTCCACTGGCGGCTGCAACGGGCGGGCACAGGCCGGGCAGGCTCCCGTCGAGCGCACGTAGCCCCCCCGCGTGGCCGACGGGACCAGCACCTCGCCCTGGTGGGAGACCGGCTCCATCCGCCGCTCGCGGGCGCTGTGGAGCCAGTTGGTGCTGATCACGCCCGCGATCAAGAGCAGCCCGGCGGCGCTAGCTCCGAAGATGAACCCACCGATGTGGGCCCCGTAGGCGACCCCGGTGAGCCCGGTGCTATCGTGAGACAGAAGCTGCATCAAGAACCACCAGCCCACCGCGATCCAGCTCGAAAGGCTGAAGGTGAAGGTCTTGAGAAAGAAGAGCCCCCAGTACGTGATCGAGGCGCGGGGGAAGAGCAGCACGTAGGCACCCATGACCGCCGAGATGGCCCCCGAGGCGCCCAGCGTGGGAATCGAGCGCATCGACTCGGAGATGACGTGAGCATGCACGAAGTCGGCAAACAGTCCGCCGGCCACGTAGAAAACCAGGTAGCCGAAGTGGCCCAGCGTCTCCTCCACGTTGTCTCCGAAGATGTAGAGGAAGAGCATGTTGCCGATCAAGTGGCCCAGGCCAATGTGCATGAACATCGAGGTGATGGAGGTGAGGGCCTCGGGGTGCGCGGGCACGAAAGCGTACTGCTTGACAATCGCCTCTGAGTCGGTGGCCAGCAGGTACATCCAGAGATAGACGGCGATGTTGGCCAGGATCAGGGCGTGGTTCACCCAGGGGATGCGCTCGGAGCGATTCACGTCGCCGACCGGGATCACGAAGAACATTCAGGAGAATCTTCACCGCCCTGGCGGCTCCTCCTTGGAGCGAGCCCTTGCGCTCCTGTCGTCACGGAAGTTGAAAAGACGTGAGCCGGAGGCGGCCGCCTCCGGCTCAGCTATGTTAAACTCCGACGTAGGTTTGCTGCGTCAGGAGAGGCCGAGAAGGAGCTGCGTCAGCGCCCCGCCAGCGGCCACCAGGGCGCCGGCCAGATAGACCCTCCAGCGTCGCGGCGAAGCGCGCCAGGGAAGTGGAACTCCGTGTGTGTGCATTGTTGCATCTCCTCCACACCCACCTTAAACCAGCTCCGCATGTTAACGCTGTGATCCAAAACACGTAACAAAAACGAAACAACTTTCCCGGTCCGTCCACGGTTCTTCCCATTGCGATGATCAAACAGCGACTCCTCATCAAGGTGGCCGAGCGGATCTCCCGGGGCGAAGCCGGCCCAATCGCCGAAAGGGCCCGCCCCGTAGCCGTTCGCTCCGAGCAACTTCAGACCCGGCCCGTCGAGGCCCAGCCCGCGTCGCCGGCCAACTTCGAGGACTTCCTGGTCAGCCTGGTGTCCAACTACGCCGCCTGAGAGGGGGCCGAGGCGCCCCTGGCAAAGGGCCGATTATGCGATTCGGCCTGGTCCAAGAGGACGATTTCCTTCGCCACGACACGGGCGCCCACGTGGAGAATCCCGGGCGACTGAAGGCCATTGCGGCCGAGCTGGCCTTGCCCCCCGCCCCGTTGGAGAGAGTGGCCAGCCGACTGGCCAGCGATGAGGAGTTGACCGCCCTGCACGCCCCCTCGCTCGTCGAGCGGCTGGAGGCCGTGTCGGCTCGGGGCGGCGGCTGGCTGGATGGGGACACCTTCTGCTCACCCGCCTCGGCTGAGGTTGCCCGGCGCGCCGCCGGCTCGGCCATCGAGCTTACCCGCCGGGTGGCCTCTGGCGAGCTCGAGCGAGGCTTTGCGCTGCTGCGGCCTCCCGGCCACCACGCCACGCCCGAGCGGGCCATGGGCTTTTGCCTCTACTCCAACATCGCGCTGGCAGCCCACCACGCCGGGGTCGAGCGCATACTGATCTTTGACTGGGACGTGCACCACGGCAACGGCACGCAAGACTGCCTCTACCGCCACCCGGGCACGGTCTTCATGTCCTTCCACCAGTCCCCATTTTACCCCGGCACCGGACATCCCGAGGAGCGAGGCGAAGGGCCGGGCGCCGGCTCGATCTACAACCTGCCTTTGCCGGCCGGATGCGGGGACGCCGAGTACCTGTGGGCCATGGAGCAGTTGCTGGACCCATTGTTGGAGCGCACCGACCCCGACCTCATCTTGCTTTCGGCCGGATACGACGCCCACCAGCGCGATCCGCTGGGAGGCATGGCCGTCACTACCGAGGGCTTCCGCCAGATGGCCGCCCGCCTCGAACGCTGGTCGCGGCGCGGCCGCACGCGCGGCAGGCTGGTCGGGCTGCTGGAAGGGGGCTACGATCCCCGCGCTCTGGCGGCCTCAGTGCGGGCCACCCTGGAGGCCTGGCTCGAGCCGGTGACCTTCGAGCCCATCAGAGCCACCGAGGTATCCTCTCGGGTCCGTCACCTGGTGGAGAGGCTACGCCAGGCTTTCTTCAGCGCGTAAGGCGCCGCGTGGAACGCTTCAGGAATTAGCGCGGCGCCGTTCAACAGCTTGTCTACACTCCCGCGCGTTCTAATTCTGAACTGGTCACGCGCGGGAGGGTAGAAGTCCTGTCGACGCAGGAATGGTCGGCCGCTCACTCATGTTGTCGCCGGATTGCAGGATTCATCCTGCCATCGGAAAACTGCCGGCGGATTCATGCCCGTCTCCCCCGCCGCCTTCGAGAGAGAAGCCCTGGTGCATATGGATGCGCTCTTTCGTTATGCGCGCCGCCTGACCGGACAAGAGCGCGACGCCGAGGATCTGCTGCAAGAGACCTATTTGCGAGCAGTTCGCTTTTTTGAAAAGTATCAGGAGGGCACCAACTGCAAGGCCTGGCTGTTTCGCATCATGCATAACCTGCACGTCAACCGCTGGCAGGCGAAATCGAAGCAACAGGTGGACTCGCTCGACGATACCGAGGAGTGGTATCTCTACGACAAGCTGCACGACCCGGAGCTGCAGATGGAGGGCAATCCGGAAAAGGCCTTCTTCGACCACAACTGGACCGAGGAAGTCAAAGCCGCCATCGAGCTGCTGCCCGACGAGTTCCGGGCTCCGCTACTCCTATGCGATGTCGAGGGCTTCTCCTACCAGGAGATCGCCGACATTCTGGAGACACCGGTGGGCACAGTGCGCTCGCGCCTGAACCGGGCCCGCCGCCGGCTGCAGAAGCTCCTCTGGGATTACGTCAAAGCAGAAAGACCCGACCTTGCGGCCGGGTTCCGCCCGGATTTCCCCGAGCACGATATCATGCGCTGAGCTCTGCGCGTGGGCCGCGCGGCGAGGCCCGCGGGGCTCCTTACTTCTCGTTGCGAATTACGGCCACGAAGTTGGCCATGACCTCCCGTGCCAGGGGCAGCACCTGGTCGCGCAAGATCCAGGTCACTGCATCGTTACCGTTGATGAGACTGTGCTTCTTGGCGTAGTCGGCCACGATCTTGTCGCTGAGCCAGCTTCCGGTGGGCAAGAAGTAAGCAACCTCGACGAACTTCTTGCCGCCCTTGCCGGCGTCGCTCGACGAGCGTACGGCGAACTCCTTGAGCGCTTTGCCGTGGGGGCCCTTCTTGAGGGTCGCCTCGAGCACCTCAGCCTCGTCCTTGACCGGCGCCGACACGATCAGGTAGTTGCCCTCCTCCTCGGGTACCGCGCGGGTCTTCTCGAAAGCGAAGGTCTTGGAGCTCTCCACGTCCAGGAAGCGCAACCCCCCGAGCTTGGTGGGCGAGCCCATGGCGACGTACTCGCCGTAGATGTCCGTCAAAATCACGTTGATCGCCTCGGCGATCCGCTGATAATCGAGTTTTGCCTTCAGTTCTGCCATAAACGCCTCTCTTTGCTTGGGAACACGTCAGATACTCTTCTCAACCCCCAAACTCCTGCACGACAAGACTCAGAGCACCACCAGGCGGGCATCCTCGATCCCTTGCAGGGCTCGAATCCGCTCCACCACTGCGTCCTCGGGCCGCTCGTCCAGAGCCATCACCATCACCGCGCGGCCCCGTCGGGTACTGCGGCCGACCTGCATCTCGGCGATGTTGACGTCAGCGTCCCCGAGCAGAGTGCCGACTTTGCCCACCACGCCGGGAGTGTCGTCTTGCCAGGTGATCAGCTTGATGCCCTCGGGCACCAGGCTGATCGAGTAATGGTCGAGCTCGATCACCCGTGCCTGCTCGTCGAAGACGGCCCCCCCCAGACGGCGGGTTCCCTTCTCGGAATCGACCTCGAGCTCGATCAGATTCGAGTAGGTGGCGCTGGTGCGGCTGGTGGTCTCGAGCACTTCGATGCCGCGCTCGTTAGCCACCAGAATCGCGTTCACGAAGTTGACCACCTCGCAGTGGGATACCGAAAGAACGCCCCGAAGCGCTGCTTTGGTCAGGTAGTTGACCTCCGAGTCGGCCAGGCCGCCGCGATACTGCAGGCGTACCCGGCGCACCGGTCCCTGGGCCAGGGAAGCGGCCAATTTGCCCATCTGCTCGGCCAGGTGCAGGAATGGGCGCAGCGCGCTCATCACTTCGGGGCGCAGGTAAGGGATGTTGACCGCAGTGCGAGGGGGATTGCCCCGGAACACCTCGGCGATCTGCTCGGCCACATCGATGGCCACCCGATTCTGGGCCTCGTGAGTGGAGGCGGCCAGATGGGGCGTGACCACGATGTTCTTCAGGCCGAGCAGAGGCGAGCCCTCGGGCGGCTCGTTGGCGAAAACGTCCACGCCGGCAGCGGCCAGTTGGCCCGACTTGAGCGCTTCGCAGAGGGCCTCCTCGTCCACGATGCCGCCCCGGGCGCAGTTCACCAGGACCGCACCCTTCTTCATCCTGCCCAGCCGGTCGGCCGAGAAGAGGTTGCGAGTCTCCTGCGAGAGGGGCACGTGAATGGTGACGTAATCGCTGAGTGCCAACAGCTCATCCAGGGGCAGCGCCTCGATGCCCCGATCGCGAGCATAGTCGGCCGACAGGAAAGGGTCGAAGGCGACGACCCGCATGGCAAAGGCGGCGGCCCGGCTAGCAACCTCGCGTCCGATGCGGCCCAATCCCACCACACCCAGCGTCTTCTGGTAGAGCTCAAGGCCCGTGAAAGTCTTGCGATCCCACTGCCCGGCCGCCAGCGAGGCATGCGCCTGGGGAATCATGCGGGCCGCGGCCAGCAACAGGGCCATGGTGTGCTCGGCGGCCGAGATGGTGTTCCCGCCGGGTGAGTTGACGACCAGGATGCCGCGCTGGGTGGCGGCTTCCACGTCGATGTTGTCGACGCCCACTCCGGCCCGGCCGATGACCTGCAGATTCTCGGCCGCTTCGATCACCTCTCGGGTCACGCGCGAAGCGCTTCGCACGATGAGGGCCTGGTAGGGCCGCACTTTCTCGGCCAGTTGCTGGGGGGTCAGCCCCTGCACCTGGTCAATCTCGGCCAGACCGCGCAGGGCGGTGAGGGCCTCGGAGGGGAGGGGGTCGCTGACCAGTACTCTGGGCTTCACAGTGGGTTCTTCCCCGGCCGCCGGGCTTGCCGTGGCCGTCGTAGCGGTGGATTGACTCATAGGGGGGCGATTTTACGACAGCCCGAGGAGAGTTCCTCTTCCCCGGCGGGTTCAAGGCCAATGCAGCGACGACAGGAGCGGTCCAAATGTTCCCAGAACCCCCCGGCCATGTCCGACAAGAGTCTCAAACTGTTGCTGCAATCCTCCCGGGAC
>CAYYHB010000211.1:0-7820 GCA_964471395.1 uncultured Burkholderiales bacterium | reverse complement strand
CGTTGCCCTCGATGCTGGCATCGCCCTGAAAACTCGTCTCTCCCTGGACGTAAACCGAGCCTTTGCCGGAAATGGAGCCGTTTACGGTCAGATTGCCGGAGACATACAGGTTGGCTCCGTCCAGGTCCAGGTCGCCATTCAACGTCACATCGCCGCTGTGGTAGTAGTCACCCGTGCCCAGGTTGGACACGCCGGTGGCATTGAAGGTGGGAGCCGGGCTGCTGCTCTTGAGCGCGATCTCACCGGGTATGTCGACCACCGGGAAGGCCGCCGCGCCGACTCCGGTCTGGGGCGCTCCCCCGGCCGGGGTGTAGCCGGCCAGGTCGATGGCTGCCCCGGTGGCTACCGAGGTCACCGTTCCGGTGATGTTGGCCGTTCCGCCCTGAGGATCCCACTTGATGACGGTGCCCGGTCCGGTGCTGTTGCTCTGGATGTGGCCGGGCACCGGGGTGAGGTCGTCCAGGGCCTTGATCCCGTCCACCATGGCGTCGCCGATCATGGTGACCGTGCCGCTGCTCTGGATGGCTCGAGTGAGGTTGGCGCCGGTCATTCCCCGGGTGACCATGGCTTCGAGCACCCGCTCCACCCCGCCGCACTGGGCCCGCACGATGATGAGGGCCGAGGCGGGCGGCACCGTGTTGAGGCCCCGATAGCTCTCGGCCGAGCCGGCCGTATTCTGCAGGTTGTTTACCGATTCGAGCGGACCGGGCCCCGGCCCGCCGGCAAAGGTCACCGACCAGGTCCCGGTCTTGAGATTGCCCGTGAGGGTGCTCTGGGGCGGAGTGAAGCCGTTGGCCTCGAGCTCGGCCATGGTCACCGCCAGGCCGGCTTCAGCCGCGTAGAGAGCGGCCACCTTGCGATGATGCACCATGCCGCCGAACAGGCTGGCCCGGGTGGAGCTGAACAACGCCATCAGCATGAGGGCCAGGATGGCCGTCATGATCAAGGTGGACACCAGAGCGATTCCCCGGCGCATACCATGGGTGTAGCACATAATCACCCCTGGGACCAGTATAAATAACCCAGTTCGATCTCAGGGAGAGCAGGGCGCCCTGAAGCCCTCCGGTCACTCCAGAAAAAACTCCTCCACCCCGACCGACCAGCCGGGCAGAAGGTCGGGCAGCTCCAGGCGCTGGTGCTCGCTCAGCAGCACTCGCGAGTCCGGCCGGGCCAGGGTGGCACAGCGATTGTCGGGGTCGAGCACCAGGACGACAGCCACCCCTGCCAGGAGGTACTCCTGAACCTTTCTCTCGACCTCGCTGGCCCGATCGTTCGGGGAGAGGACCTCCACCACCAGGGCCGGGGCCGTCAGCAGGTAGCCTTCCGGGCTGGTGGCCGGCGGGCCCTGGTCAACGTGAACAAAGGCCACGTCGGCCCCCCGAACCGTCAGGGGCTCACAGAAAACGACCACGCCCACCTCGCCAACATAGAGACGACCGAGCTGCTGTTTGCGAATGTGGTTGGCCAGCAAGAAGTAAGCGTTCCCCTCCACCTGGCCGTGGCGCCCCCCGGTCGGACTAAAAGCAACGATCTCCCCTTGCACGATCTCAAAACGGTCAACCCCTGTGAGGCTCATCTGCATGAATTCCCTGCCAGCAGGCCCCTCCCCTACGTTTGCAGGCGCAGCACGTAAGTGCCCGGCTTGCGCCCGCTCAGCTCCTCGTTGTACGAGATCAGCTGCCCCGAGCACGCGTCGCCTTCCCCTCTGGCCAGTCGCAAGACCATGGCCGCGGCCGCCTCGGGGCGCACCTCGGCCTGCTCGAAGTAGGGCCCGAACCAGGCCAGGCCGGGGTGGGCCTCGCGCAGGAAGCGCTCGGTCATCTCGGTGCGCACCGTGCCGGGGTGCAGGGCAAAAACGCGAATGCCATGCGGGCCAGACTCCATGGCCAACCCTTCGGTGAAGCGGATCAGCGCCGTCTTGCTGACCACATAGGCCATCATGTGCGGAATGGCGGCCGCCCCGGCCCCGCTGGCCACATTCACGATCCGCCCCTGGCGCCGAGCAACCATGCTCTTGAGCGCTGCGTGGCAGAGCAGCAAGGGGGCGCGCAGATTGACCTCCATGCAGCGCCACCACTCCTCCGGGTCGTTCTCCCAGAGGGGCCCCATCGGCCCCCCCAGGCCGGCGTTGTTGACCAGCAGGTCCAGCGGCCCCAGCGCTTGCTCCACCTGATGCACCATGCTGGCAGCCGTGGCCGGCTCGCTGACGTCGCCCGCCAGCCCCAGGCAGCCGAGCTCGCTGGCCGTCTGCTCCACCTGCTCGCTGCTGCGGGCCACCACCGCGACCCGCATCCCCTCGGCGATCAGGGCGGACGCAATGGCTCGCCCGATCCCCCGTGTTCCCCCTGTCACCAGTGCCACTCCCGTCATCTGTCACTCCTCTCGGGTAAAGAGCTGGCCCGCCTCCCAGCGAACGTGAGGGTCGTTGTCACGGCGCAGGGTCAACAGACGCTCGCGCCACTCCGCTTCCCAGCCGCTGCGCCGGCCGGCAGCCCCCACCAGCCGCACCGCCATGCGCCGCCAAACGGGGGGCCCCGAGGCCAGGCGCTCATAAGCCTGACCCGGCTCCTCCCAGACAAAGCCCGAGTCGGCCAGCTCGGCCTCGAAGGCTGACAGGGCGATGTCGGAGACCTCCCCGGGATCGACCAGAGGCCAGGGCATGCTGGCGATCCGCAGCCAGGCGCCCAGCTCGCCCGCCACCAGGCCCTGCAAAGTACTCCGCAAAGCCTTGCGCTTGCGCCACTCGAGCCGGCCCAGCAGAGCCACCAGGTGCCTGAGGCGCTGCCAGGCCGGGCGGTCGCGCTCGCTCTCGGCGTCAGGCTCAAAAGGATGGGCCTGAAGAGCCCGGGCCGTCTCGCTCAGCACCCCCAGCGCCAGGCCGTCGCCCGCCACCTGCACCAGGCCGGCCGCGGCCAGGCGCCACTCGGCACCGATCTCGAGGTTCAACACAGCGGCCGAAAGAGCTCGGGCCACCGGCTCCTCCAGACCGGTCGCCCACTGCGAGAGAGCCTGGTAAGCGGCCTCCCGCACCCGGGGCTCGTGCGAGCCGGCCACCTGGATCACCAGCTCGGCGTAACGCTCGCGCGCGCTTTGGGGGAGAAGCGCGGGCGACTGATCGAGCAGGGCCCGGGCCACCTCCGCCTGTCCGTTGGCGGCCAGAGCCAGGATCTCCCAGCAGGTCTCGTCCAAGATGGCCCGGGCCGCGTGCAGCACGGCGATGCGCACGTCGCGGTGCAGCTCGGGGCGCTGCCACTGGGAAAGCAGCGCTTGCGAGGCACCGCTTACCCGATGGACGCCCAGAAGGCGCAGGGCCTCCTTGTGCACCGTCACTTTGAGGCGCTCGCGGGCGAGCAGCTCGCCCAGCTTCTCGGCCAGCAAGGCTGGCGGAGTGTAGCGAGCCGCGCGAGGGATGGCGTACATGGCCACCCGGGCCCGGTCGCTGTCGAGGTAGTTGAGCAGCTCGGCCAACGCCTGGCCGGGCTGGTCGAGGTAGGTGGTTCCCTGCAGAGCAGCTTCCTGGATCGGGATCTGGGCGTTCTGGAGGTCGTCGCGCAGGGAGGCGAGGCCAGTGCTGGGGAGCCGGCAGAAGGTGAGCAGGGTCGCGGTACGCTCGCGGTCATAGCGCTTCGTGTCGTCGATGACCCGGCGCAGCAACCGGCCGAAAGCCTGCTGTTGACGGGGCAGCCAGCGCTGGAAGCCATTGGTGGCCGGGATCAGGTAGGCGGTCTTCTGGTTGACGAAGCGACCCTTGAGCACGCGCCCCTGCAAATAAGGGTCGAGCCAGTCCTGGCGGCGCCGATGCACGTGCCAGAAGACGGACTGGATCACAATAACTGACTCGTCCTGATCGAGCAGCTTTCGCACCCGCTGGTCGCGCTGGGCCGGGTCTTCCAGGTAGTGGTGGATGGCCTGATTGGCCAGCCAGTCCGGCTTGGCCCGGGTGGCCTCCGCGAGCAGCTTCTGGAGATGCGGCAGGTTGCGGGCGCGCTTGCCCAGGGCTCCGGCCAGGCTCACCACCGGCCAGTAGCGGTCGCGCTCGTTGGAGGCCTTGACCCAGCGCTCAAAGGCGCCATACAGGGCCTGCTCGCTGCCCCGGGGCAGGTCGTTCAGGCGCGGCCAGGCCAGATGGCCGCTCTGGCCCACCAGCTTGCGCTGCAGATCCAGGCTGAAGGGCAGAAAGGGCCCCTCAGGGTCGAGCGCCCCTCGTCGCAAGAGCTGCATTCCCAGCTCTTGCAGGCAGTTGCGCGTGGCCCAGGAGGTATCCCGGGCCTGCACCACGGCGTCCACCAGCTCTTGCAGGGGCTCGAGGCTCTCGGGTCCCAGGCAGCTGGCCTTGAGGCTGCTGCAGGCGGCCAGGCGCACCGGATCTTGCTCGTTTCGCAAGCGCGGCACCAGGCGTCGCAGCAGCGGGGTCAGGTCGGCCCGGTTCAGGGCGTAGCACCAGAGCAGGCGGCTGACAGCCAGAGCCCGGTCCTCGGCCAGAGCGGCCCGGGTCTCGGGCTCCAGAATCGGCTGGGCCGCTTCGATGGAGGCGCGGGCGGCCACCTCGAGCCGCAGACAGGGGTTGGTACTGACGGCCCGCAGGCCCAGCATGCGCTCGGCTTCGCGGGTGCGAAGAGCGTGGGGAAGGCTCTCGAGCAGGTCCAGCGGCCACTCACGGGCGCTCAGGTCGGCCCCCTGGTAGGCCGCCTCGAAAGCGGCCTGGCGCCAGGAGGGGGGACAGGCCGCCAGCAGCCGGGCCACCAGCACCGGGTCGTGGGCGAAGTGACGGGCCAGGCGGTGGACGCGCTCACGCTCGAGGCGTCGGAGCCTGCGGGCCAGCTCGGGAGGGGGCGCCAGCTCGCCCCGGGTGAACAGGGCCTCGACCTGGTCCGGGTGGCTCCTGGCCAGCAGGCCAAGGGGCAGCGGGGGAAGCTGCTCGGGCGGATGAAGCTCGAAGGCGAGCTGCAGCACCTCGCCCGGCAGGTGCTCGGCCAGCACCCGCCAGGCCTTCTTCTGCAGGTGCCAGAATCGGGCTCGTTCTCGGTCCGGCATGCTCTCGAGCTGCTGGCGCAGGAAGGCCAGCGTTGGCCGGGGATGGCGGACTGCCAGCCCGGCCCAGTTGCTCAGGCGCGGGGCCAGGCGGGGCAGGTGCTTCTCCAGGTCGTCCTGCGAAAGCGCCCGCAGCAGGTGGGCCGCCTCGCCCGGGCCGTAGCGCTCCTCCACCAGGGGGAGGAGCGCCGCCGCCTGCTCGGGGGTGGCCCGGGTGGACAGGATGGAAAGCAGTCCCGCCCGCACCGCCGGGCAGACTTTCGTCAGGGAAGGACCCAGGTCGGGGAGCTCGGGCAGGCTGCGCAGCAAGCCAAGCGCGTACGTACTCACGCTTACGCGGGGGTCAAGCAGAGCCTTGAGCAATCGCTCAGTACGGCCGCTGTGGCGGGCTCCCACCAGGGCCAGGCAGGGATGCAGCTTGTCGAGCCAGGACGAGAGGCCCGGGCTGTCGGCGTGCTCGCGGGCCACCCGCGCCACGCGCTGGACCCGGGCGTTGTAGCAGAGCCGGTCCAGCTCTTTGGTCAGGTCGGGGATGCGGGCCATGGCATGCGGGCGTTTCCATTTACGGGCCGGGAAGGCCTGCCCGGGAAATGCGCTCGGAGCTGCCCGCCCATGGCCGGCATGTCCTGCGCACATCCTGGACTGACTCTGGAATGTGCCCGGAGTTGCCCGCCCGTGCGCCGGCATGTCCTGCGCACATCCCATGACGGCAGGCCCGATCGCCGAGTCCGGGGAATTCTCCCTCATGCTCAGTCGTCTCTTCGGTCTCGACCTCGAGAAGAAAGCTCTCTTCTTCCGCCAGGTAGCCACCATGGTCCGGGCCGGGCTGTCGGTCGGACGCTCGCTGGAAGGAGCCTCCAACCACACCATCGGCAAGCTGGGCAAGGACATGTCCGACAAGGTCACCCATGGCGCCTCGCTGGCCCAGGTGATGCAAGAGTACCCCCAGATGTTCACCAGTTATGAATCGGCCCTGGTGCAGGCCGGCGAGCAGGGCGGCACGCTCGAGCGCAATCTTCAGCAACTGGCCGACAGTCTCGAAAAGAGCCTTCGCTTCCAGCGCGACCTTATGAGCAAGCTGGTTTATCCGCTGTGCATCATCCACGTGGGCATCTTCATCCCCCCGCTCTATTTGCTGATCACCTCTGACCTGAAGACTTACATCCTCACCACGCTCTCAGTCTTCCTGACCTTCTGGGGCTCCATCCTGGCCCTGGTACTGATCTATCGCGTCCTCACGAACGTGCCCAGCCTGCGCCGCGTGGTGGACAGCTTCGTGCTCTACCTGCCGCTGATCGGCAGCCTGGTGATCAAGATCGCCATGGCCCGGTTCCTGGCTTGCCTGGCCCAGCTCTACGATTCGGGCTTCCTCCCGGTGGAGGCCATCAACCTGAGCGCCTCGGCCTGCGGCAACCTTGCGATGGAAGAGCGGCTGAAGTCGATCACCGCGCTCATCGACCAGGGGTCCAGCCCGGCCGTGGCCATCAACAAGTTGCACCTGCTGCCTCCCATGGTGGCGCAGCTGCTGATGACCGGCGAGGAGACGGGGGATCCGTCCGACATGCTGCGACGCTCCTCGGAGATGATGGATGAGGAAGCCCAGTACACCCTGAAGAAGGTGATGGTGCTGCTGCCCGTATTCATGATGCTTTTCATGGGCATCGTGGTGGGCGCCTACGTCATCCACTTCTACACCAAGACGCTCTCCACCATCATCGGGCAGTAAAGCCGCCCTTCTCCCTCGAAGGCGCCGCCCATGAAGACCAAAGCTGCTGTCGCGCTGGCCCCCGGCCAGCCTCTCTCCATCGAAACCGTCGACCTGGAAGGCCCCAGAGCGGGCGAAGTGCTGGTCGAGATCAAGGCCACCGGCGTCTGCCATACTGACGCCTTCACCCTGTCCGGACGCGACCCCGAGGGGCTCTTCCCCAGCGTGCTCGGGCACGAGGGGGCGGGGGTGGTGCTCGAGTGCGGGTCCGGCGTGACCAGCCTCAAGCCGGGCGACCACGTGATCCCCCTCTACATCCCCGAATGCCGCCAGTGCAAGACCTGTCTTTCCAACAAGTCCAACCTGTGCACGGCCATCCGCGATACCCAGGGCAAGGGGCTGATGCCCGACGGCACGAGCCGCTTCTCGCTCAACGGCGAGAAGGTGCACCACTACATGGGCTGCTCCACCTTCGCCAACCACATCGTGCTGCCCGAGATCGCGCTGGCCAAAATCCGCTCTGACGCCCCCTTCGACAAGGTGTGCTATATCGGTTGCGGGGTCACCACCGGCATCGGAGCGGTGATCAACACGGCCAGGGTGGCCCCCGGCGACCGGGTGGTGGTCTTCGGACTGGGCGGCATCGGCCTCAACGTCATCCAGGGGGCTCGCATGGCCGGCGCCCACCAGATTGTGGGGGTCGACCTCAACCCCGCCAAGCGCGCCCTGGCCGAGAAGTTCGGCATGACCGACTTCGTCAACCCGGCCGAGGTGGAAGGCGACCTGGTGGCCCACCTGGTCCAGCTGACCGAAGGCGGGGCCGACTACTCCTTCGAGTGCATCGGCAACGTAAAGGTGATGCGCCAGGCCCTGGAGTGCACCCACAGAGGTTGGGGAACCTCGGTCATCATCGGGGTGGCCGGGGCCGGCGAGGAGATCGCCACCCGGCCCTTCCAGCTGGTGACCGGCCGGGTCTGGAAGGGCACGGCCTTCGGCGGGGCCAGGGGACGGCGCGACGTTCCCCGGATTGTGGACTGGTACATGCAGGGCAAGATCAACATCGATGACCTGATCACCCACACGC
>CAYYHB010000210.1:0-7820 GCA_964471395.1 uncultured Burkholderiales bacterium | reverse complement strand
GCCACCAGTCCGTTGTGGCCGCCTCCGACAATGATGGCATCATAGGTTTTCATGGCGTGTTTCCTCCGGGAGAACTGCCATGTTGCGGGATTGGAGGGGCGGGATCCTGCTTTAGGAGGTTTCAAGCCGCTGAGACCGGCGCGGCCAGGCGGGGACATTCAGCCCTTTCCCTCTCCAATTAGCGAGAGTGAGGTAGTCGGGCCAGCCCACCTTTGCTTGCTCCAAATTTTCTCACAAAAACACATTCCTATTCTAAAATCAATACTTTACAAAAAATTTGGTGAGTGCCCCCAGAATCGAACTGGGCGGTGCGAAGCAAAGCCGCTCCCGGTATGCAGCCGGGCGGGACTCCATTGTCCCATGACACCCATTTGGGCCGGTGTTACCCGGCCTGCCGAAGCCGAGGCTTCGACCCATCCAGATCGCTCTGAATGCTCCTTACAGCAGCCAGGGGCCTTGACCGGTCTGGTCGGAGCGGCCGGATTCGAACCGGCGACCTCTTGCTCCCAAGGCAAGCGCGCTAGCCAGGCTGCGCCACGCTCCGAGAAACGGACCGGCGCGGTCACCGGGGACAACCGACTCCCCGGTGACCGCCAGCCCTGAACGGCCGTGCACCGGGCAAGCGATGTCAGCCGTTACCGAATGTCAACCCCTCCCGGGACGGAGAAGGCGCCGGGGGGACGCGCGCCGGGCCGGAGCTGGTAGCGGTCGGCCCCGAAACCGGGGGACGTACCCTCATCGGGTCGCCCACAGGCGTCGCTCATCCCGGCCGCCCACGGTCGGGGCTGCTCGGACAGGTGCAAATTCTTTGATCTGGTGGTCGCCATCGGTCGATTCTCCCTCTAAAACAACTTCGCCCACCCGGGGCTTTCCGCGGGTGGGCGAGCGTGGACGCATCTCCTGAGAGCAGGCTATGCGAGAGGCTCACCCTCCCGAATTCCGGGGAACGGCCGCTTGGCCGGGCTCAAATCGGCCCAACCTGGATACTGCTTGGTGGTATGACACGTGGACATCTTCATGATTTTCGACCTGGAGACAGGATATCTGAACTTGATCATTTTGTCAAGGTTACCTGGAATTTACCCGGGAAAGATTCGTGGAGTCCACCAATTGTCGCGGGCAGGAGCAAAAGCAGGTCATTCATCATCTTTTCATCTTGCTTGGAGCGGATCTTCACCAGGCCCTGTTAGGCTGGAGTTGCCAAAAAGTCAGGCCGGTTCCCCTGTTCCGGCTCTGCGAGGATGGTGGTTCCAAACGCCAGCCATGTTTGCCTCTCGGGTGCCCCGTCTCCCCCCGACGGTTCCCGAGAGGCTTTTTTCTGACCGGAGGGGTTGCGAGGGACCGAGCGGAATGGGAGTGCGTGGAACAGTCAGATCGTGAGCTTGCCGCCCGATTCAAGCAACGGCTGGTGGCCATGCTCGGCCCGCGTCTTCTTCGCCTGCGAGCCTTCGGCTCTCGAGCGCGAGGACTGTGCCGCCCCGATTCAGATCTGGATCTGATGGTGGTGGTAGACTCGGCAGACCACGAGACCCGCAAAGCGATCGTGTTCGCGGGGGCCGACATGATGCTCGAGGAATCCAACCCGGTTGCTCTGAGTCCTTTTGTTGTCGACCCCGAACGCATCGCCCGGCTCAAAGACCGAGAGCGCCGACTGATCCTGGACATCGAGCGCGAGGGCGTGGAGATTTGACTGAGGCAAACCACTGCTGCAGCAGCTTCGCGAAGACGCAGACTACGAGCGTGAAATCGCCATCGACCTCGAGCAGGCTCAGGCAGCCCGGGCGGACAGCGAGCGCGTGCGCCTGAGTATCCGCCACTGGCTGGCGGTCAACGACTGGCAGATCTGAACCACCTCAGCCTGGAGAAGGGCTTTGCTCAGCCAGCGGTGGAGAAGCCACCGCCCCTCGATGCTGGCGCACGAAGAGCACGGGACAACGCGCGTGGTGAACTACCCGTTCGGCCACGCTGCCCATGATGGCCCGGGCGATGCCGGAGTATCCGTGGGTCGCCATCACGATCAGGTCCACATCCGACTCGGCAAGCCGGAGGATCTGCTCGGCTGGATCACCGATGCACACCTGAGTGTAGGCGCGAATCCCCCGTTTCTTGAGCTTCTCAGCCTGCTCGCTCAGGTACTGCTCGGTCACGGCGGGCAGTCGCTGGGCCCACTTCTCCTCGGTCTGAAAACACAACCAGGTGGGATAGTCCACCACCCCGAGCAGGCAGAGATGAGCCTGATCCCGCTCGGCCAGGTAGGCCGCGGCGTCCATCGCTCGCTCGGAAAGCGGACTACGATCAAGAGGCAACAGGATGCGCCGGAAGGGCGCGTTGTGGGTCTCGCCTGGCTGATGCTCCCCCGGGCGGGTAATCATCACCGGGCAGTCGGCTTCGCGCATCACCCGAGCGGTCACCCCGCCCAGCAGCCAGCGGCCGGTCCCGCGGCGCCCGTGAGAGCTCATGACAATGAGGTCGGCAGCGCATTGGTCGGCCAACTGTACGATCTCCTCGGCAGGAACCCCGGAGGCCGCCCGAACGCTGATGGGCACCCCCATCTTCTCGAAGGCTTCCCGGAGTTTGCCGAGATGCTCCTCCAGGCCCATGCGGGCCTTCCCGGGCTCAGGCTCTTCCTCATAGGCCTTTTCAGCCACCCCGACCAGGACGATCTCGGATTGGTACAGTCGGGCCATCCTCAATGCGTAGGGCAGGGCGGAGTGACTCTCGCCCGAGCCGTCTATGGGAACCAGGATTCTGCTCATGGTCAACTCCTTGCGCTGTGTGAGCTGCCTCCATTATGGCGCGAAAGGGGGCAAGGTCCTATGACGCAGGTCATCGAGCAGATTCTAGAGGCCTGTCTTCTCCCAGCCGCCCGGCGGCCGCATCTAATCCCACCAGAGCTTTGAGATACTCCCCCTGCACCTCGAGCCGGCGCAGCTCGGCCTCGGCGGCAGCCCGCTCACGCTGGTTGACCAGAAAGACCGTGCTGTCACCCATGGAGAAGCGGTAGCGCTCCCCCTCCTCGACGCGACGGGCAAGCTCCAACTCGCGCTCGGCGGCCTGAAATCGCTCGTAGGCGGCAGTGACGGCCGAGATGGCATCCTCCACCTCCAGCAGCACCTTCCGCGACTGCAGCAAGGTCTTGAGGTCTAGATCCTCAATCTTGAGTCGGGCCAGCTCCAGCTTGCCGTCCGCCTCTCGAGTCTGAAGGGGAATGACCAGCTCCAGCCCGCCTCTGAAGACCGGCCCCACTCCCTGGTTGCCCACATCCATCCCCGGGCTCACGATCAGGTTGAGCGCCGGGCGCTGGTTGTTCTCGGCCAGGCTCTGGTCCAGCCAGACGATCTCGCGCTGAACCGTCAGCCCCCGAAACTCGGGTCGCAGTCGGATCGCCTCCAGCCGTGCCTGACCGGCCTCTTCCACGGTCAGCGGGCGAGGTGAATCCAGTTGCGCCGGAGCACTCTCGCGACCCGGCACCCGCTCATCCTCCCAGAGAAAGTAGGCCAGCTTGAGGCTGGTGCTCTCGCCCAGACGGCGAGCCCTGGTCAACGATCCGCGCCGACGCTCAAGCTCTTGCTCGGTCTCGGCCACGTCGATGGCAGCCAGGTCGCCTGACTCCACCCGCGTCTTCACCACCTCCAGACGCTCGCGCGTGAGCTCGAGCAATCTCTGATTGACATCCACCGCCTGCCAGGCTCCGGCCCAGTCCCAGTAGGACTCTCCCGCGGAGCGGAGCAAGCTCAAGCGGACCAGGCTGCGCTCGGCCTCGGCCAGCGGCAGACCTAGCCTGGCTTGCTGCCAGGCCACGGACTTGTCGTTGATCTCGAAACCCTGCAGCAGGGGGATCTTGGCCTCCAGGTAGTAGGTGCCGCCCTCGCCGGTCAGGCTGGCGGGCGACTTGATGTCCCCCCGGTTGAGGTCGGCCCCAGCCCCCAGCTTGATGCCGGAAGGTGTCGTCCAGAAGACATCCAGCCCATTGACAAAAGCCTCCTTGCCTTTGCCCGGGTCGCTCGAGCTGTTGTAGCGCTGGTAGCCGCTGCTCAAGGCCAGGGTCGGGTCGAAGGCACCTTCCTTCTCCGTCACCCTGGCCCGGGCCATCTGCACCGCCAGGTCAGCCTGGCGCAGCACGGGATGATGAGTCTCCACGCGCTTGAGCAGGTCGCGAAGAGTCAGGGGCTGAGCTCCCGCAACCCCGAGCAGGAGCAAGAAGACCAGGAGAAAACTCATTTCGCGCTCCGCTTGGGGATCGAGGGCGCCTTGTCGGCCCCCTTCTCATGGCTTGGGAAATTGGGGGGGAAGGCGTTCCAGCGCCTCCAGAGCTCAAAGTACAGCGGCACGGTGTCGAGCATGACCCACCCGCTGGCGGCGCTGCCGGGCCTCAGAATTTCTCCCTTCGGCCAGGGCTCTTCACGCCCGGAGGCGATGGCCACCTCGTCGGGTCGCACCAACAAGCGATAGCGACCGCTGCCATCGTCCACCGCGTCCACCACGGCCACCCGCCCGGCAAACGTGCCCACCGAGGCCGAGGGCCAACCCGAGAACTGCAGAGCCGGAAAGCCGGCGAACATGAGACGAACGGGGCGTTCGGGAGCCACCAGCGGAGCGTCATCCTGGGAGACAAACAGCTCAACAGCCTGATCGTCGACCGCGGGCACGATGGTGGCCAGCACGTCGCCAGGCTTGACCGTCTCGCCCTTGCCCACCTTGAGCAGCCGGACCACCCGACCGTCCGAGGGGGCTACCACCCGTTGCTGCTTATTGCGAACTTCCAGGTTTCCCAGCTCGATCTCCAGCTTGCGAAGGTCGCTGTCGATGGAGGCGATAGACTCTCGCACCGAGTTGAGGTTGGCCTCCACGCCCGCCATGGCGGCAGAAGTATCCGCCAGCACCTTGCTCACGTCCAGGGTGGCCGCCCGAATGTCCTTCTCGGCCACCTCCACAGCCACCTGAGCACGCTCCACTTCGGTGGCCGCGCGCACGCCCTCGAGCTGCGCCAGCTCCAGGTCGCGGGTCGAACGAAGCCCTCGGGCATGCAGGTCTTCGAGGCGCTGCAAATTCAGCCGAGCCGTCTCGCTGGCCTGAGTGGCTGCTTTGAGAGCCTGGCGGGCGGCCAGCAAGCGATCGTCGCTTTGCTGGTTGCGAACCGAGGCGATGGGAAGGGACGCCTCTTGCGAGCGCAGCATGGCGCTGAGCTGCCGCGCCAGAGCCGCCTCCCGGCCCAGGGCCGCCTGCCGCCTCCGCAGCAGGGCCTGACGCTGCTCGCGCATGAGGCCGGCCTGAGCGGGGTCGAGAAACTTGGAGTCCACGTCCTCGAGCTCGAGGAGCAACTGGCCGGCTCGAACCGTCTGGCCCTCGAGCACCTTCCAGCTCACCACTCTTGCCGGGATCAGAGCCTCAACCGGCTGGGGGCGGCTCATCGGGTGGAACATCGTCACCTGACCCGCTCCCTTCACCGACTGTTGCCAGGGGGTATAGACCAGGATCACCACCGCAAGGGCCAATAGCCCCGCCAGAAGGACCGCCAGCAGGCAGCCCAGGCGAGGAGTCTTCACCATGCGCATACTGAGCGAGTCCATCAGTCTTCCTTCCAACGAGCGGCCAGCTCGGGGTACAGGCGAGCGAGCAAGCCATCGGCCTGCTTGATCAGCTCCTCAAACCCGCCCTGCTGGACCAGTTGGCCTGCCTCGAGCACGTAGATGCAGTCAGAGGCCATCATCGACCAGGGCTCGTGGGTGACATTGAGGACCGTCCACTGGTTTCTCTTCGGCGCCATGGCCTCCAGAATGGCCACCCGGTCGCGCTCGTCGATGGAGGTGAGGGCCTCGTCCAGCAACAGCAGACGGGGCCGGCCGATCACGGCCCTGGCCAGCAATACCTTCTGGCGCATCCCCCGCGAGAGGTTACGTCCCTCGCTGACCAGGCGCGTCTTCAGGCCCTGCTTGGTCAGGGCCAGGTCATGGTCAAGCCTGGTCAGCTCCAGAGCCCAGAGGAGGTCCCCATGGTCAAGCTCGCGGCCCACCAGGATGTTCTCCTCGATGGTGCCCTCGAAAAGGTCCTGGGGCTGCCCCACCAGCACCGCCACCTTGCGCAGACTGGTCAGGCAGGCGTCGCGCACATCCACCCCGTTGACCAGCAAGAGGCCCTGACTGGGCTCGAGCAGGCCAGCGATCAGCTCGAGCAGAGTGGACTTGCCCGAGCCGTTGGGGCCCAACAGGCTGACCAGGCTGCCAGGCTCGAGCCGCAGACTGACCTCGCGCAGAGAGAACCCTTCAAAATACTGGTAAGACAGGTGCCGGCACTCGAGCACCGGGCCGGCGAAGGTGGTCGGTACCGGTCTGCCATCCTTGCGCTCGAGGGGAATCTCCTCGATGGCACTGAGCTTGTCCAGGGCCGTCAGGGTGTCATAGAAAGCTGGCAGGGAATAGACGATCTTCTCGAAGGCCCGGAGGGCGTTCAGTACGACCAGCTCAGCCGCCACCAGCTGACCGAGGGTGAGGCCACGATTGATGACCAGCCAGCCTCCCAGCCCGAGAATACCCGCGCTACCCACCACGTAGACCGCGTAATGTGCCGCCCACTGGCGCAACAAGACCAGAAAATGGCGTCGCCGCTCCAGGATATAGTCCACCACCAGCCGATCCGTCTGGCCTTCGGGAAGCGTGCTGCCCGGGGCCATCTTGAAGGCCAACTGGCAGCGCCCCAGCTCCTCGAGCCAGCCGGCCACGCGGTATTTACGAGCCGAGACGCGAATGCTGCTGGAGACTCCCCCGAAGCCCATCAGCAAGACAAACAGCATGCCGGCCACCAGGGCCAGCCCGTAGAGCAACAGGAAAGGGTGGTAAAAAGAAAGCAACAGCAGTCCCACCAGCACCTGGAGAACCGCCTGGGGGCAGTCGAGCAAGAGCTTGGAGGCCGACTTCTGGAGGGTCAGCACGTCGAAGAATCGGTTGAGCAGCTCGGCCGAATTGGTCCGCTGAAAGACCAGCAGGCTGGCAAACGGCAAACGCTGGCTCAGCCGCAGAGCGGTCCGGGCCAACACCCGCTGCTTGAGCAGCTCAACCAGGGTGAACTGAAGCATTCCCAGCAGGCTGGCCAGAGCCAGCCCCAGGAAGAGCAGGGCCGTCAACACTACCACCGGCTGCAGGAACATACCGGCGGCTATGCTGTTAATCAGGGCCTGAGCGGCCAGCGGTGTGGCCAGCACCAGCAGGGCGCTGACCAGGTTGTAACTGACAAGCACCACCAGGTCGGAGAAGTCCAGCCGAATCAAGCGGAGCAGCCGGACCCAGGGGGAGACGGTTTGGACGTTTGCCATATGTGCAAAAGTTATAACACATTAACATGGCAAGGTAAATAGTCTCTTTATTCCGGAGGGTGGAGTCTCACGGGAGTGCGTGGGAGGAGGAGCAGGAAGCTTCAATGGGGCCACGATCCGAAGACCGTGGATGGCCGGATGGAACCCGGACCCCTCGAGGGACTCCTCCAGACTCTGCTTCAATGGGGCCACGATCCGAAGACCGTGGATGGCAGGGAGCACTTTCCCAGTGAGATCTTCGGAAATTCACTGCGCTTCAATGGGGCCACGATCCGAAGACCGTGGATGGTAGATGACCCCGTTCAGATTCAGGCCATCAACGATGCTTCAATGGGGCCACGATCCGAAGACCGTGGATGGCACAGACGGCGATCTTTATGGTGTCGCGCCAGGGCGGCAAGCTTCAATGGGGCCACGATCCGAAGACCGTGGATGGCGGGGGCCGCGTCACAAGGCCCCGGGTCTGGCCGAACCCGCTTCAATGGGGCCACGATCCGAAGACCGTGGATGG